>CAMLSA010000004.1 GCA_946482655.1 uncultured Sphingomonas sp. | reverse complement strand
TCCGTCGCGGCCGCGCGCGGCGAAGACCCGCACGGTGAACGGGCGCGGCACCAGCTGGCCGTCCTGGACCGCCGGCGTTGTCGACAGATGGACATCCTCCTGCGCGACATAGTCCTCGGGCCGGCGGCGCATGTCGGCGAGCAGCGCCGCGCGCTCAGCGCCGCTGAGCAAGGAGGCGAGCACCGGCCGTGCGCGCGGCAAGCCCACCGGCACCTCGGAAAAAGCGGGGGCGATCAACATCTCGTCGAGGCGTTTCTCAACCTCGGCACGGGGCGCCTCTTGGCCGCACCACCAGGTCGCGATGTTGGGAAGCTTGAGGTCCTCGCCGAACAGCCGCCGCGACAGCGAAGGCAGGAAGGCAGCCATCGCGGTAGATTCGACCACTCCGGCACCGGGTGCGTTGGCGATCACCACCTGTCCCGCCGCCATCGCATCCATCAGCCCGGGCACGCCGATCGCCGAGGTCGCGTCGAAGGCGAGCGGATCGAGCAGGCGCGAGTCGATCCGGCGCCACAGCGCGTCGACTCGCTTGAGCCCCTCGATCGTGCGCACGAACAAGCCGTCCTCCCGTACGGCGAGATCGCTTCCCTCCACGAGCAGAAGGCCGAGATAGCGCGCGAGATGCGCCTGCTCGGTATAGCTCTGATTGAAGCGCCCGGGCGTAAGCAGGCCGATGCGCGGTTCGGAACGTCGGCAGACCGCGGACAGACCTTCGCGGAAGGCGGAGAAGAAGGGCGCGAGGCGCTCGACATGCAGCCGGGTCTGCAACGCGCCCATCAGGCGCGTCGAAGCCAGCCGGTTCTCGAGTGCGTAGCCGGCGCCGACCGGGGCGCGGACATGATCGTCCAGCACGCGCCATTCGCCGGTGGGATCGCGGCACAGATCGGCGGCATAGATATACAGATGATGGCCGCCGGGCGGCTTGACGCCGATCTGCGATCGCCAATAGGCGCGGCTGCCGGTGATCAGGGCGGCGGGCATCGCGCCCGATGCAACGAGCTGCTGATCGCCGAAGATGTCGTCGAGCAGCCGTTCGAGCAGTTCGGCGCGCTGCACCACGCCCTCGGCGATGATCGACCAGTCGTCCTCGCCGATCAGCAGCGGCATCGCCGATACCGGCCAGGGCCGCTCGCGCTCCTCGCCCGGCAAGCGGAACGAGATGCCCAGTTCCTGAACCTGCCGCGCCATGCGCTGCTGGAGCAGATCGAGGCGGCCTTCGCTCAGTCCGCCGACACCTTCGAACAGCTGGTGCCACCATTTGGCGCCTCGCCCGACATCGCCGCGCAGCGCGTCCGCGATTCCAGCCTTGGCGACGTAGCTCTGCAGCCAGCCTTCGCCGAGGCTCGGCATGCCCGGCAGTTCGGCCGTCATGTCCCCCTGCATGGCGGTGCTCACCAGGCGGGCGGCGCGCGAAGATCGAGCGTCACCGGGAATTCGCTGGCGCGTTCCATCAGCGGGATTGTCACCGGACCGGGCGTGTGGCCGTGATCCTGGAATCGCGCGCGGCGCCGCGCCTCGGCTTCGAGGTCGTTGATCGGAATGGTGTCATAACTGCGCCCTCCCGGATGCGCGACATGATAGACGCACCCGCCTAGCGAACGGCCATTCCACTTGTCGAGCAGATCGAACGTCAGCGGGGCATCGGCGTCGAGCAGCGGATGAAGGCAGTTGGAGGGCTTCCACGCCTTGTACCGCACCCCGCCGACCGCCTCGCCCGGCACGCCGGTCGGCATCATAGGCACGGCGCGGCCGTTGACCGCGACGATATGGCGCCCGGGTACCAGCCCGCTCGCCCTGACCTGGAGCCGTTCGGTGGAGCTGTCGACATAGCGGACGGTGCCGCCGATCGCGCCGGTTTCGCCCAGCACATGCCAGGGCTCGAGCGCATGGGTGATTTCGAGGGTCACGCCGCCGGCCGAAACCGCGCCGTGCACCGGGAAGCGAAACTGACGCTGCGCCTCGAACCAGGCTGGATCGAAATCATAGCCCGCGTCGCGCAGGTCGCCGAGCACCTCCATGAAGTCGGCCCAGACGAAATACGGCAGCAGGAATCGATCGTGCAACGCCGTGCCCCAGCGAACCAGCCCGCCCTTTACCGGCTCACGCCAAAACCAGGCGGTAAGCGCGCGCAACAGCAATTGCTGGGCGAGGCTCATCTTGGCGTCCGGCGGCATTTCGAAGCCGCGGAACTCGAGCAGCCCCAGCCGGCCGGCCGGTCCGTCGGGTGAGAACATTTTGTCTATACATATTTCGGTGCGGTGGGTGTTCCCGGTGACGTCGACGAGCAGGTTGCGGAACAGCCGGTCGATCACCCAGGGCGACGGCGCCGCGCCCTGGCCCGGCGCCGGCACCTGCGCCAGCGCGATTTCCAGCTCGTACAGCCCATCATGGCGCGCCTCGTCGATCCGTGGCGCCTGGCTGGTCGGCCCGATGAACAGTCCGGAGAAGAGATAGCTCAACGCCGGATGGCGTTGCCAGTAAAGGATGAAGCTCTTGAGCATGTCGGGCCGGCGGATAAACGGCGAATCGTCCACCGAGCGGCCGCCCAGCACGATATGGTTCCCGCCGCCGGTACCGATCGCGCGGCCATCGATCATGAACTTGTCGGCGGTCAGCCCAGTCTCCCGGGCGAGCTCGTAGAGGCCGGTGGTGATGTCGACCGTCTCGGCCCAGCTCGCAGCGGGCTGAACATTGACTTCGATCACACCCGGATCGGGAGTCACCTTCAGGACGTTGAGACGCGGATCGGGCGGCGGGCCGTAGCCCTCGATGCGGACCGGAACCCGCGTGCGCGCCGCGGTCGCCTCGATCTCGGCGACCAGCTCGAGATAATCCTCGAGCTTCTCGGTCGGCGGCAGGAAGACAGCAATATGGTCGCCGCGCGATTCCGTCGTCATCGCCGTCCGCACCGCGCCTTCCATGATTTTCTGCTCCTGCCGCTCCTGCGGCGCGGCGGCGCCGGTCACGGGTGCGATCATCTCGGCCCGCTGCGCCAGCGCCTGGCTGCGCTCCGTCCGGAAATCGGGCAGCGGACCGCGCACGTCGGTCGGGTCCTGCACGTGGAGATAGGGATAGTCGGACGGTGGCACATAGGGCAGCGAGCCGAGCGGCAGCCGGTAGCCGATCGCGGCGTCCCCCGGCATCACGAACAGCTTGCCTCGACGAACCTGCCAGCGTTCCGAACGCCAGCGGCCGGGTGCCGTCGCCTGCCTGGCGTTCCAGCGCTGGATCGGCAGGACATGGCCGACCGGCTTGCTCAGGCCGTGCTCGAACGCCTTGACCATGCGGTGCCGCGCTTCGGGATCGTCGATCTTGGGATCGGTCGGGTCGACATTCTCCGGCAGCTGA
The DNA here is from genome assembly GCA_946482655.1 of uncultured Sphingomonas sp. The sequence goes on along the minus strand of CAMLSA010000004.1, from coordinate 71,534 downwards.
GCTTCCTTGACCGCCCAATCGATGCCGTCCTCATAGGCTTCCTGCACCATCTCACCACCCACGCCGAGCCCCTCGGCGATCTCGGCGAGGAACGCCCCGGCATCGTCGCTGGTCACCGCCTTGCCGGTCTCGCCACCCGCGATCAGGCTGGCGTCGTTCCAGACGGGCAGGCCGTCGGTGCGCCAATAGACCGAATAGCCCCAGCGCGGCAGGCTTTCGCCAGGATACCATTTGCCCTGGCCGTGATGGAGCATGCCACCCGGCGCATAACGCTCGCGCAGCTTGCGGATCAACCGGTCGGCATAGCCTGCCTTGGTCGGGCCGACGGCATCGCCATTCCACTCGGGAGCCTCCGGATCGTCGAGAGCGACGAAGGTCGGCTCGCCGCCTGTGGTCAGCCGTACGTCCTGCGCCCGCAAATCGGCGTCGACCTTTTCGCCGAGCGCGTCGAGCGCTTCCCAGCGCGCATCGGTGAAGGGCTTGGTGATCCGAACTGCCTCGGCGATGCGCTGGACCGTCATGTCGAAATGAAAATCGACATGGGCCGGCTCGAGCAACGCCCCTTCTATCGGTGTGGCCGAGCGGTGATGCGGGGTCGCGGCGAGCGGAATATGACCCTCGCCCGCAAACATGCCCGAGGTCCCGTCCATGCCGATCCAGCCCGCTCCGGGCACATAGACCTCGGCCCAGGCATGGAGATCGCAGACGTCCTGCGGCACGCCCCTTGGGCCTTCGAGCGGAACGACATCGGGGGTCAGCTGGATCGAGTAGCCCGACACGAAGCGCGCCGCGAGCCCGAGCCGGCGCGCCGCCTGGACCAGCAGCCAGGCCGAGTCGCGGCAGCTGCCGCTGCCGATCGACAGCGTTTCCTCGGGCGATTGCACGCCCGGCTCCATGCGGATCACATAATGGACGCGCCGGTTGAGCGCGACATTGAGATCGACGAGAAAGTCGATCGTGCGCGCGCGCCCATCGGCGAACTGGCCGACAAATTCCTCGAACAGCGGGCCCTGCGGCTCGAGATCGAAATAGGCGGCGAGATCGGTCGCCAAGACGGGCGCATAGGTGAACGGCCGTTCCTCGGCATAATCCTCTACGAAGAAATCGAACGGATTGACCACCGCCAGATCGGCGATCAGGTCGACGGTTACCGAGAACTCGTTGGTCCGCTCGGGGAAGACCAGCCGAGCCAGCCAATTGCCGTGCGGATCCTGCTGCCAATTGATGAAGTGATTTTCGGGCGCGATCCGTAACGAATAGTTGTTCACCGCGGTGCGGCTGTGCGCCGCGGGCCTCAGCCGGATCACTTGGGGACCGAGCAGCACCGGGTGATCGTAGCGATAGATCGTCTGGTGGTGCAGCGCCGCCTGAATCATAGCGGGAGAATCAGCACATCCCGTTGTGCAGTGCAATGAAGACTTGTGAAGCTTGTGTTACGCCAGACGTGCCAGGCCGGTTCAATGGGCTGGCACCAGCAGGCAACCGACGACACGGCCACGGCAGTGTCGAAGGTCCGGAGAGCGGCCAGAGGGCGACGACTATCGCTTGATCGCTTGAGCGAGACGATATTGTGCTTCAATCATCATCGCCCGGCCTTCCGAACGTGCGTCGGGGCGCTCCGTAGCCACTGCGATCGCCGCGGCCGAAACCATGGCGGCGAAGCCGAGCAGACAAAAACTAGCGAGGAGTGTCGTCCATATCTGTCTCATTGTCCCTATCCTGTCTGGCATTGACATGGCTCGATTGCCGTGCATTGTATGATAAGTCAAAGTTGATATTGTCATCATGACATTAAAGGTATGGGATGAAGTGGCTTCCTGCTCTTCGTGATGATGCCGACACCGTCTCCGGCCGGCTGCTGGCGGCGCTTCGGCGGGATATCGGCCAAGGGCGCCTGCCGCCCGGCACCAAATTGCCCCCGCACCGCGAACTCGCCCATCAGCTGGGGATCGGCATCGGCACCGTCACGGCGGTCTATGGCGAGGCGGCGAGACAGGGGCTGGTCACCGCGACGGTCGGTCGCGGCAGCTTCGTCGCCGACAATGCCTTGCCCCAACGCGCGAGCGAGGGCCGGATCGACCTGGCACGCAACCTGCCGCCCCTATCCTCGACCCAACGCCGCTTCGCCACCACCCTGAACAAGTTGAGCAAGCACGCCGACATCGTCCGCTATCTCGATTATGCACCCCCCGCCGGCATCGACGCCCATCGCCGCATTGCGGCCAACTGGCTGAGGCGGATCAGCGGGCTGAACGATATCCGCGCCGACCGACTGATCATCACCGCCGGCGGTCAGCAGGCAATGATGCTCGCGATCGATACGCTGTGCCGGCCCGGCGACACGATCATGACCGAGGCGGCGACTTATTTCGGCGTCCGGTCGATCGCGCAGGCGGGCGGCTATCGCACCCTCGGCCTCGAGATGGACGGACAGGGCCTGCTGCCCGATGCCCTCGAGCGGGCGGCGGCGGCGGGCGCTCGGGTGCTCTATACCTTGCCGACGCTGCAGAACCCCACCGGGCGCATCATGGACGACAAGCGCCGCGCCGACATCGCCGAGATCGCGCGCAAGCACGATGTCTGGATTGTCGAGGACGACCTCTATTCGGCCTTCGCGATCGGCAATGCGCCGCCGCCGCTGACCAGCTATGCCCCGGAGCGCTGCTTCTACATCAACGGAGCGTCGAAGGCGCTCGCCCCAGGGCTGCGCACCGGCTTCCTGCTGGTTCCCGACGAAACCCGTCTCGACAATGTGCTGCGGCTGATCCGGGCGCGCATCTATTCGCCGCCGGCGATGGGATCGCTGATCGCATGCCAATGGATCGAGGACGGGTCGGCCGACGAAATCGTCGCAGAGACGCAAGCCGAGATGATCCTGCGCAACCGCTTGGCCGCCGATCGGTTGGGCGATGCGATTAGTCCGCCCGCAGATCCCCGCTGTCCCCATGTCTGGCTGCCGATGCCGGAGCTCGAGGCCGAACGCATGGTCGCACGGGCGATGCGCGCCGGGGTGGAACTCACGCCGCCCTCCGCGCCGCTGGTCGACCCTCGCCTGATCTCCGGGGTTCGCTTATGCCTAGGCGTGGCGGCCGATCGAACCGAGCTCGGCGTCGCGCTCGATCGCATCGTGGCCGCGATGGATGCCGGGCGCACCGAAGCGGCGGCCGCGGTAGTGTGAACCCATGAGTGACGATCCCTTCTCCCTGTTCGACGGCTGGTATGCCGAGGCGTGCGCGTCGGAGCCGAACGATCCCCAGGCGATGGCGCTCGCGACTGTCGATGGCGAAGGCCGGCCCTCAGTGCGGATGGTGCTGCTCAAGGGCCACGACGCGCGCGGCTTCGTCTTCTATACCAATATGGAGAGCCGCAAGGCGGGTGACATCATCGGCAACAACCGCGTCGCTCTGCTGTTCCACTGGAAATCGCTGCGCCGCCAGATCCGCATCGAGGGGCACGCGATCCGGGTGACGGATGCCGAGAGTGACGGCTATTTCGCCTCGCGGATGCGCGAGTCGCAGCTCGGCGCCTGGGCTTCGGACCAGTCACGCCCACTCGACAGCCGCGCTACCTTCGAAGCGCGGTACGAGGCGACGGTCGAGCGGTTCGAAGGTCGTGACGTGCCGCGCCCGCCGCACTGGTCGGGCTTCCGCGTGACCCCCGAGAGAATCGAGTTCTGGCAGGACCGGGCGCACCGTCTTCACGAGCGTCGGTCGTTCACCCGGAAAGGCGACGACTGGAGTCAGGGCCTGCTCTACCCATGACGTTCGCTTCCAACGTCAGAGCCGGGATTGCGTCGGTCGCCGTCGCGACGATCCTCGTCGCGCTCAAGGGCTATGCGAGCTGGAAGACCGGATCGGCCGCGATGCTCGGCGCGCTGGCCGATAGCGGGCTCGACCTGATCGCCTCGCTGGTCACGCTCTACAGTGTACGCCTCGCCGCGGCTCCCGCCGACCGCCAGCACCGCTTTGGCCATGGCAAGGCCGAGGCGATCGCCGCCTTCTTCCAGGTCGTGCTGATCAGCCTCTCGGCCTTCTGGATCGCCGCCCAATCGGTAGGGCAGTTGATAGCCGGTGCCCGCACCTCGGACGCCGGAACCGGCATTGGCGTCGCGCTGGTCTCGGTGGCGCTGACTCTGCTGCTAGTCAGCTATCAGAGCCGCGTGATCGCGCGGACCGGTTCGCTTGCCATCGGTGCCGACCGGATCCATTATCAGAGCGACCTCGCGCTCAATGCCGCCGTGATCGCGGCGTTGCTGCTCGACCAGATGGCGGGCATCAGGGGTGCCGATGCGGTGGTCGGAGCCGGCATTGCGCTGTGGCTGCTCTACAATGCCTATACGGCCTCGCAAAAGGCGATCGATCAACTGATGGATCATGAGTGGCCCGAGGAGCGCCGCCGCGCCTTCGTCGAGGTCGCCAACCGCCACCCCGAGCTGCGCGGCATCCACGACCTCAGGACCCGCACCGCCGGCCATCACGACTTCGTCCAATTCCACGTATGGGTCGATCCCGACATGACGGTTGGCGCGGCGCACCGGGTAATGGACGAGGTCGAGGACAAGTTGCGCGAAGCCTTCCCCGGGGTCGAGATCCTGATCCACCCCGATCCCGCCGGCAGCAACGGCGACGGCGGAGAGACGAGATTGTGAGAATCGCGAACGGATAGGGCGGGATGCCAGCCGACGATCCATGTCGGCCATTCCGGAATTGTGGCACGAACGTGCAGGTGCGGGACCGGCGATTCGCTCGTCCGAGAGCGGCCGGTCAGCAGACCGGAATCCGTCCACCGCACAACGCGCTCCAATTACCCTCTCGGGCAACCGACTCGCCGCGAGTGTTCATGTGCCAGAAAGGTTAATCTGAACACGCAGAACAGGCTGGGGGAGTTGAAGGAGTCGTCTAATGCGTGTCATTCCAAAAAGATTAGGAGTCCGCTTCGTGCTTGCCATGCTGGCCGTGCCTGCGGCGGGCAGCTTGTCTGCGCAGCAGCAGAACGCGTCAGATGCCGGCATCGTCGTAAATGGCGTAGCCGCGACCGAGGCGACCGCGATGACCAAAGGGCCTGTGATCAAAGGTGTCATCTCCGCCCGCAAAGGGGACAAGATGAACGTCACGACGGCCGATGGGAGCAGTACGATAATTGCCATCAATGATGCGACACGAATCAAGTCCGGCAATCGCAGTAAGCTTGCCGCAAGCTCGCTGCTCAACGGACTGCCGGTCACCGTCAAAACTTTGCAAGCGGCCGATGGGCGATCGGACGGCGTTCTGGTGGCGAGGCAGATCAGTTTTCGGAATAGCGACCTCAAGACGGCGACAATGATCCATAACGCGACTGCGGAGCGCTTTGATCAGCAATCCGCGGCAACGGAGGCGCTGCGCGGCCGCATGGGCGATATCGACAAATATAACATCAAGAGCACGACGAACGTGCACTTCGATACCGGTAAGGCGGAGCTGTCCGCTGAGGACAAAGCCGAACTCTGCACCACAGCAGCCTCGGCGGGGACGACGGAAAACGCCCTGATGCTGGTTGTCGGCTACACTGACTCGACCGGCAGCGACGAAGTCAATCAGCAGCTCAGTGAAAAACGAGCCGCCCGCGTCATCAATTATCTTCAGCAGGCCTGCGGCTGGAAACCCTATCGCATGCTTACCCCGACAGGGATGGCCAAAGCGGACCCGTTGGCGAGCAATGACACTGCCGAAGGCAAGGCACAGAACCGCCGCGTTGCGGTGAATGTCCTGGTTAGCAAGAGCGTCGACGAGTTGGCTATGCACACCCCCTGATGTTTCAGAAATTTTTGCAATCGGGTCGGGAGCGGGCAGTCCGCTCCCGACCCGACGTCGCGTGTGCCGCCGCGCAAGCTGCGATGCCCCGCGTCCGCTTCTGACAGGAGGGCGGAAGGCGCGACGTTCAGGCCGCGACCAACTCCCCCGCCACCGTCTCACGGATCCAGCCGCCGCCGAGCACCCGATCGCCCGCATAGAGCACCGCCGCCTGCCCGGGCGCGACGCCATATTCGGGCTGGTCGAACCAGACCGCGCCACCCTCGAACCGCGCCGGCACCGGCTTGGCGAGCGAGCGGACCTTGGCGGTGACCGGGCCTTCATGCGCCTTCCCGATCCAGTTGACGCCGTCGAGCATCGCCGCCGACACCGCCAGCGCGCGGCGCGGACCCACCACGAGGCGCCTGGCGGCCGTATCGAGCCGGACGACGTAGAGCGGCTCGGGGCTGCCGCCGATCTCGATGCCACGGCGTTGGCCGACGGTGAAGTGGATCAGCCCCTTATGCCGGCCGAGCACCCGCCCTTCCAAGTCGACGATCTCGCCCTCGTCCGCCGCTTCAGGCCGTAACCGCTTGACGATGCTCGCATAATCGCCGTCGGGAACGAAGCAGATATCCTGGCTGTCTGGCTTTGCCGCGATACCCAGGCCGAGCTCGGCTGCGATCTCGCGGACGCGCGGCTTGGGCATGCCGCCAAGCGGGAAACGCAGATAGTCGAGCTGCCTCCGCGTCGTCGCGAACAGGAAATAGCTCTGGTCGCGCGCCGGATCGGCGGCGCGGTGCAGCTCGGCCTGGCCGCCCTCTCCTATCACCCGGCGGACATAATGGCCGGTTGCGAGGCAATCGGCGCCGAGATCGCGGGCGATGCCGAACAGGTCGGTGAACTTGACCCCTTGATTGCAGCGGACGCAGGGGATCGGAGTGCGGCCGGCGGCATATTCATCGGCGAAATCGGCGATCACCGACTCGCGAAACCGGCTTTCATAATCGAAGACATAATGGGCTATCCCGAGCCGGTCGGCGACAGCGCGGGCGTCGCGGATGTCCTGGCCCGCGCAGCATGCCCCCTTGCGGCCGACGGCAGCGCCATGATCGTAGAGCTGCAGGGTCACGCCGATCGTCTCGGCGCCGCTCGCCGCAGCAAGCGCGGCCACCACCGAACTGTCGACGCCCCCCGACATGGCGACGACGATCCGGCGGCCCTGCAGCGGGCTTTGAAGCTGGAATTCCGGGTTCATCGCGCGCCCCATAGCAGCAAGCGCCAAGCCCCGCAAAATATGACGAAAATCTGCTAAAGATTTGCTGGGGCCGGCCGTTTCTTGTGGTGTCACGGAAAGCGGGCGAGCGGCACGATGAAGTTCAAGACCAACGAGTTCCGGATCGATACCGCCGAACCGGTAGAATCCCCCCTTGACTTCGCCGCACTCTGCTCGCTGCTCGCCGCTCATCAGGCGGAAACACCGACCGCTCGCCTCGCCCGCGACGGCGATGCCCCCGCCGTCGACCATGCCAATCCGGCGGTCGCCGCGTTGCGCGGGGCGGTGGCCTACGAAGTGCCGAACAGCGGCGGGTCCGGCAGCTTCCATGCCGCCGCCGCGGCGCGTTTCAACAGGGATCGGGGTGAAAAATGATCGCTCCATTTACCCTTCCACGCAAAACTTCCTTGATGGCCGGGCCGCTAGGACCGCCGCTGGGAAAGAGTTTCGGTCCAGCGATCAAATCTGAGGTATCGCATGCTTGAGAATCAAAAAATCCGTCCGCACCAGGTCATCGGCCCGCTGGGTGAACCACTCACGCTCGAGTCTCTGCCGCCGCCGGGCACCACTCGCTGGGTGGTGCGCCGCAAGGCCGAGGTCGTCGCGGCCGTAAATGGCGGCCTGCTGACCGTCGACGAGGTGTGCGATCGGTACGCATTGAGCGTCGAGGAGTTCGCCAGCTGGCAGCGTGCGGTCGACCGCTCGGGCATGCCGGGTCTGCGTGTGACGCGGATCCAGCATTACAAGTCGCTTTACGAGCGCCAGCAGAAATATTGACCGGCGGCCGTTGGCCGAGTCAGGACGAGGCCCGCCTTCCCGGAGGCGGGCCTTTTCGTCTCTCAACGTCACATCGATTCCCTCAAGCCCCGAAAAGGAACTATCTCACCCCCGAAGACATTATCCAGAGGCTTCGGATCCCATCGAAGTCCTTGAATTTTAGGAGGACGAGATGATCGTCTATCTCATCATCGGCGGCATCATCGGGTGGCTCGCCAGCATCGTCATGCGCACCAACGCGCAGCAGGGAATCATCCTCAACATCATCGTCGGGGTGATCGGTTCGTTCATCGGCGGCGTCCTGTTCGGCACGAATCTGGGCACGGGCAGCGTCATGGGCTGGCTCAGCGCCTTTGTCGGCGCGGTGATCCTGCTGGCGATCGTCAACATGGTGCGCCGCGGCTCGCTGCGATGAGCCCAAACGTAGTTGTGACCACCCGAATCTGCGGCTAAACTTCGGCCGTCCCACGCTGAATTGGCCGGGATGAGCGGGATAGTGGCGCGGGGGTCAAGGTAGCAGGCATGGTCGATCGCGCGAAGCTCATCGCCTTCGGCCTGCCGAGGCAACAGCTCGATATCAGGCCAGCTCCCTATGAGCGCGACTGGATGGACGCGACCGGCTCGCGCTACGCCTATCGGTGCCTTCCGCTGACGATCGCTAATGCCCATGGCTGGGAGATATTGTGCACCGAAGGCTTTTCGGCGTGGTGGAACGGCGAAGCCGGCAATAACGCGTTGACGATCCTGCCCGATGTCGCCGGCCAGAAGCCTGCGGTCAGCCATTTCGGTTCGGGGATCATCACCTTTCATATCTCCGCCGTGTTCCGGACCGAACCCGGCTACGACCTGATGGTCCAGGGCCCGATCAACCGCCCCAAAGACGCGATCGCGCCGTTGTCGGGACTGGTCGAGACCGACTGGACCGCCTCCACCTTCACGATGAACTGGAAATTCACCCGGCCCAAGACCGTGATCCGCTTCGAGAAAGGCGAACCCTTCTGCCACGTATTTCCGGCTCGCCGCGGCGAACTGGAGCGAATCCAGCCCGAATTCCGCCCGATCGAAGAAAATCCGCAGCTCAAGGCCGACTTCGACGCCTGGACGGCAAGCCGCGCGAACTTCCTCGAAGGGCTGCGCTCGCCGGGTTCGGAAGCCGCCAACGCCAAATGGCAGAAGCATTATTATCGCGGCCAGAACCTTGAGGGATCGGAGATCGCGGGCGACGACCACCGCACCCGTATCCGTCTCAAGCAGTTTGCGCGCAGCTCCGACAAGCAAGGCGAATGAACCAGTTCCGAAGGGTCCAGCGTTGCGCAACTGTGAAAAAAGTTTACAATAGTTCGGCCTTGCGCCCACCAGTGGCGCGATAATTCGGATGCCAAGTAAAGCTTAGCGTTGAGTTTAAGCGGTTATTTGGAGGCAACCATGGATAGCTCGACCATCAGATGGGCCATTGCCGGCCTGTTCGTCGCGTTCCTTGCCATCGTCGTCCTGTCGGACCTGATCCGGAGCAAACCCAAGCGGGCCAAGAAACCGGAAGGCTTCCGGCACATGCACCCCCAGTCACCGGCGTCCAAGCGGCAGAAGAGCTGGAAGACCCCCATTCATTAGGCTCCGGCTTCGTCGCGGGGCCGGAGGCCGCGCTTGCACCTGCGCGATCGTCAATTCAATTCGAAGGTCACCGAGACGCTGATGGCGAGCTTCTGCTCGCCCGCCTCCATTGACGTGTCGGCCGCTTCCTTGGCTTGAGCCCGTATCATCATCATCGGCATCGGGCGCGGCACGGGTTCGAAGCTTCCCTCGCTGATCGCGACGATGCGCTTGACCTGCAGCCCGGCGGCTTTCGCATAGAGCGCCGCCCGCCCCCGCGCGGTGGCGATGGCCTCCGTCCGCGCCCGATCGAGCAGCGGTTCGGGTCTGTCGATCGACAGTAACGGCCCGTCGATCTGATTGGCGCCGGCCACGACCAGCGAGTCGAGGATCGGCCCCGCGGCCGTGATGTCGCGGAACCGCACGCTGACCCGGCTCGATGCCTGGTAGCCGGTGATCTCGGGCGGCTTGTTTTCCGCATAGCGATATTGGGGGCTCAGGTTGACCGCGGTGGTCTGAATATCGCGATCGGCAACCCCGGCCTTGCGGATCGCCGCGACCGTCGCCGCGGTACGCCGCGCATTCTCGCTCATCGCGCCGGCGGCGGTGATGGCTTGGGTGACCACTCCGGCGCCGATCGTAGCGATGTCGGGCACCGCGCTCACCTCGCCGGTGGCGACGATGTCGAGCCTCGTTCCCGCCAGCATCGGCGCCGTCGGAACCGTACCTGGCCCCTGGGCCGATGCCGGTGTCATCAGCACCAGTGCCACCGGGCCGAGGATGACCCGTTTTCCAATAAACCGTTCCATTTCGGTTCCGCTCCCGCTTTGCCGCATCGATCCTGACGTGCTACGCGACCATAGCGATCATCGCTGCACGGGGGCTGAACGTCTTTCGGTCGCGAAATGATCCTGCCTCGGCACCGGGAATCGGCGGTATTGCGCCGCACTCTTGAGCGGGGTGACATATTAAGATAATACAGTTGGATCACAATCAGGCCTCATCGTGGCCGGCAGTGGAAAGCGCATGAGGATGAACGTCGAATCCGGCATCCAGACCGACTATTCGGTGTATGACTATAACGACGAGCGGGCTCGTCGGCGGCGGTGGATCATCATCGGCGGAGTCGTCGCCGCACTGGTGTTCGCCGTCATTCTGGGACTGATCGTCTTAGGCGGCAAGGATGCTCCCGCGCCTAAGCCCCCAGCCCCGGGCGTCACCGTCATCGTTCCCGGACGCGCCGATGTGGCGGCCGGCGTCTCGGCCACCGGCACGCTGTTCGCCAAGCGCGAAATGCCCGTGGGCGTCGCCGGCGAAGGGGGTATGGTCCAGTCGGTGACGGTCGAACCAGGCAGTTGGGTCCGGGCCGGACAGACGCTGGCCGTGATCGAGCGCTCGGTCCAGGCGCAGCAGGCCAATTCGCTGGCGGCCTCGGTCCGCGTCGCCCGCGCCGACGCCGATCTCGCCCAGGCCGAGCTCGACCGTGCCAAGGCGCTGGTAGCGCGCGGGTTTATCTCGAAGGCGGACATCGACCGGAAGACCGCCGCTCGCGATGCCGCGGTTGCCCGCGTCGCGGTCGCGCAGGCCCAGCTCGGTCAAACCCGTGCCGAAATCGGCCGGCTCAATATCCGCTCGCCTGCCGCGGGCCTCGTGCTGACCCGCGGCATCGAGCCAGGCCAGGTCGTCAATGCCGGCAACGGTGCCCTCTTCCGTATCGCCAAGGGCGGCGAGCTGGAGATACGCGCCCAACTTGCCGAGCAGGACATCGCGCGGCTGAAGGTCGGGGACTTCGCCGATGTGACGCCGATCGGCAGCCAGCGCTCCTATACGGGAACCATCTGGCAGATATCCCCCGTGATCGACCCCCAAACCCGGCAGGGCACCGCGCGCATACAGCTCAAATATGATCCCGCGTTGAGGCCCGGCGGTTTCGCCTCGGCGGTGATCCGCAGCGGCACGGTCCGCGCACCGCAGCTCCCGGAATCCGCGGTGCTGAACGACGACAAGGGCTCTTTCGTCTATGTGGTGGCGCCGGACAACAAGGTCATGCGCCGCAATGTCAAGACCGGCGACGTTTCCGATGCCGGCGTCGTCATCCTGTCGGGCCTCCGGGGCAGCGAGAAGGTCGTTCTGTCGGCCGGCGCCTTCCTCAATCCGGGGGACGTGGTGACCCCGCATCTTGCGGCCACCGCCACGCGCTGATCACGGAGCCTCGACATGCGCAATATCTCGGCCTGGGCGATCCGGAATCCGATTCCGCCGATAGTGCTGTTCGTCGCGCTGACCCTCGCGGGGATGATCAGCTTCGCGCGGATGGACATCAACCAGATGCCCGACATCAGCTTCCCAGGCGTAGATGTCGAGATCACCCAGCCGGGCGCCGCGCCGACCGAGATGGAGACGCAGGTCACCCGCAAGGTGGAGGCGGCGGTCGCTTCACTTGGCAATGTGAAGTCGATTCAGTCCTTTGTGTCGGAGGGCACTTCGGGCACCAATGTCGAGTTCCACCTCGGCACGCCGGTCGACCGCGCGGTCAACGATGTTCGCGATGCGGTCGCCAAGATCCGATCGGATCTGCCCGAGGGGATCCTCGAGCCCCGGGTCAGCCGGATCGATGCCGATGGAGGGCCGATCGCCTATTTCTCGGTCGAAGGCATCGACATGACCCTCGAGCAGCTGAGCTGGTACACCGACAATACGGTGATCAAGCGGCTGCAGTCGATCGACGGCATGGCGGCGGTGCTGCGCGGTGGAGGCGTGAGCCGCGAGATCCGCGTCATCCTCGATCCGGCGAGGATGCAGGCGCAAGGGGTTACCGCGAGCCAGGTCAACGAAGTCCTGCGCTCGGTCAACCTCAACGCGGCGGGCGGCCGCGCCGAACTTGCCGGTGCCGAACAGTCGGTACGCGTGCTGGGCAACGCCGCGTCCGCTTACGAGCTCGGCCAAACCCAGATTGCGGTCGCCGACGGCCGGGCGATCCGGCTCGCGGATATCGCCGCAGTGCGCGACTCTTACGGCGAGCAGCGCGAGATCGCCAAGATGAACGGTCGGCAGGTGCTCTCCGTGGGAATCCAAAAGGCGAAGGGCGCTTCGGACGTCGAGGTCTATGACAAGGTCAAGAAGGTTTTGGAGGAGCTCCGCAAGGAGAACCCGAAGATCAGTTTCAAGGAGCTCTACACCAGCGTCGTCTACACCAAACAGCAATATAACTCGGCCATCCATGCGATGGTCGAAGGTTCGGTGCTCGCCGTGGTCGTCGTCTTCTTCTTCCTGCGCGACTGGCGGGCCACCCTGATCTCGGCTCTCGCCATCCCGCTCTCTGCGATCCCGGCATTCTGGTTCATGGACGTGATGGGCTTCACGCTGAACACGATCAGCCTCCTCGCGCTCAGCCTCGTCGCGGGCATTCTCGTCGACGACGCGATCGTCGAGATCGAGAATATCGTGCGGCACATGCGCATGGGCAAATCCGCCTATCAAGCCTCGATGGACGCCGCCGACGAGATCGGGCTCGCCGTCGTCGCCACGACCATGGCGATCGTAGCGGTGTTCCTGCCGGTCTCCTTCATGCCCGGGATCCCGGGTCAGTTCTTCGAACAATTCGGCCTCACGGTCGCCGTGGCGGTGCTGATGAGCCTGCTCGTCGCTCGCCTGATCACACCGATGATCGCGGCCTATTTCCTCAAGGCCGAGGGCGTGAAGGAGCATGGCGGCGGCAAAATCATGGACAAATATATCGAGCTGCTGAAATGGTCGCTCGTCAATCGCTGGAAGACGATCCTGATCGGTGTCGCGTCGCTGGTCGCCACCGGGCTCCTCTTCGTCACCATTCCACAGGAATTCCAACCGTCGGTGGATGTTGACTACAGCGCGGTGAAGGTCGAACTGCCGCCCGGCGCCCGCGTTGCCGAAGACACCCAGCGGATCGTTGACCAGGTGGTCGACATCCTTCGAAAGCAGCCCGAGGTCGAACACGCCTTCGCGGATATCGGCGACAATGGCGACAGCCGTTTCGCATCGATCTACATGACGCTCAAGCCCGCCAAGCAACGCGAGCGCAGCAGCGTGGAGTTCGAGCGCGAGACCGCGCCGCTGCTCGCGAAGATCCCGGATGCACGGGTCAATTTTCTCTCGCAGACCGGCGGCTTCGGGCGCGATCTGACGATCATGCTGGCGGGCGACGACCCCGTGAAGCTCCAGCGGGCCGCCAACGCGCTCGTCGAGCAGATGCGCAAGAGTCCGCTGATCCGGGATCCGCGTATCGACGGCGACATCCAGCGGCCCGAGCTGATCATCAAGCCGCGGCTCGACCTCGCCGCCGATCTCGGCGTGACGACCGCCGCGCTGAGCAACGCGATACGGATCGCCACGCTCGGTGACATCGAACAGAATATGGCGAAATTTTCGCTGAGCGACCGCCAGATTCCGATCCGCGTCTCGGTGGCCGAGGATGCGCGCCGGGATCTGGCGACCATCGCGAACATGCCGGTCCAGACCAGCTTCGGCGGCACCGTTCCGCTCAAGGTCGTGGCCGATATCCAGTTTGGCGCAGGGCCGTCGAAGATCCGGCGCTACAATCAGGTCCGCCGTCTCGTCATAGGCGCCGACCTCACTCCCGGCGCGGTCAGCGGGGATGCGTATAATTATATCTACGCAACGCCGATCATGAAGAACCTTCCAGCCGGCGTCCGCCAGGTGAAGGTCGGCGATCAGGAATTCATGGGCGACCTGATCGCGGGTTTCGTGATCGCGGTGTTCGCGGGCGTCCTGCTCGTTTTCGCGGTGCTGGTGCTGCTCTACAAGCGGGTGCTTCCCCCGTTCGTCAACATGGGCTCGCTGCTGCTAGCTCCATTCGGCGGAGTGCTGTTCCTCAAGCTCGCGGGAATGTCCTTCTCGATGCCGGTCTATATCGGCATGCTGATGCTGTTCGGCATCGTCGCCAAGAACTCGATCCTGCTGGTCGATTTTGCGATCGAGGAGATGCGCCGCGGCGCCAACCGGACCGACGCGATCCTCGAAGCGGCCCACAAGCGCGCGCAGCCGATCGTGATGACTTCGGTGGCGATGATCGCCGGCATGCTGCCGATCGTGATCGGCCTTTCGGGTGACAGCAGCTGGCGCGCCCCGATGGCGGTGTGCGTGATCGGCGGCATCGCGATGTCGACCCTTTTGACGCTCGTGATCGTTCCCGCGGGCTTCACGCTTGCCGACGACCTCGAAAAATGGATCGGCCCGAAACTCGGGCGGCTCCTGGTCAACAACGAGGAACACAAGCTGGGCGCCCAGCCGCAGCCGGCCGAATAGCTATCCGCCGCCCGGGCAGAGGCCCGGGGAGCGAAATTGAGGATGAATCGTTTCGGTTGAACATTCTCCGGCACCAGTCATTTTGAAGGGCATGAACCTGCTTCAGGCCACAGGACTCGATCGCTTCAGCCCCGCGCAAGGCGGGGTGCGGGGAATGCGGATCGTCGCGTCGGGTCTGCTGGTGATCATGGCGGGCCTTTATCTCGTCGCGCGTGGACAGGAGGAGCCGGGAGCGGCGATGGGCTGGGGCTATCTGCGCGCCTTCGCGGAGGCGGCGATGGTCGGCGGGCTCGCGGACTGGTTCGCGGTGACCGCGCTGTTCCGTCATCCGCTCGGCCTGCCGATCCCGCATACCGCAATCATACCGCGCAACAAGGATCGCATCGGCAACAACCTCGCCGCTTTTCTGCGGGTCAACTTCCTGACCGCGTCGGTGGTCGCCCGCCGGATGAGCCGGGTCGATATAGCCGGTGCGATCGGTCGGCTGCTCGCCAATCCTCCACAGCGCGGGCGGACCCGCGCGGGCGTCGGGCGGGTGCTCGCGACGATCCTCGAATCTCTCGGCGACGATCGGCTCGGAGCGATGGTCAAAGGGGCACTGGCAAGCCGTTTGCGCGGCTTCGAAGTCTCGCCGCTGCTCGGCCGCACGCTCGATGCCGCCATCGTCGAAAACCGCCATGCCGAGATGCTCGACGGCATCATTGGCTGGGCCCGCCGGATATTGTTCCACAACGAGACGATGATCCACGAGATGGTCCAGGCGCGGACCGGCAAGTTCATGAAATGGACGGGGCTCGATGAGAAATTATCGACCGCAATCGTGGAGGGGCTGCACAAGCTGCTCGACGAAATGTCAGCCGATCCGGAACATCCGCTGCGGCTCAAGGCGCAGGAAGGGCTCGAACAGCTCGCCGACAAGCTGCAACACGATCCCGAGACCCAGGCGAAGGTCGCCGCAGTCAAGGCGGACCTGATCGACAGTCCCGCCGTTGCCGCGTGGCTCGATACGCTGTGGCAAAGCGCGCGGCTCCGCCTGATCGAGACGGCACGCGATCCCAACGCCACGATGAACGGGCATTTCGGCCAGGCGGTCCGGCAGCTCGGCGAAACCCTGCAGAACGATCCCCGGCTCAGGCACATGATCAACCGATTCGCGCGGCGGATTACGGTGGGCCTCGTCGCGGATTATGGCGACGGCATCGTCAAGCTGGTGTCGGAAACGATCCACGGCTGGGATGCGCGGACCGTCACCCGGCAGCTCGAAAACGCGGTAGGCCGCGACCTGCAATATATTCGCGTCAACGGCACCATCGTCGGGGGGCTGATCGGCATCGGGCTGCACGCCTTGGCTCAGATCATCTAGCCCGGCAAATCGAGCCGGGTAAGCAACGCTACGCACGGAAGGTGACAATGCCGACGGCGCCGAGCATGGCCTGCCAGGGCAAGGCAGGCCGGCCGAACGGAGGGGAGCATTCCCCGCATCCGGCGCCCCCGATCCTCGGCGGCCGTCGGCATTGTCGCCTTGACCATAGGCCGCACGCCCCAAATCCGGTCGTAAACAATTGTAATTTTGCACTTGCTGACGTTGGCGGCCAAGCCTCTTGAGATAAGAGTTCCTCACATCCGGTGTGTGTGTAGGGGGAGATCGCATATGGGGAGCGAAGCAGGCTGGTACTTGGCATCCGACGATCAGGCGGGCATGCTTTGGTGCATGACCAGAACGGATCACAAAATGCCACCTTCCGAAGAAAGCATGCGCATCGCGGTGCTGGACGACGAAGTCGCGGCGCGCGCGTTCGTCATCCAGACGCTGCTGGAGGCCGGCCATCACTGCTACGAATTCCAGAACGCGCGCGCGCTCTCTACCAAATTGCGGCAGGATACGTTCGATCTGGTGATCCTCGACTGGAACATGCCCGACAAGAGCGGCGTCGAGATCATCACCTGGATGCGCGAGAATATGGAGAATCCCGTTCCAGCGCTGCTCCTGACCAATCGCAACGATGACGAGGACATCGTCATCGGGCTCAATGCCGGCGCCGACGATTATATCATCAAGCCGGTCCAGCCCTCGGTTCTGCTCGCACGGGTCAAGGCGATCCACCGGCGCTCCGGCCCGCGGGAGGCGGTGGGCTCGAACGAAGCCTATGGTCGCTATATCCTCCACCCCGCGCGCCAGGCCGTGACTGTCGATGGTGAGACGATCACGCTGACCGCGAAGGAGTTCGAACTGACTGCCACGCTGTTCAGGAATCTCCACCGGCCACTGTCGCGCGCCTATCTGCTCGAAATGGTCTGGGGACGGAATCCGGACCTGCCGACCCGCACCCTCGATGCCCATATCTCGCGCGTTCGGGCCAAGCTCGGTCTGCGCCCGGAGCGGGGCTTCCGCCTCGTTCCCGTCTACAGCTATGGCTATCGGCTCGAAGCGCTGGAGCCCGAGGCGGGCGACGGCTGACCCGCATGGACCTGCACCGGTTCCTTCTGGCATCGGCGGCCATGCTGGCCGCCCTGTCCGGCGCGGCGGCGGCCCTGGCCCAGACCGCCGAGCCGACGATCAGCTATACGGTCCGCGCTGGCGACACGCTGATTGCGCTGAGCACCGGCTATCTGATCAGCAAGGAAGACTACCGAACCATCCAGGACCTCAACCGGATCAGCGATCCCTACCGGCTGCCGATCGGTTCGACCCTGCTGATCCCTCGGCGGCTTCTCAAGACCGAACCGATCTCTGGCGAAATTTCCTCCTTTCGCGGCACAGTTACGGTGGACGGCCAGCCTGCGGCGGTCGGCATGGCGATCCGGCAGGGCATGCGCATCGACACGGGCGCGAATGCGTTCGTGACGGTCCTGTTTCCGGACGGCAGCGCGATCTCGCTGCCATCGCAGAGCCGTATCCGAGTCGACCGGCTGCGGCGCATTATGCTGACCGGCGGCCTCAACCGCACCCTGCGCCTGGAGGAAGGCCGCTCGCGCTCGACGGTGAGGCCGATCAAGGATCCCGCGGGCGATTTCCGCGTGACCACGCCGCTTTCGGTGTCGGCGGTCCGCGGCACCGATTTCAGGGTCGGTTTCGATCCGGGTACAGGACGCGCGCTGACCGAGGTCGTAGCCGGTGCGGTGGGAGTAGCTCCCGACGAGGTCAAGGAGGAGATATCGGTCGCAAAGGGCTATGGTGTCGTCGGAACGGCCGCAGGCATCGAGGCGCCGACGAGGCTGCTACCGCCGCCCGAACTCACCCAGATCGGCCGGGGCCAGGGCGACATGGTCGTCGTCGCCTTCAAACCGCCGCTCGACGGCGCCAGGCGATACCGTACGCAGCTCGCCACCGATATCGAGTTCCGCGACGTGATCGCTGAAACCGTCACGGACGAACCCACCGCCAGCTTCCCCGGGCTCGGCAATGTCGCCTTCTTCGTCCGTCTGACGGCAATCGCCGAATCCGGTCTGGAAGGCCTGCCCGCCACCTATGCGTCGGGACGGCGCGTCATGGCCCCGGGCGAGAGCGCCGGTCTTGACGTATCAGGCATTCTGCCCCCGCAGCCCCAGATCGGCATGACCGGCAATGGCCGAGCCAGACCCGCGACCATCGGTCCCCACCCGGCTCTACGCTGAATGGCTGGCGGTCGCGTTGTTCGCGACCCTGCTGGTCACCATGCTGGTGCTGGGGCGGTTTACCGAGCGTCTCGACCATATCGTCTATGATCATGCGCTGAATGCCGCCGAACGGCCACCGCCCGACAACATCGTCATCGTCGCGATCGACAATCGCAGCCTCCGGGCGATCGGCCGCTGGCCGTGGCCGCGGCGGATCCACGCGGCGGCGCTCGATCGACTCGCCGAGGCCCGGCCCCGCGCGGTCGGCTATGACGTTCTGTTCGTCGAGCCGTCCGCCGACGATGCGATCCTCGCCGCCGCGGTAAGGCGCAACCACACCTATCTGCCGCTGGTGATCGAGGTCCCCGGCAGCAATGGCGCCGCTTATGATATTGCAATGCCATCGGGTCCGCTGACGCCCGCCGCGGCGGGCATCGCCCAGGTCAATCTCCACTTCGACGGCGATCGGGTGATCCGCAAGGCCTATCTGGAGGAAGGCGGCGACGGGCGCGCCTGGCTCCAGCTGGGCGCGCTCATGGCGGGCCTGACCACCCGCCCCGACGCCGCCGCCGACAAGCTGGGCCTGTGGCAGGAACGGCCGATCCTCATCCCCTATGGCGGCTCGGCGGGCCATGTCCGCACCCTGTCATTCGTCGACCTGCTCGAAGGCCATGTCCCTCCCGAGATCTTCACCAACCGTTTCGTGCTGATCGGCGCCACGGCCGACGGCATGGGTGACAGCTATCCAACGCCCACCTCGGGTCCGACCAGCCAGATGGCCGGGGTCGAGATCCAGGCGCATCTGCTCGAGGCACTGTTGCGCGGCGACGCGATCACGCCCGCGTCTGATGGGTGGGTACTGGGCCTGGCGCTCGCGGCGCTGTGGATCCTCTTGCTGGCCTTCCTGCGCCTTAGCCCTCGCGGCAACGCCAATCTCGCCGTTGGCCTGAGCGTCGCCATCCTGGTGCTGACCTTCGGGCTGTTCCGCTTCGCACATATCTGGGTGCCGCCTGCCGCCGCGCTGATAGGGCTGCTGTTCGTCTATCCGCTATGGGGCTGGCGCCGGCTGCAGGCGATCAGCGGCTACATGACGGACGAGCTCCGCCAACTCCAGTCCGAAGGCGACGCCTTCCCCCGCCAGGAGCGGGCCGGGAGCAATCGCGAAGTGACCCTGCAGGCGACGCTGCTCGGGCAGGCTATCGATCGGCTGCGCGACCTGCGCCGCTTTCTGTCGGATGCGATCGGGCGCCTTCCCGATGCGCTGTTCGTCACCGGCCTCGACGGGATGCTCGCGCTGACCAACGCCGAGGGACGGCGGCTCGCGCAACGGCTGGGAGCACCCCATGACCGCGGCGCGGACGTTCGCGAGCTTCTCGCCCGGTTTCGTGCCGCCGACGATGGGCCGCTGTCCCCGTTCGCCGCCGGCGCGCCCGACCAGGGCGGCGCCGAGGCGGTGACCGAGGACGGCGGCAGCTTCGAGATCCGCTATGTCGCCCAGCGCGATGCGGCCGATCGGCAGGTCGGCTGGATCATCCGTATCGTCGACGTCAGCCCGCTCAAGCAGGCCGAGCGCCATCGCGAGGATGCGCTTCAACTGCTCAGCCATGATATGCGCGCGCCGCAATCGGCGATCCTGGCACTGCTGCGTGGCCCCGACGTGCGCATCCCCAAGCCGATCTCGACAAGGATCGAAGGGCTGGCCAGGCGGACGCTCGAGCTGGCCGAGGATTTCGTCCAGCTCGCCCGCGCCGAGGCCAAGCCGCTCGCGATCGAACCCGTCGATCTCAACGATATCGCGATCGATGCCGCTGATGCCTTGTGGCCGGAGGCAAGGGCGCGGGGCATCCGTGTGGAGGTCGAGGGAGTCGACGAACCGCACATGATCGACGGCGACCGCCAGTTGCTCACGCGCGCGGTGATCAACCTGATCAGCAATGCGATCAAATATAGCGACGAGGGAATGGAAATACGCTGCACGCTGGCCGAAGCCGGAGACTGCGTCCGCCTCACCGTCGCCGATCAGGGCGCCGGAATGACCCAGGATCAGCTTTCACGCCTGTTCGCACGCTTCCAGCGGGGGCCGCGCGAGGGGATCGGCCTCGGCCTCGCCTTCGTCCGTACCGTGGTTGACCGGCATGACGGCAAGATCGACTGCACGAGCGCACCCGGCAAGGGGGCGACCTTCACGATCGAACTGGCCAGGAGCGATGCGGATCCGTTCGCCGGCGGGTAGCGTCCATCTTCGCCGCATGGCTTCCCATGCCTTGCAAGCCGATGGATTCACACATTGAGGCTGAGGCCGGGTTTGGCGATGATGGCGCGCGACTGAAGACAGACTCCGGACCACCATGATCTACCCGCATGAACATCAGACCGAAGCCGCGGTCGCCGATCATTATGACGAGCTGGACGCGATCTATCGATCGCTGTGGGGCGAACATGTCCATCACGGGCTGTGGAGGACCGGCCGCGAGAGCGCTCAGGAAGCCGTGACCGCGCTGAGCGATCTGGTCGGCGAACGGCTCGCCTTCGGACCAGGCGACCGGCTCGTCGATATAGGATGCGGCTATGGCGCGACGGCCCGGCGATTTGCCGCCCGCGGCGCGATCGTGACGGGATTTACTCTTTCGCAGGCGCAGATCGACGCTGCACCGCCCGCTTCGAACGTGTCGCTCGCATGTCGCGACTGGCTCGATAACGGGTTGCCGGATGACGGCTTCGACGGAGGCTATGCGATTGAGAGCAGCGAGCACATGACCGACAAGCCTCGCTTTTTCGCTGAAGCGCGGCGGGTGTTGCGCACCGGTTCGCCTCTCGTCGTCTGCGCCTGGCTTGCCGCCGACCGGCCGACGCGCTGGCAGGTCGATCATCTGCTCGAACCGATTTGTACCGAAGGCGGGCTGCCCTCGATGGGAGACGCGGCAGATTATCGGGCGATGGCCGAGGCGACCGGCTTCGGTTGCGTCGGGTATGAAGATCTGAGCTCGTCGGTTTCACGCACCTGGACGATATGCGCCGGCCGCTTCCTGAAGGCGATGATCATCGACGGTTCACTTCGGTCAATGGTGCTCCGCGCACGCAATCGCCGCTTCGCGCTTAGCCTACCGCGACTGATTTTGGCCTATCGCACGGGTGCGATGCGCTACGGCGTCTTCACCTTTCGAGCGGGTTAGGCGCTCCAGATTCACCCTCCCCTGGGAAGGGGCTATCCCAGCCTCTTTTTCGAATAGTCTTCGCTTTTGCCTTCGAGGTCGCGCGGCGTGGCGTGGCGGAGCTTTCGCACCACCAGCGCCATCAATACGAGGGCAGCGATCGCGACGACCAGCTTCGAGGCGGTCGTTATCGCGATCACGACGCCGGTGATCATCAGCAAGCCGACCAGGACCGTGTCGCTCGTCGAACCGCTCGCGCATTCCTGGCAAACACATCCGCGATCATGTTGCATCGTAAATCTCCAATCTTCATCGCCGCTCTACCCCTCCCACCGGCGCGGAGCGCGTGATCGCCATCACGCGCCGCGGATCGGCAGCTGGATTAATCCCCGCTGGCCGCTGATCTGGTGGGAAGGGAGATCGCATGGCCCGACATATCATCCGGAGTGCCATGCCCTCCGCGGTCTTTCTCGATGGCGTATGCCAATGGAACGGAAAGATGAGCGAGGATCTCATCGCCAATATTTCCGATGATGATGTGCTGCACGCCCCGGAAGCCGGCCGCCGCGCAAGCGGAAAGCTGACCCGTTGAGCCGCGCGGGAGGCCCCTCTTCCAGCCGATACGCGATCAATACTTGCATCCGTCATGATATTGCTCTCACAAGAACCGCTTACGGCGTGCCGCTGCGTCGCTCGCGCCGAAGAGGGCGGCCTATGGAGCATGCAGAAGACGAAATGCTCGACGCAGTGGTGGTCAGCGACTCCTCCCATTGCGAGAAGCCGCCGGTCCGCTATCGAGCCTTTCTGAGCTACAGCCACACCGACGAGCGGGAGGCGCGCCGCCTTCATCGCTGGCTCGAGACCTATCGCGTTCCGGCCCGCATCGTCGGCAGGGAAACACCGCGCGGTGCCGTGCCGCGGCGACTCGTCCCGATCTTCCGCGACCGCAACGAGCTTCCCGCCTCGGTCGATCTCAATGAGCAGGTCCGGACGGCGCTGGCCGAATCCGAGAGCCTGATCGTGCTCTGCTCCCCCTCCGCCCGAAAATCGCCTTGGGTGGAGGAGGAGATCGCCTATTTCCGCGATATTCATCCCGATCGGATCGTCCTGGCCGCGTTACTCGCCGGCGAGCCCGAAGAGGCCTTTCCCGACGCGCTGACGGACGACGGCCCGTCGACCCCAAGACGCGAGCCGATCGCAGCCGATTTCCGCAAAGGCGGCGACGGCAAGCTCGCGCGACTCAAGCTGGTCGCCGGACTGACCAGCGTCGGGCTCGACGAGCTGGTCCAGCGCGAAGCCCAGAGGCAACTGGCGCGGATCACGGCGATCACCACCTTGGCGGTGGTCTCGACCCTGATCCTGGCCGCGTTGCTGGTCGCCGCGATCAGCGCCCGCAACGAGGCGGAGCGCCAGCGCCAGCAGGCCGAGGGGCTGATCGAGTTCATGCTCACCGATCTGCGCTCGCGGCTGGAGGGCGTCGGCCGACTCGACATATTGGGATCGGTCAACGAGCGCGCGATTGCCTATTATGGCTCACAAGGCGATCTCGGCCGTCTGCCCAAAGCTTCGCTGGAGCGGCGCGCCCGCGTTCTTCAGGCGATGGGAGAGGACGATCAGAAGCGCGGCCGCCTTGATGCGGCCCTTGCCGAATTCCGCGAAGCGCGGCGAGTCACCGCAACCCTGCTGGCCGAGGATCCGAACAATCCTCAGCGGATCTATACCCATGCCCAGAGCGAGTTCTGGCTGGGCTATGTTGATTTCCAGCGCGACCGCTTCGGCGCGGCTCGGCCGCATTTTGGTGCCTATCTCGAGCTTGCACAACGCCTCGTCGAGCTCCAGCCCGACGATCCGCGCGCGCTGCGCGAACTCGGCTATGCGCATGGCAATATCTGTTCGCTCGAGCTGACCAGTAAGGCGGACCCGCGCGGCGCGCTCGATGCCTGCCGCAAGGCCCTGGCGGCGATGGAGCGGGTCGCGCGCCGCTTGCCCGGCGATCCCGGGGTGCGGAGCGACCTCGCCAATCGCCACGCCTGGATCGGCGACGCGCTGACCCGTCTCGGCCGCAAGCAGGAAGCGCTGGCCGAGCGGCGTGAGCAGGCTCGGATCGTGGATGCGCTATTGCAGTCGGACCCACGCAATGCGAGCTATCGGCAGGATTGGATGCTCGCCCGCTATTCGATTGCCTTGCTGCTCGACGATCTCGGTGAGAAGGTGGAAGCGCGCCGTCTCGCACGTGAGGCCCGTGACGCGGTAGATCGGCTGACACGGATCGATCCGGCGAACCAGGACTGGCATATCTGGAGCAAACGGATCGACAACAGTTTTGCACGGCTCAAGGAGGAATAAATGTCACGATGTCCGTTGGTACAATTTCCGCTCGGTCGAAAATCTCCTGTCCAGATGGAGTGCTCCGGAAAGCTGGTCTTTACGATAGCGCTGGGCACCCACGGCCGCGACGTAACGCTGGTGATGCAACAGGACGGCAAGAGCGGGCAGGACTATATCGCGATCGAGGAGGACACCGTGGTCGAGATCGTCCTGCGCGGCGATCAGCTGTTTTTCTCAAAGAGTTACGACGCCATCACGATGAAGGGTCCCGATCTCGAATATTTCTACGGCCAGCTCGAATATGCCCAATATGACAAGGAGGCCGACCGGTACAAAAGCGTCCGCTTCACCGCCCGCCACAACAAGGGGGGCCAATATGACACCACGCACAGCTTCAACGTCAATGTCGACCTCCTCCAGCGTGCCGGAAAATCGTTCCGCTGGATCGGACTGTCGATCGACCCTGACATCAAGAACCCGCCGCCCAGGCTGAACCACTTCTAGCCGCCGCTCCTCAGGCCCAATCCGGATGACGATGTGAACAGTGCAAAGCTCTCGATAATCAGGCAACTCGCCCGGGCGGGTGACACCGAGCGCGCCTGGGAGCTGTTCGCGGAGGCCGGACTGACCGGCGAGACCACGCACGCCGACACGCTCAGCCTCAAGGCGCGTCTGATCAAGGACCGGGCACTGAAGGCGCCCGCCGGCGACCGGTCCCGGCTGCTCCAGGCGGCCAGTCAAGCCTATCTCCACGCGGCCGACAGCACGCCGGCGACCTACCCGCTGATCAACGCGGCGACGATCGCGCTGCTGGATGGCAACAGGGCGCAGGCTGCTGAACTCGCCCAGCGCGTGCTGGCGATGCTCGACAGCGGCGAGCACGAGCCCGAGACCGCCTATTGGCTGAACGCCACACGGGCGGAGGCCTGTTTGCTGCTGGGGCGCGGAGAAGATGCAAAGGCCGCGCTGGCCGAAGCGGTCCGGCAGGCGCCGCGCGCCTGGGAAGACCATGCCTCGACCCTGCGGCATTTCCGGCTGATCCTGGAGATGCTGGGCCAGCCGAACGACTGGCTCGACGCGCACCGCCCGCCCGCCAGCCTGCATTTCAGCGGGATCATCCAGGTGGCACCCGATCAGGCGGGTTCCTCGGACGATATCGCCCAGGCGGTGAAGACGTTGCGGCCCGGCTTCGCCTTCGGCGCGCTGGCGGCGGGGGCCGACATCATGGCAGCCGAGATCTTGCTCGAACATGGCGCCGAACTCCACATCGCCCTGCCCTCGACGATCGAGGCATTCCGTCGTGATTCGGTAAGCCGCTTCGGCACCGACTGGGCGGATCGCTTCGACGAGGTCATCGCGGCAGCGCAAGCGATCGACACTATCGATACGATCGATACTCTCGACAGCGTGTCGCAATGCGGTATCTATGTCAGCGACGAGATGGCGATGGGAATGGCCATCCGCCAGGCAGCGATGCTCGAAACCAGCGCGATCGCGCTCAGGATCGGCGAGGGTGTACGGGCCCAGGGCAGCACGCTCGACGCCGCCTGGCAGCGGCGCGGCCTGCCGATCCATCGAATAGCGCTCGGCCGGATCGAACTTGGCGCCGCCCTACCCCTCCCCCCCTTTGCGCGCGAGGCGGTCGTCGCGCTGTCCAGCCATCGCGATACCGCAGCACTGGCCAAAGCGGGCGGGAGGATCGACAGCTTCGGCGGATTCGCGATAGCCCGCTTTGATGATCCGGTCGTGGCGGCCCGCGCGGCGCTTGCCGAAGTCGGCAAGGCTGATATGGCGCTCGGGATCGCCTATGGCGCGTTTGACCCCGCCCGCCACGGTCCCGACCGATTCGAGACGGCGATCCGTATCGCCCGCACGGCGCATCCCGGCCGTGTGCCGGTCTCGCGCTCGATGGCGCTCGCACTTACCCTCGAGGCTCCCGAACTGCGCTGTGAGAATTTCGGTACGATCGCTTCGGCGCGGGGCGATATCGCATTGAGCATGCTGTCGCCGGCTTAGCCGCCCGTCGACGATCGAGTCGCGCCCTCCTCGGCGCCCACTTGTCGTTCGGCCCTTGCTGTCGGATGACTAGCGCCCGGCAATGCGGCCGTCAGTACCGACAACGAGCGGAACCGGCCGTGCCTGGAAGGCCGCTTGGCAAGTTTTGAACGGCAATCCCGCAAATGAGCCGTGAACGAAGCCGCCACCGCTCAATAAATCATTTCCCGCAACATCCGCGGCGCCACTATCGCCATGCTCGCCTCGGTCCGCTCGATAATCCCCCGCCGCTCGAGAGCGCTGATCGCACGTGACGCGGTTTCGCGAGTGGTGTTGGCGTTTAGGGCGAGCGCGGTGACTTTGGGCGGTGGCGCGATCCGGTTGTTCTCGCCCGCCAGCCGCAGCAGCTCGGCGTGAACCCGCCCCGGTGCCGACAATGTGCTGCGCGCCGCCATCCTGTCGAGCGACATGTCGAGCTGGCGGCCCAGCCGACGCGCGAGGCCCGCGCCAATCGGCGCATGTTGGCCTGACAGGGCCGCCAGTGCGCCAGTCGGAATACGCAGCGCGTGGACCTCGCCATGTGCCATGACATCGGCGCGATGCGTCGTCGGGTCCGGATAAGCGCCGAAAAACTCACCTGGTCCGTGATAAGCGAGCTGCACGCGCTGGCCATCGAACCCGATCAGCTGGATATGGACCATGCCGTCGATTACCAGCCAGCATTGGTCCGACGGATCGCCCTGATGCGCGATCATCGTCTTGTGAGGGATGACGAGCGGCACCATCGACGCATCGAGCAGCGCAGCCAGCGGCTCGTCGCAGCCGAAGATGGCGGCGATGGCGGTCAGTCGCTCGTCCTTTCGCACCTCGGCTCCCGCCCTTGCTGATCGGCCCTGAAGGTCAGCCTATAAGCCGATCGCTGGAAAGGGAAGAAAAGCCGCGACCAGAAAGACCGACTCGCCGGCGCTCGTCGGTGGTCCGCTTGGCCGGCCTGCGCGAGCGTCGCCGGCCGAGAGCGAATTGCCTCGATCCTGACACGATCCGCCCAAGGGCGATTGCCATCGCCCCCCGCCTTCGCCAGCTTCGGACGAAATCATCAATTGTCCTGAATTGGCCAGGCGCCGCGCGCAGAGTCGCGATCATGGGTGGGCGCATGCGATCGCTCCACAAGAGGGATCAGAGAAATGCAGTCGATCCTCATGGATTATCTCGGCCTGCATCCCGCACTGGCGACGATGGCCGCCTCGATCATTACGCTTGGCATCGCAATCCTTGCCGGCATGCTGGCTCACCGAACCGCGATGGCGGGATTACACCGCCTGGCAAGCCGGACATCGATCAAGGCCGACGATCTCGTCCTCAAGCGGATCGCTGGACCGTTGCGATGGATATCGCTCGCTGTTGCGCTGAGTTTCGCCCAGCGCGCCCTCGATCTGTCCCCGTGGGCCACCGCGCTGTGGCGGCAAGTTGCGGGCTTCGTCGTTCCGGGCCTGATCGGCTGGCTCGCCATCGCGATCATCCGGGCGATGAGCGATATCGTCATCATCCGCAACGACATCAGCGTGGCCGACAATCTCCGCGCGCGCCGACGGCGCACCCGCGTCGCGATCATGGCCCGCATCGCCGTGTTCGCGGTGCTGTTCCTCACCGTCTCCATGATGCTCCTGAGCATTCCGGCCGTGCAAAGCGTCGGCGTGACCCTGATGGCCTCGGCGGGTCTGGCGGGTCTCGCCGTCGGCGCCGCGGCACAGCCCGCGCTCAAAAATCTCATCGCCGGAATCCAGCTCGCCTTCACCGAACCGATCCGCCTCGACGATGTAGTCATCATCGAGGGAGAATGGGGCCGGATCGAGGAGATCCGCCTGACCTATGTGGTCGTAAGAGTATGGGATGACCGCCGGCTAGTCGTGCCGGTGAGCAAGTTCCTCGAAACCAGTTTCCAGAACTGGACGCGATCGACCGCGCAGCTGCTCGGATCGGTCATGCTCTATGTCGATCCCGCAGCCGATGTGGCGCGACTGCGAGCAAGGGCCGAAACGGTCATCGCCGCCAACCCGCGCTGGGACAAGCGATTCTGGAACCTGCAAGTCACCGATGTCGGGCCGGACGCTTTGGAGGTGCGGCTGCTGATGACGGCGCGCGATGCGTCCACCGCCTTCGACCTGCGCTGCGACGTGCGCGAGGCGATGGCCGCGTTCATCGCGAGCGAAATGCCCGAGGCGATCGTGCGCCGCCGCTTCATCGGCGCGGTCCCTCCGAAAGAAGAAGTGACCTCGTCAGACCGTTCGTTCGCCGCGCGATGATCGGCGAACGAACGTCGAAGTCGGGTCGCCCTGTCGCAAGCGCCGCCTCTGGAATTTCCGGAACGCACCACCCATCTAGCAATTCAAGGAGTTCAAATGTTTATGTACGCTGCGCGGATTATCCGTCCGCTCCGGGGAGCGGCCGGCTGAATGAACGCCCCGCTCATTCTGGCCTTCGGCGACAGCCTCACCGCAGGCTATGGGCTAGCCGCGTTTCAGAGTTTCGCCGCCCAGCTGGAGGCCATGCTTCAGCCCAGCCATCGCGGCGCGCGGGTCATCAACGCCGGCATGTCGGGCGACACGACAGCGGCCGCGTTGAAGCGCCTGCCGCGTGAACTGAGCCGTCTCAAGCAGCGTCCCGATCTGGCGATTGTCGAGCTCGGAGCGAATGATCCGTTGCGGGGCATTCCCCTCTCCACCACCAAGGCCAATCTCGGTACGATCATCGTCGAGCTGGAGCGGATGGGCATGAAAGTGCTGCTCGCCTGCATCGAGGCGCCGTCGCTGCTGGGCGCATTCGGTGACAGCTGCTCGGCGATCTACACCGAACTGGCATCGAAGCACGGCATCGCCAGCGCTCCGTTCTTTCCCAAAG
Source organism: uncultured Sphingomonas sp. (assembly GCA_946482655.1). The sequence continues at coordinate 42,849 of CAMLSA010000004.1, read as the reverse complement.
GCGTGCTGGCAAACCCCGCCCTCTGTCTGCGGGACCGCATTCATCCGAATGCGCTCGGCACCGCGGCGATTGCCAAGGGATTCCTGCCGGCGGTCATAGCGGCGCTCGATCATGAAAGCGCCCGGGCGGCCTGACAGTGCGGTTTTGCCAGGATGGCGCGCCGCTATTCGTCGGGCTTGCGGGCCTTCTCCGGATCGACGCGAACTTCGCTGGGAGCGGGCGGATTGGCGATGAAGCCCCCGGCCCATTCGATCTCGCCGCTGTCGGGGGCGTCCTGTCTGCCTTTGCCGTCCTTCGGGCCGGCCGCCGGCTTGGCCGATTGATCGCTGGTCATGAGTGTCTCCTTCACCACGCCGACGATCTTCCCGAGGAGCGGTTCCTTCCTGCCTCACAGCCGCAACGAGCCGCACGTGCGAAGCCCCCGACATCCGCCGCGAAGAGGGGGAGCGCCGGAGATCAGGACGGGATAAGCGGCCTCAGCATCGCCGCCACTTTTGAGCCCTTGAATGGCTTCTCGAGGCGAGGCGCATCGGCGAAGCGGTCCGGCATCGCGGCCTGATCATAGCCGGTCACGAAGGCGAACGGGATGCCACGTTTTCGCAAAGCATCGGCGACCGGAAACACCATCTCCCCATGCAGGTTGACGTCGAGGATCGCCGCGTCGATCGACGGCTCGCCCGCGATATAGGCGGCCGCGTCCTCTACGCTGGGAATCGGCCCGAGGACATGAGCGCCGGCCTCGCTCAACGCTTCGTGAAGATCGTCCGCGAGGAAATATTCGTCCTCCACGACAAGGATTCGGGCTCTTTCGATGCCGGATTCAGCCATCGCTTTTCTCCACGGGAATATCCTCGGGCGACACCGCCATCGCGATCGTACAGTGCACCCCATCAGCTTCGAACTCGTAACTTGTCTGCGCGCCCAGTTGATAGGGGAGCGCGCGTTCGATCAATTCGCGGCCATAGCCGCCGCCCCGCGGCTGCGCACTTTCCGCAGGCATGTTCACGCCGGTCTCTCGCCAGTCGATGAACAAGCGCCGCTGTTGTTCATCCGCTCGCACAATCTGCCAGCCCACATGCAAATGACCGTTCGGGCTCGAGAGCGCACCATATTTCACCGCGTTGGTGGCCAGCTCATGGAGTGCGAGCGCCAGCGTCTGGACCGTGGCCGACCGCAGAGAAACGCCGGGCGGCCCGTCAATCGACACCTGCGCACTTCTTCCATCCGCATCAAGGCCGACATGTGCCGACAGCTCCTGGCGCAACAGCAGGTCGAAGGTTATGCGATGACCCGTTTCGCGGCGCGACAGCAGCCCTTGGACCCGCGCCAGCGCATCGAAGCGATCGACGATGCACTTTTTGAAATCCTCGAGCGACGACACGCCCCTGATGGTCCGCATCGTCACCGCCTGGACGACCGCCATGAGATTGCGGGTCCGGTGCTGAAGCTCCTTCACCAATACGTCCTGCTGCTGCTGAAGCTGCAGCAGATCGTCGATATCGGTCGAGGTGCCGAGCCATTCGATGCTTCGCTGGTCATCGCGGACCGGCAGCGCGCGGGTGCGGAAATGGCGATAGCGGCGCTCGCTCGCATGAAAGATCCGGCCTTGGAAATCGAGACTGCCCGTCTCGTTCGCCTGGGCCCAGCAGCTCCGGGCTGCCTCGCGATCGTCGGGATGGAAGGCGTTCAGCCATCCCATCGCGTGGCTGTTTTCTTCCGGCTGGCCGGTATAGGCGGTCCATTGCGGGCTCGACCATGTCCATTTGCCACCATCGACCGCGCGCCATACGAGCTGCGGAATACCTTCGATAAGGGTCCGGAACCGCAACTCGCTCTGTTCCAGCGCCTCGAGGGTACTGCGCTGGTCGTGGATATCGGTACCCGCGGCGAACCAGTTCACGACGCGGCCGTGCTCGTCGCGGAGCGGCTCGGCGCGGACCAGGAACCAGCGGTAGCTGCCATCTGCGGCGCGGATCCGGTGCTGGTGCTCATAAGCCTTCGCGCCGCCGACGGCGAGACCCCAGGAGGTGCGGAATACGGCGCGGTCGAGCGGATGGATGGCGTCGAGCCAGCCCATGCCGATCGGCTCCTTCGCACTCTGGCCGGTGAAGGCGAACCAGCGGCGGTTGAACCAAATCGCTTCGCCGCTCCGATCGGCTCGCCAGAGCAGATCCGGCACGAGGTCGGCAATCGTGTGGAACGATGCCTCGGCAGCGCGCAGCGTGGCGTTGAGATCGATGAGCTGCCGGGTGCGTTCCTCGACGCGCGCGTCGAGTTCCTGGTTGGTTTCTTGGAGTCTGGTATTGGCGACCTCGAGCTCCTCGGTCAGCACCTGAAGCTCCTCGAACGCGAGGCGCAGTTCCTCTTCGGCGTCGTCCTGGCGCTTGACCGCCTCGCTGACGCCATCGCTCGAGGCGTTTTGCTGGCGCGAGAGAGCCGCGTTGGTGTCCTTCAACTCGCCGGTGAGCTTGCTCACACGCAGGAGCAGACTGTCGCGGTCCTCCATCAGGCGGGCGTTTTCCTCGAGCGCCGTCTCGAGCGAGGTGCGAAGCTGCTCTATCTCGTCGAGCAGCCCGTTCCCCGGCTGATCAGATGCTGGTCGATGCTTCATGCCGGTCCCTGTCCATCGCATTTAACGCGCGGCAATGCGAATCGGCTCTTATAATTTTAGGCTGGGATGCCCCTTGCGATCGTTGTTTCGTTGCGGGGGAGCATATTCGTGGCGCACCATCTCTCGCGCCTTAGTTCGGCGCCGGTTCGGCGACCCGGCGGAAAATTACCGCGATAGATCGTGCTACCTAACCTGTTATGTGGCACATTGCGAGACATCTGCGTTTAGCCGCGACCATCGCTTCGGGCGACGGAAGGATCGATCGGGTGAGTGAGAGTTTTCCGTCCGAAGCCGGATCGATCCATCCGAAGCCATCCTCCGGCGGGGGCGAGGCGCTGGAAGTCCAACTGACGGCCGCCCACCGCGCGCTGTGCGAGACCGAGAAACGCCTGGGAGCCGCTAGTCTACGCGAAGCCCTGCTGCAGGCGGAACTTCAGCACCGCGTCCGGAACATCCTGGCCATCGTCCGCTCGATATTTTCGCGCACTGTCGCAAGCGGCAGCTCCTTGGAGGATATCGCCGATCATTTTGGCGGCAGGCTCGATACGATCTCGCGCTATCAGTCCTTCCAGGCCGTCTCGTCGGGCGTGACGGTGGATTTCGAGCAACTGGTTCGCGACGAACTCTCCGCCTTCCAGTTCGGCGACGACCCGTCGATCGCGATTGACGGCATCGACACCCGCATTGGCCAGGAGGTTGCTCAACTTGCCGCGCTCGCCGTCCACGAACTCGTTACCAACTCGATCAAGTTCGGCACGCTGTCCGGTACCGATTCGCGGGCGCGCCTGCGGATAAGCTGGACCACTCGAGAGGACAGGCTGCGCTTCGAGTGGGCCGAGAGCGGCATCGCGGTACTCGGCGCCGCACCTCTGCGCCGTGGGTTCGGGCGCGAATATATCGAGCAGGCGCTGCCTTACCAGCTCGGCGCCGAGTCGACATTCGATCTGCGTCCCGGCGGTTTAACCTGTATCATCACGATCCCACTGGACGCGGTGGCCGCCCGCGTGGTCTAAATGACGGCGGGGGGCCCATGGTGGAGCCCAGCATGAATTCCAAACCCGCCTTGGCTCGGGTCCGCCCGCCCGCCATCACACGTCTGTCCGGACTGGCACCGCTGGGCGAAAGCGAGATCGCGCTGCTGGAGGCGGCGGCCAGAACCCCGCAGAGGCTCCGCGCCCATCGCGAACTGATCGCCGAGGGCCAGCCCAACCCGAAGCCGGCCATCGTGCTGAGCGGATGGATGTGCCGCACTCGGATCTTTTCCGATGGCCGCCGTCAGATCCTCAGCCTGCTCCTGCCCGGTGATATCTTCGGTCATTGCCGTCAGGAAAATCCGCTGGCGGTGACGTCGATAGGTACGCTCACCGAAGCCAGCATCATCTCCGCGCCCGCCGCGGAACCCGATACGGGCCAGTCCGCGCTCACGGTAGCCTATGACCGCGGCGGCGCCCTCGAGGAAGCGTGCCTGTTTCGCCAGATAGCGCGCCTGGGCAGGTTCAACGCCTATGAGCGGATGAGCGATTGGCTGCTCGAGATGCACGAACGGCTCGACCAGGCGGGTATCGCGGAGGAGGGGCGTTTCCCCATGCCGCTGACCCAGGAAGCGCTGGCCGACATATTGGGACTGACCAGCGTGCACGTAAACCGGACGCTCCAGCTGATGCGGCGGGAAGAGCTGATCGATCTTCGCGGCGGGATGGTCCGCCTGCTGGATCGCCAACGCCTGGCGGACCTCGTGAGTTATCGGCCGCTCAGGGTCAGCGCGAGCGATTAGGACGACGCCGCGATTCCACGATCAGGACCGGGTGTTCTCGCTTTCGTCCTCGACCTCGAGCGCCTGCTCCTCGTCGCGGTCCAGCTGGCGGTCGATCTCCTCGGCGATCAGATCCATCTGCTCATAGCTGGCGACGATCTCGATAGTTTCGCTGCCTTCGATGTTGAAGTGGATCAGATAGTCGCCGTCACGCTTGGCGATCTCGAATCCGGTGAGTTGGGGCATCGTCGGGTCCTTTCCTGGGAGATGCAGCGCAAAGCTGGATTGGTCCAAGACAATCTTGAGCCCGCTCAACGGCCGAGGCTGCCCGCGGTTCACCCCGCGCGGCGAAAACCATACAAATATCTCAGCATTTTATCATGGATCAATCGGCAAGCACCGATCAGGTCGCCGGTACGCGCAGTGCCTCCGGCTCGGGCGCGCAGGCCCCCCGGGCGTCGCTGATCTCCTCCGCGAACCAGGCGCAGGTGGCGGCCAGCCCGGTTTCGAGGGCTACCCTGGGACGCCAGCCCAATGCCTGCTCGGCACGGCTGATATCGGGCTTGCGGCGGCGCGGATCATCGATCGGCAGCGCCTTGTAGGCCAGCCGGGCATCGCATCCCGTCAACGCGATGACGTGGCGGAGCAGCTCATTGACGCTGATCTCGAGCGGATTGCCCAGGTTGACCGGCTCGTTCCGCTCGAGATCGCTCTCCATCAGCGCGATCAGCCCGTCCACCATGTCGGAAACATAGCAGAAGCTCCGCGTCTGGCTGCCGTCCCCATAGATGGTGATGTCCCTGCCCGACAGCGCCTGACAGATAAGGTTGGATACCACGCGCCCGTCGTCGGGGTGCATCTGCGGACCGTAGGTATTGAAGATGCGCGCCACGCGGACCTCGGCGCGCCCCATCCGCGCGAAATCGAACGCCATCGCCTCCGCCGCGCGCTTACCCTCGTCATAACAGGCGCGCGGGCCGGTGCAGTTCACCCAGCCGCGATAATCCTCGCGCTGAGGGTGCTCCTCGGGATCGCCATAGACCTCGCTGGTCGAGCTCAGCAGGAACCGGGCCCCCGCCCGCTCCGCGAGCCGGAGGAGATGATCGGTACCGACGACGTTGGTCAGCATCGTATGCTCGGGATCGGCCTGATACTGCGGCGGCGATGCTGCGCAGGCGAGATTGTAGATCCGGCGGATCCGGCTTGTCCTTTCAAGGATGTCGAGCGGCAGCGGATTGACGATGTCGGCCTCGACGAAGCTGAACTCCGTATATTGTTCGAGCGGCCGCAGGTTGACGGGGCGCGATGTCTGGAGATTGTCGAGACAGATCACGCTCTCGCCGCGGTCGAGCAGCGCCTTGCACAGGTGCGAGCCGATGAAGCCCGCGCCGCCTGCTACGAGGGTGATGGGGCCTGTCGGGTCGGTCATACGCTGCTCCTCAACTGGCATTCTGGACGAAGGGGACGGCATCAACGGGCCGGACCGATTCGACGAGATAGGATTCGAGTTGCGCCGCGCGATGTGCCGAGGTGTGGGCCCCGAGAACGCGCGCGCGGCCCGCCCGGCCGAGCACGTCATGATCGCGCGCCAGGGTGCGGATCACCCGGTCGGCGCGCTCGGCGAGAATGATGTCGCGGCCGGGGTCGAACAGGTCGCCGATGCCGGGCCAGACGTCGGAGATGATCGGCGTCGCTGTGGCCGCCGCCTCGAACAGGCGCACCGAGGGTGACCAGCCGGCCTTGATCATATCGGTGCGGGTAACGTTGAGCGTATAGCGCGACGCGTTGTAGAAGGCGGCATGGTCTGGGGGCGGGAGATGCTCGATCCGCTCGACATTGGCGGGCCAATCGATGTCGCCCGGATATTGCGGCCCGGCCACGACGAAGCGCATGTGCGGCAAGGCGCGCGCGGGCTCGATCAGCAGCTGATCGAGCATCGGCTGGCGATCCGGGCTATAGGTGCCAAGATAGGACAGATCCCAGCGCTTGGGGACATCCAGCATCCGGTATATTTCCGGATCGACCGAGCAATAGAGCGCCCGTGCGGCCGGCGAGCCATAGCGCTCTTCGATGAGATTCAGGGTCGGACCGCCGGTGAAGGACAGATAGAGATCGTAATCGCGGATCAGCTCGGGGTTCAAATATTCATGCTCGCCGCGTTCGAGCCTAGCCAGAGTCACGGGCGTATCGATGTCGTAGAAGGCGGTCACGCCCTCCGCGACATCCTGCACGAAGCGGCCGACCAGGATTCCCTCGGGAACATAGGAGCCGACAATCACCGCGTCCGCGGCGGCGATTTCACCGCTCCAGCGGCGAAGATCGGACAAGTCCGAATAGAAGGCCAGGCGGCAATATTCGGGTCCGGCGAGGTCGCGATGCCCAGCGTACCAGGGCACATCCCGCTCGAGGAACAATATGTCGTGTCCCCGCGCGGCGAAGGCGGACAGGAGGGCCCGATAGGTCGTCGCATGCCCGTTTCCCCAGGAAGAGGAGAGGCTGAGCCCGAGGACGACGAGGCGCATCGGCGCGGTCATGCCGGCACCCGCTGCCGGGCAAGCTGCTCGCGGAACAACCGGTCGGCCTGTGCGGCGCGCAGATCGTAGCTGTGCTCGGTCCGAACGCGCTCAAGCGCGCCGCCGCCGATCGCTCGCGCTCCTTCGAGGGTGAGCCCCGCCAGCAGTTCGGCGACGTCCTGGCCGTCGCGGGCGACGAGCACTTCGCTGCCGGGCGTCAGGAACATCTCGATACCCTCCCATCGGTCGGTGATCAGGCATGCCCCCGCCCCGGCCGCTTCGAACACGCGCGTCGCGGGTGAGAAGCCGACTGCCGCCATGCTGTCGCGGGCAATGTTGAGCACCGCGAGCGGAGTGCAGTTGAAGGCATTGTGCTCGGCCGTGTAGACGTGGCCGTGATGGCGGACATTGGGCGCCATCGCCCCCGTCTCCCACCCATTGCCGCCGATCAGGAAGCGGCGATCGGAAAGCAGGCCCGCCGGCTTCAGGAAGAACTCGCCGACACGGGCTTCGCGGTCGGGCAGCCGGTTGCCGAGAAAGGCCAGGTCGCACGCGAAGCGCGGATCCGGCCCGACCGGGAAATGGGTCTCCGGATCGAGCGCATTGTAGACCGGCACGCAGGTCGCGGCCCCAAAGCCCCGATAGGCGTCGACGACCGGCGGCCCTCCGCCGTAGGTGAGCACCAGATCGAGCGCGGGCAAGGCGCGCCGTACCGGATGATCGGCGTCGCCCCGCATCTCGTCGAGGGTCGCCGCGGCGTCGACATCCCAGAATATCTGCAGCGTGCCGGGGCGGCGGCGGGCCAGCAGGCCCTCGAGCAGCTCGGTGTCGAACACGCCGACTCCGCTCGCCTTGACGACGATGTCGGCGTCCGCCGCCTCGTCCAGGACCTGTCGGAGCGCAGCCACAGTAGCGGGATAGACCACGGAACGCGCCCAGCCGGGCGGATCGATGTCCCGGTGCAGTTGCCGGTCGAACGCGTCGGGTTCGTAGAAGCTGATCCGGTAGCCGCGCGCGGCCAGCGCCTTGAGCATGCCGCGATAATAGGTGGCGGCGCCATTCCAATAGGACGACAGCAGGCTCGATCCGTAAAAGGCAATCTTCATCCAACGCTCCTTGCCGATGCGGGGGCGGTGAGATCCGCAATGATCCCGAGCAGCTCGTTCACGCGATGCGCGCAGCTGTGACGCGCACGGATCGTCTCCAGCCCATGGTCGACGAGCGATCGGCGCAGAGCGGGATCGGCGGCGATGGCGCGCAGATGCGCGGTCATCTCCTCGCCGCTGCGGGCCACCAGATAATCCGACCCCGGGCGGAAGAGGCCCTCGGCATCATCCCACGGCGCCGAGACAAGCGGGATGCCGCAGGCGAGCGCCTCGAACATGCGAATGGTAGGGATGCCTGGCAGCAGCGTCGCATAATAGCGCCGCGGCACATGGACGGTGGCGAGATGGCGTGCGAACAGTTCCGGCGCGGCGGCATTGGCGGCCCAGCCATGGTAGCGCGCGTCGTATCGCTTTATCGTCGCGACTGCCTGAGGCGGATAGCGCACGCCGTGTACGTCGAGCGGCAGTCCCGCGGCGCGGGCCGGCGCGAATAGGAAATCTTCGAGCTCGGCCGAGCGCTCGTCATCGCCCCAATTGCCGATCCACACCAATCCCTCACGTGGCTTCTCCCGCTCGGGCGGATGGAAGAGGCGTATGTCGGCGGCCTCGTGCCAGGTCCAGACCCGCCCCGCCCAGCCCCAGCTGCGGTAGACCTCCGACAGCGCCTCTCCGAAAGCCAGCACACCATCATAGCCCGAAAGATCGAAGGCCCGGATCGCCTCCGCGTCGCTGACAGCGCGATGATGGGTATCGTGAAACAGCAAGGTGAACCGCCCGCCACGCTTGCGCGCCTCGCCGACCGACGCGACCAGCTTGGGATTGTTCCATTCATGCACGATCACGAGATCCGCAGCATCCACCAGGGGATCGACGGACGCACCGGCCTTGTAGCTGCGCGTGCGCAGCTCGGGATAGGCGTTGATGAAGGGTTCGAGGCCGGCCATGCCGTGATCGGCGACCAGATTGGCGAGGCTCCAATTGCCTTTCTGCTCGAAGGCGACGGCCTGATGGCCGCGTGCCTGCAACTCGCTCAACACGCCGCGCAGAAAATGGGCGTTGCCATGATTCCAGCAGGACATTAGCGAATGGGTGAAATAGGCGATCTTCATGCCGCCGCCTTCCCCGCCGCCGGCAGAGTGCGGCTCAGCAGCGCGCCATAAGCCGCGACCACCTGTTCGGTCATATTCTCCAGGGAAAAGCGCCGCGCGCGCCTCCGGGCGTCGTGACCGCAGGCGAGCCGCAGTGCACTGTCGGAGATCAGTCGGTCGATCGCGCCGGCGAAGCCACGATCGTCATCGGCTGCGACGAAGGTCGCGGCGCCGTCCCACAATTCGCGAAAGGTCGGGATGTCGGACAGGACGAGCGGGCAACCGGCCGCCGCGGCTTCGAGTACCGCAAGCCCGAACGGCTCGTAGATCGCGGCGGAGGCAAAGACCGGACGAGCCGCGAGGATAGACCCCAACTCGGCCTCGCCGATCTGCCCAAGGCAGCATAGATGTTCAAACCGCGCCTGGCCGCCATGCGGCGCCTGACACGCACCCGCCGCCTTCAAGGGTACCGCCAGCCGCGCCGCCGCCCGATCGAGGGTAAGGAGGTTCTTTCCCTCATCCCACAGACGGCCGGCCGTGAAGGCGAAGTCGTGCATCACCGACGGATTGGAGGCCAGTGCCTTGCGGCCGTTGTGAATCACCTCGGGCATTTCCCTAAGATGATGGCGTTCACGGGTGACTTCAGCGAAGGCCCGCGACGGCGCGGCCACGAGGTCGGCACGGCGAAGCCCTTGCCCGTGCTGACGGTCGCGCCAGGCGAAGTCGGCCGGCAACGCATCCCCCCGCACCGCATCCCACCAGCTTCCGAGGCAGCTGTGCGCGCCGGCCAAGACAGGGAGGTCGAAGCCCACTTCCGCGGCGAGTGCCGGGCTGTTGAGATGGAGGATGTCGGCGCCGCGCCTGTCGAGAAGATCGCGGATGGATGCTGCCGACCGGGCCACGTCCGCGGGGCCATCGGACAGCCAGTCGAGCTCGGCGTCCGTGACGATCAGCTGAAGCCCTTCGATCGCCCGCGCCGCCCGGATCTGCTTCGCATCGGGTGCGGGCCCGAGCAGCGCCAGATCCACCTCGATGCCCTTGCCCGTCAGGCCGCGCGCGAGGTCGATCGCGTAGGACCAGACACCGCCGACCGCATCGGCCGTCATCAGGACGCGCGACGGCCGCTTCACAGCACGCCCGCCACCAGAGGTTCGGTGTCCGCGCCAGGCCAGGCTATGCCACGTTCGGCCGCAAGCCAGCGCGCGAGCCGCTCGACGCCAAGCCGCCAGGGCGTCTTCAGTCCCAATGCGAGCTCGGCTTCGGCCTTCAGCGTATCGGCCACGAAATAGCGCTGGTCGCCGGCGCGCCAGTCGGCAAAATCGACCCGCACCTCATGACCGAACATCCGGCCGATATGGTCGGTCAGCCGCAGCAGGCTCACCGCGTTGGCTGTGCCCCCGCCCAGATTATAGGCCCGGCCGCGAATATCGTCGATATAGGTCCAGGCGGCGACATAGGCAGACACCGCGTCCGACACGTCCAATATGTCGCGAACCTGATGGCCGTTTCCATAGATGGTAATCGGCCGGCCGAGCAAGGCCTGGATCAGGAAATGAGCGACCCAGCCCTGGTCTTCGGTTCCCATCTGGCGTTGCCCATAGATGCAGCTCATCCGGAACACCGCCGCGCGCAATCCATAACTGCGCGCATAATCTAGCACATATTGGTCGGCCGCCCCTTTGGAACAGCCATAGGGCGTGTGGAAATCGAGTGGCTGGTCCTCATTGATGCCGTGTCGCAACAGCAACTCGTCGATCGGGCGATAACCCTCCTCGTCGAGCATGAGCTGGACGCCGCGCAAGTCGCCATACACCTTGTTGGTCGAGGCGAAGACGAGCGGAGTTTCGGGAGCTTCGGTCCGCACCGCCTCGAGCAGATTGAACGTGCCGCGGATGTTGACGTCGAAGTCGTCGCCCGGATCGATCAGGCTGGTCGTGACGGCGACCTGGGCCGCCATATGGTACACGGCCTTGGCGCCGGCTACGGCGCCGCGGAGCCGGTCCTCGTCGCGCACATCGGCGATCAAAGTGGCGATCCGGCCGGGATGCCGCGCGTGGAGCCAGGCGAGGTTCCGTTCGACCCCGGGTCGGACGAGGCTGTCGTAGACCAGGACATCATGTCCCGCAACGGCGAGGCGATCGGCGATATTCGACCCGATGAAGCCGGCGCCGCCGGTGATCAGGACAGGCCGGCCATCCTCGCGGGGATCGGGGCCGATCATGCCACCAGTCCCCGAACCTCAAGCTCGGCGCGGGCCTGCTCGACCCGATCGACGGCGCTCTGCCGGGCGACCCATTCGGCAAGCTCGGCGAGTCCTTGGCCAAAATCCTGCCGGGCCGCGAAGCCGAGCCGCTCGGCGGCGAGCCGCGTGTCGCAAAAGCAATGGCGGATATCGCCGATCCGCGCCTTTCCCACGATCTCGGGCGCGATGTCGTTCTTGCCCATCGCACGCGCCAGTTCGGTCGCGACCTCGCTCACCGAGCGATCCTGCCCCGAGCCGATGTTGAAGATTCCTCCCGCTGCTTCGGGCAGGAACAGCGCATCGGCGAAGGCGCGCGCGACATCGCCGACATGGACGAAATCGCGACGTTGTTCGCCGTCCTCGAAGATCATCGGCTGCTGGCCGTTAAGCAGCCGCGACGCGAAGATTGCAAGAACGCCGGTATAGGGATTGGAAAGCGCCTGGCCGGGTCCATAGACGTTGAACAGCCGCAGGCATACGCCCTCGATCCCGTAGGGGCGTGTCATGATCTGGGTGGTACGCTCCTGGACATATTTGTTGAGCGCGTAGATCGAGGCGAGGTTGGGCCGTTTCCATTCGGGTGTCGCGAGCGGCGATAACGGCCGGCCGCGGGCATCGAGCGGCTCCCAGTTCTTCTGCCCGTCGCGCAACGCCGATCGTTCGGCGTCCTCCACGAGCGTGCCGTCCGCATCACGGTACAGGCCCTCACCATAGATGCTCATCGACGAGGCAGTGACGACCCTGCGGACCGGATGATCGATCAGTCGCTCGAACAGCACCGCGGTGCCGACGTCATTGGCGGAGGTATAGCGCTCGACCTCGTACATCGACTGTCCGACGCCCACCTCAGCCGCGAGGTGGACGACGCTGTCCACGCCGCGCAGCGCAGTCGCGACGAGGTCACCGTCCCGGACGTCACCGCGGACCAGCTCGACATCGTCCGCCAGTGCAGGAGCGGGTTGCGGGCCGTGAACCTGCTCGATGAGGCTGTCGAGCACGCGAATCCGATGGCCGCGGCGCAGCAGTTCGGCGGCTACCGACCGGCCGATAAAGCCCGCGCCGCCGGTAATGAGGATCGTTTCCATGCAAGGCTCCTCATTTTGATAAGGCAGAAAGCTTATCAAATGTTAAGACTAACATAAGTAAAATGGAACTTAATGGGATCCGTAATAGTTTATCCACTTAACATAGATTATCCCCGTTCGCTTTTGTTCGTTCAGATTACAGAACAGTAAGACGAGCTTCTTCATCATCTTGTTCCCCTATTGCGAACAACTTGTCTTCGTTAAGGTTCAGTTCATCGCAGGCAGGCTCTTCTAGTTGAAACAATGTAGTCATCTGCGGTTTACGAGCATCTATGTTGATGCTTCCGCAACAATCGCCATGGGCGCGCTGATCTTTCTAGCCCGTCACGGTTCTCATGCCGAGCTCGGGGCGATCCTATCGGGTCGGTCGCACATCGAGCTGTCACCCGAGGGGCATGGCCAGGCGCAGCGCCTCGCCCGCGCCTGTCTCACAAGAGGTGTGACCGCAGTCCATTCCAGCCCCTGCCGGCGCGCCTGGCGCACCGCCGAAATCGTCGCCGATCATCTGGGGGTCGCCTGCGATCCGGTGACCGCGCTTGACGAGATCGATTTCGGCGCGTGGGCCGGTCGCAGCTTCGCGGACCTGGATGCCGATCAGGGCTGGCGGCACTGGAACGATGCCCGCCATGCCGCTGCCGCGCCGGGCGGTGAATCGATGACGGAGGCGACGACGCGGATCGTTGGCCATCTCGAGCATCTCGCGGCGGCGGGCGCGAGCCATATCCTATGCGTCAGCCATTGTGACATGATCCGGGCGGCGGTCGCGCACTATCTGGGACTGGGCCTGGACAAGCTGCTGCGCTTCGACGTCGATCCCGGTTCGCTGAGCACGCTGCTTCTCGAAGACCAAGGCGGGCGCGGGCGCTTACTCGGCCTGAATGAGGTGCCGCGATGAACCGGCATTTCCCCCGCGAGGCGTTGCGCGAAAATATCGCCGCGCTGGGCCCGTGGTTTCACAACATCGAGATCGATGGTGTCTGGACCGCCCCGGATCATTTTCTCGGCGACTACCCCGGCGCCAAATTCCGTCGCTTCGCCGCGGCTCTTCCCGCCGATCTGACGGGAAAAACGGTGCTGGATATCGGATGCAACGCGGGCTTCTACTCGATCGAGATGAAGCATCGCGGCGCCGCCTATGTGCTCGGCATCGACTCGGACGACCATTATCTGAGGCAGGCCAGCTTCGTCGCCGAAGCGCGTGGTTTCACCGACATCGAGTTCCGCAATCTGTCGGTCTACGATGTCGCCAGGCTCGGACGCCGCTTCGACATGGTCATTTTCATGGGCGTTTTCTATCATCTCAGGCACCCTCTGCTCGCGCTCGACCTGGTCCGTGAACATGTCGCGGCCGACATGCTGGTCTTCCAGTCGCTAACCCGGGGATCTCCCGAGGTGGCGCCGGTGAAACCCGACTATGACTTCAATGAGCCCGACGACTTTTCGGAGCCCGGCTATCCCAAGCTTCACTTCATAGAGCGCGAGTTCGCGCATGACTGGACCAACTGGTGGGTGCCCAACCGCGCGGCGACCGAAGCGATGCTGCGCAGCGCCGGTTTCCGCATCGAGGTCGGCCCGACCGACGAGGTCTATGTCTGCCGCGCGGCAGAGACACCATATCGGAAGTGGGGGCCCGGCGTGGGAGCGGTTTATCCGGCGAGAGGACGCGATACATGATCGAAGCGGCAATGATCTGGAATGAGCCGAACAACAAATCCCACTGGGATATCGAAGCGGATCCCGACTGGCGGCTCTATGCGGATTGCGTGCTGCGGGCCGGCAGCGCCATCGGGCAGGCCAATCCGGAGATCGTGCGCGTGCTCGGCGGAATGTCACCGATCGACCCCTGCTGGATCGAGACCATGGGCAGTCATGGGGCGCTCGATGCGGTGGACGTGGTCGCGGTGCACGGCTTCCCGCTCGATTGGAACCTATGGCCGATCAACGCTTGGCCCGACAAGATCGCCGAGATCGAAGCCGTTACCGACAAACCGGTCTGGGTGACCGAGGTTGGCGTCGGCTCGTTCGGTGCCGAGGAAGTCCAGGTCTTCGGCATCGACCGGACCGCCGAGTTGCTGATCGGCCGCGTGCCACGCATCTTCTGGTACAGCCTGTTCGATCTGCCCCAGAGCTGGGGCGCCACCACCCGCCACCGCGAAGCCGAGGGATCTAGCTATTACCGCCATTTCTATATGGGGCTGATCCGGGAGGACGGTACGCCCAAAGCCGCGTTGGACCATTATGCCCGCTTCGCCGGCCATATTGGCCTGATGCAATGGTTTCACTATCGGGATCCGCGCCTCGACGCGGCAGTCGCCTGGATGAAACGCCTCGGCGTCCGCCACTTGCGAACCGGCTTGAGCTGGGCCGACAGCTTCCGCCCCGATGCGCTCGGCTGGTTCGACCGTCAGATGGAAGCGATCGAGGATTTCGAGGTGACGCTGACCTTCTGCTTCACACCGGAGCATCTGGGGCTCGCGCCGCACCACACGAGCCCGCCCGTCGACAGCCAGGCCTTTGCCGACTTCTGCGCGGGAATGATCGAACGCTACGCCCCCGCCCGATTCCGGGCGGCGCTTTCGGCCTGAGGAGAAAAACATGCTCGCACCCGCTTCGCGGCCGATCAATCTGGCTATCGTCGGGATCGGCAATTGCGCGAGTTCGCTCGTCCAGGGGCTCGCTTATTATGCCGATGGGCGCAACGACCTGACCGGCCTGCGTCAATGGGAGATCGGCGGCTACCAGCCGGGCGACATTCGCCTCGCCGCGGCGTGGGACATCGACGCGCGCAAGGTGGGGCGAGACATCGCGGAAGCGATCTTCGCGAAGCCGAACTGCACCGCCACATTCTGCGGCGATGTGCCCGCGAGCGGGGTGAGCGTCGAGATGGGACGCGTGCTCGACGGTGTAGCGGACCATATGGCGGACTACGCCACCGATCGAACCTTCGTGATCGCCGACGCCCCCGAACCCGGTCATGACGAGGTGGTCGACCGGCTCCGCTCGGCCGAGGTCGACGTGCTGATCAACTATCTTCCGGTGGGATCGCGGGAAGCCACTGAATTCTACGCGGAATGCGCACTGGCGGCCGGGGTCTGCTTCGTCAACGCCATTCCCGTCTTCATCGCCAGCGACCCATGTTGGGCGCAACGCTTCGCCAGCGCTGGCGTGCCGATCATCGGCGACGACATCAAGGCGCAGATGGGTGCCACGATCATCCATCGCGTGCTAACCGATCTGTTCGCCAAGCGCGGCGTGAGGCTCGACCGCACCTATCAGCTCAATACCGGCGGCAACACCGATTTCCTCAACATGTCGAACCGCGCGCGGCTGGTGTCGAAGAAAATTTCCAAGACGGAGGCGGTCCAGTCCGTCGCCGAACATCGGCTTGAGGACGACGACATCCATATCGGGCCGTCGGATTATGTCGCCTGGCAGAACGACAACAAGGTGTGCTTCCTGCGAATGGAAGGCCAGTTGTTCGGCGGCGTGCCGATGAACCTGGAGCTGCGCCTGTCGGTGGAGGACAGCCCCAATTCGGCCGGGGTCGCGATCGACATGATCCGGTGCGCGCGGCTCGCGCTCGACCGCGGCCTTGGCGGGCCGATCGACCCGGCCTCAGCCTATTTCTGCAAGCATCCTCCGCTGCAGATGACGGACGATGCCGCGCATGCCGCGCTCGAGCGCTTCCTCAACCCGCCGGCTTGAGGTGCCCCGAAATATGCTTGTTCATCTCGAACATCGTCGCCTGCTTCTTACCGAATATCTTGGCGAGCTTGTCGTCGGCATTGATGTTGCGGCCGTCCTTCGGATCCTGAAGCTTGTTCTTCTTGATATAGTCCCAGATCTTGCTCACCACGTCGGCCCGCGTCATCGGCTTCTCACCGACGATCGCGCCGAGTTCCTTGGACGGCTGGACGGGCCGATGCAGCCCGTCGGCCTTCGCGGTGTTTCCCTTCTTGGTCGCCATGGTGAATCTCCGATGTTCTACAGGTGGAACGGCACAAACGCGTCGCGTCGCGCTCGGCTCCCTTTCTCGTCGCGTTCGAGGTTTCGGTGAGCCCGGCCATGATGACGGCCGCCGTGGTGGCCGCACCCGGCGAGGTCCGCCTCGAGCGGATTCCCATGCCCGAACCCGGACCGGGGCAGGTACGGATCAGGCTGGAGGGCTGCGGCGTGTGTGCGTCCAACCTTACGCCATGGGCCGGTCCCGAATGGATGAACTATCCGCTGGAACCAGGATCGCTCGGCCATGAGGGCTGGGGCCTGGTGGACGCGCTGGGCCAAGGCGTGCGGCACCTTCGGATAGGCGAGCGGGTCTCCGCCCTCTCCTACGCCGCCTATGCCGAATATGATCTTTGCGACGCCGATGCCTGCGTTCGCATTCCAGAAAGCCTGGGTGGCCAGCCGTTTCCCGGCGAACCGCTCGGCTGCGTGATGAACATCTTCGAGCGGTCCGACATCGCAGCCGGCCAGACTGTGGCGATCATCGGCGTCGGCTTTCTGGGCGCGCTGCTGACGAGCCTCGCGGCCCAGGCCGGCGCACGGATCATCGCGCTCTCGAGACGGGCCTCGTCGCTCGATCTCGCCCAGCGCTTCGGCGCTGCCGAATTGATCTTGATGGATGATCACCGGGCGATCATCGATCGGGTGAACCGGCTCACCGAAGGGCGGTTCTGCGAACGGGTGATCGAAGCCGTGGGCAAGCAATGGCCGCTTGATCTCGCCGGCGAGCTGACCGCCGAGCGCGGTCGGCTCATCGTCGCCGGTTATCACCAGGACGGGCCGCGACAAGTCAACATGTGGCTTTGGAACTGGCGCGGGATCGACGTGGTCAACGCGCATGAACGCGATCCTAAGGTCTATGCCCGCGGAATAGAAGCCGCGGTGGCGGCGATAGCCGAGGGGCGGCTCGACCCCAGCCCGCTCTATTCTCACGTCTATCCGCTCGAACGGCTCGGCGAAGCGCTCGACGCGACCCGCGATAAGCCAGAAGGCTTCGTCAAGGCGCTGGTCATTCCATGAGTGCGCCCCGGCTGGGCTTTCTCGGCGTCGGCTGGATCGGGCGCAACCGAATGGAGGCGCTGCTGGCGGCCGGCGCCGAGGCTGTGGCCATTGCCGATCCGATTACAGCCAATCTCGCCGAGGCGCTGAAGTCGGCGCCGGGCGCCGAACCGGCCGACTCGCTGGCGGCCATGTTGGCGCTCGATCTCGATGGCGTGGTGATCGCGACGCCGAGCGCCCTGCATGCCGCTCAGGCTATCGAGGCCCTCGACCGTGGCAAGGCCGTCTTCTGCCAGAAGCCGCTCGGGCGGAACTCGGGCGAGGTGGAGCAGGTTGTCGCCGCGGCGCGGCGCTCCGATCGGCTGATCGGAATCGACCTGTCCTATCGCCACACGGCGGCGATACAACCGATCCGGCACGCCGTTCAACGGGGCGAGCTCGGCTCGATCTACGGGGTCGATCTCGTCTTTCACAACGCGTACGGGCCGGACAAGCCCTGGTTCTACGACCCGGCGCTGTCCGGCGGCGGTTGCCTGATGGACTTGGGAATCCATATGATCGATCTGGCCCTGTGGACCCTCGGCTTCCCCGCGGTCGTGAGCGTATCGGGACGACTCCTCGCCAAAGGCGCGCCGCTCGTCGATCGCGCCGGGCAGGTCGAGGACTATGCGGTGGCCGAGATCCTCCTCGACAGCGGCGTTCCGATCCGCATCGCGTGTTCCTGGGGACTGGCCGCCGGACAGGAGGCCGTCATCTCGGCGGAGTTCTACGGCACCGAGGGAGGCGCGGCGATCAAGAACGTCGGCGGCTCCTTCTATGATTTCGCGGCATGGCGCTACAGGGGCACGCAAGCCGAGCAGATCGTCGCACCGCCGGATGCGTGGGGCGGCCGCGCCGCGGTGGCCTGGATGGAGCGCCTTGCAGCGGACCCGCGTCACGATCCCGCGTCCGAGCATCTAATCGATTCGGCCCGCCTGATCGACCGCATCTATGCGGGGACGGGTTGCAAACCACCGACCAGCCCGGATTGATATCGGGAGAAGGCGGTCATCTCATTGCGCCTGGGCGTTGCCTGCCGCTTCCAGTGCATTCTGGGCCGTCGCCTCGGGATTCGCGCTGCCGCCGCTCCGGATCTGCTCGGCGGCATTCTCCAGCACCGCCGCCGCCGCCGGATCGCTCTGTTCCGCCGCATTGTCGAGCTGATCGGCAGTGCGCTCCGCAGGGCTTCGCTGGCATGCCAACAGCAGGACGAAGACGCCGATGGAAGCAAGGCGTGCGACCACATTCATCCCCTATCGGGCCACGGGGTCGCGGGGTTCGACCTGGCTGTTGTCGGGAGCAGCGCCGGGTGTGGAACTGATTGGAGTCCTGTCCACCGGCTCGATCATCGCGGTGTTGCCATATATCTGTTCGCTCTTGTTGGTATCGGCCAGGTTCTCACCATGATCGCATCCCGCTATCAGGAGCGCCTGACACGCCAGCCCGATACCGAGAAGCTGGCGCCGTGCCATCCGCATCGATAGTCTCCTCTGGCGCTCACCTCTGTCGGTTCACGACGAGGCCGCTCTAACATAGATGCGGTGCGCGCGGCCGTCCGACATAGCGTTGCGTCGAACCGAAGGCGGGACTGGCCTATGTAAATGTCGCGCCACCCTCGTTCGGCAATCACACGGCCTCGGAACGGAGGCGCCTGACGGAGCCGATCATGGCAGAACCTCTCGTCCCTCCCCCCGAGCCCGCGCTAGTAAGCGATGCGCTGAAACGGAACATCGAAGCGCTGGCGAGGCGGCGCGCGATGGAAGAGGCGTCCGCCTCCTTCGGGGACCACATCGCCCAGGCAATCACCGCGTTCACGGGCAGCATGGCCTTCGTCTATATCCATCTGGCCGTCTACGGCGCCTGGATCGTGGTGAATCTCGGACTCATCCCTCAAATCCCGGCGTTCGATCCGAGCTTCGTCATCCTCGCATCGGAGGCTTCGGTCGAAGCGATCTTCCTCTCGACCTTCATATTGATCAGCCAGAACAGAATGGCGGCCGCCGCCGATCGGCGCGCGGACCTCGATCTGCACATCAGCCTGCTCGCCGAGCACGAGCTTACCAAACTCGCGAGTCTGATAACCGCGATGGCCGAGAAGATGGGTGTGCACAGCCCAATTCCGGACGAAATCAAAGAAATCCAGAGGGACGTGGCGCCCGAAGCCGTGCTGGACGAACTGGAGGAGAACCGCGGCGCTACGAACGAATGAACCGCTGGACCCCGTCAGCCAGGAAGCTGCGCACCGGACAGGATCCGTTCGTAGACCGCCACATAACGATCCACCATGCACTCCAGTGAAAAACGCTCCTCCGCGGCGCGACGGCAGGCTGCTCGGTCAATCTCGTCGATCCGCCCGATGGCGCGCACCGCCTCGTCGAAACTGTCCACCAAGAAGCCGGTGATTCCGTCCTCGATCAGCTCGGGCATGGACCCGCGGCGAAAGGCGATCACCGGCGTCCCGCAGGCCATGGCCTCCACGACGGAGAGACCGAAAGGCTCCTCGAAGCCGATGAGGTGAAGAAGCGCCTTCGCCCTTCCCAGCGTCGCGGCTCGCTGGGCGCCGCCGACCACGCCGAGATGCACGATCCGGTCGCCGTCGACGTGGGGCGCCACCTCCCGCTCATGATAGGCGCAGTCCTGGACGATCCCCGCCATGACGAGCCGGTGCCCCGTCGCCTGGGCCGCACGGATCGCCCACGCCGCACCCTTGTCGGGGTGAATCCGTCCGAAGAAGAGCAGGTCCTCCCCGCCATTCGGCTCGAACGGGAATGCCTCGACCGGAATGCCATGATGGATGGTGGCCACATAGCTGAGGTCGGGATGCCGATCCGCATCGCTGATGGAAACATAATGGACCCGATCCTGGTAGCGGCGGAAAACCGGTACGATGCGCGGCGACGAGAAGCCGTGAATGGTCGTCACCATGGGAGTCCGCACCAGCCGCGAAAAGGCGAGAGGCACGAAGTCGGCCTGATTGTGAATGAGGTCGAACCGTTCCGCCTGCTCGAACAGATGCGCGATATGTTGGATCTCGCACACCTTGGCATCGAGAGACGGATCCTCCGAATAGCCGCACGGCACTACTGATTCCAGCTTGCCGGAGGTCTGGGAGTCGGCTGTGGCGAACAGCGTCACATCTAAGCCGCGCGCGACGAGCCGTTCGGTGAGCAGGCTCGTCACCAGCTCCCATGGACCATAAGCGCGCGGGGGCGTGCGCCAGGAAATCGAGCTCAACATGGCTATCCGCATCGGCCGGTCACCGTTGCGCGAAGATGACGCCCTCGTCGGGGCGAAGACGATCGCGGCTGTCCGGCAGCGGCCCCGCCAGGGTGGAGAGGATCGGCTCGAAGCCGGCGGGGACGCGCGGCATGGACTGCGGGCTGCTGCCGAGGTTCAGTGCCACATGGAACTGCTTCCCTTCATGACTGCGGCGATAGGCCAATATGTCGTCCTGTGCCGCTATCGCCTCATAGCGCCCCCGCGCGAGCGCCGGACTGTCGCGACGCAGGCGCAGGAGCGTGCGGTAAAGGGTGAGCATCGAAGCGGGATCGCCTTCCTGGGCTGCGACGTTGCGGGTTCGCCAATCCTCATGCAGCGGCAGCCAGGGCTCGACCGTCGAAAAGCCAGCGTGCGGCGAACTGTCCCACGCCATCGGGGTTCGAGCCGGATCGCGGCCGAGCCCCAGGCCAGGCTCGCGCAGCTCGCGCGGATCACGGAGCCGCTCGGACGGTATCGCCACCTCGCCGATACCGATCTCGTCACCTTGGTAAAGCGTCGGCGTTCCCCGCAGGGTGAGAAGCAGCATGGCCGCAACCCGCGCCTGCGCCTCGCCCAACTTGGCGGCCACCCGCTTCGCATCGTGACTGCCCAGCACCCAGTTGGGCCAGGCGCCGGATGGCAGAACCGCCTCATAATCATCGATAAACCGGGCGATCGTGCGTGCATCCCAGACGGTCTCGACCAGCTCGAAGTTGAACGGCAGATGCACCCCGCCCTGCTCCCTGCCATAATAGGACATGAGTCGTTCGAGCGGCAGGCAGATCTCTCCGATCAGGACACATTCGTCGCCACCGCGGTAGCTGTCGGCGATCACACGCATTTCCCCAATCAGGTCGTGAACCTCGGGCTGGTCGGTCGAATGGAGCTGTTTGACCAGGAATTTCTCCCCCATCGACGGATGATAGTCCGGGTTGACGGGATTGTCGGGGAAATCCCGCGCCTTGAGGATATGCCAAAGCACGTCGATGCGGAAACCATCCACGCCGCGATCGAGCCAGAATCGCATCACATCCATCATCGCCTGCCGCAGCTCGGGATTGCGCCAATTGAGGTCCGGCTGCTGCTTCAGGAAGGCATGGTAGTAATATTGGCCCGTGGCCGGATCATATTCCCAGGCGGAGCCGCCGAAATCGCTGGTCCAGTTGTTGGGGGGGCCACCGCCAGGCGCCGGATCGCGCCAGATGTACCAGTCCCGCTTGGCGGCATCCCGTGAGGAGCGGCTGTCATGAAACCAGGGGTGCTGATCGGAGCTGTGATTGGGGACGAAATCGAGCAGCAGCCTCAATCCGCGGGCATGCACCGCCGCTAGCAGCGAGTCGAAATCCTCCAGGGTCCCGAAGATGGGCTCGATCGAGCAATAGTCGGCGATGTCATAGCCGAAATCCGCCATGGGCGATCGGAAAACGGGCGAGAGCCAGATCGCGCCCACGCCCAGCGAAGCGATATGGTCGAGCCGCGCTTCGATGCCTCTGAGATCGCCGACGCCATCGCCGTCGCTGTCCTGAAACGAGCGGGGATAGACTTGATAGACACATCCCGCTTCCCACCACCGCTTTGCCATCGCCTCACCCGTGAT
Organism: uncultured Sphingomonas sp.; assembly: GCA_946482655.1. The sequence continues at coordinate 20,556 of CAMLSA010000004.1, read as the reverse complement.
CGTTGCAAGGGTCCAGCGAGATTTGACCGCGAAGGTTCCCCAGCCGTCTGCGGTCATCGCGACGGGGCTCTCATACGAAGGGCCGCCCTTGCGAGGCGGCCCTTCCATTGTCGTCCATTCGGGCTACATCGCTAGGCGAGGATATCCCCCATGGCGGAGGCCGCACCCAGAGTATTCACGAGCGGATCATGACAATGAGACATTCGACCACCTCCTTTCCGTTGTTGAGCAGTGGCAAGCATATGTGGTGGCTTTTCGAAACTTCAAGCATCTCCGTGGGTTAAGTCGAAGCGGTGGTGACACCGAAAGCGAGGTAGCCGTGGCCTTCCAATTCCCGTTCGACAACAGCTATGCGCGGTTGCCCGAGCGATTTTTCGCGCACGTCGCTCCGGCCGAGCCGCCGGCCCCGAAGCTGATCCGCCTCAATGTCGACCTTGCCGCCGAACTTGGGCTGGATACGGAGTGGCTTGCGAGCCCCGAAGGGGTGGAGATCCTTTCCGGACGACGGGTCGCGCAGGGCTCCCAGCCGATAGCGACGGCCTATGCCGGGCATCAGTTCGGCAATTTCGTGCCCCAGCTCGGCGACGGCCGGGCGATCCTGCTGGGCGAGGTGGTGGACCGGACGGGACGGCGCCGCGACATCCAGCTCAAGGGGGCGGGTCGAACCCCCTTCTCGCGAGGCGGCGATGGACGGGCCGCGCTCGGTCCGGTGCTGCGCGAATATGTCGTCAGCGAAGCGATGGCTGCGCTCGGCATTCCCACGACACGTGCCCTCGCCGCGGTCACGACCGGCGCGCAGGTAATGAGGGAGACGGTCCTCCCCGGCGCCATCCTGATCCGGGTCGCGTCGAGCCATATCCGGATCGGCACCTTTCAGTTCTTCGCCGCACGCGGCGATGTCGAGGCGGTCCGTCTGCTAGCGGACCATGCCATCGAGCGCCATTATCCGGCAGCGGCCAAGGCGGAGGCACCCTATAGCGCGCTCTTGGACGCGGTGATTTCAGCGCAGGCCGAGCTCATTACGCGCTGGCTGCTGGTCGGCTTCATCCATGGCGTCATGAACACGGACAATATGTCCATCGCCGGGGAGACTATCGACTATGGCCCCTGCGCGTTCATGGACGCCTATGATCCGGCGACGGTCTTCAGTTCGATCGATGAGCAGGGGCGCTACGCCTATGGCAACCAACCCACCATCGCCCACTGGAACCTGATACGTTTCGCCGAGACGATGCTTCCGCTCTTGTCCGAGGATCAGGACGCGGCGATCACCGTTGCGCAGGAGGCTCTCGCGCGCTTCGCCCCGCAACTGGAGGAACATTATCACGCCGGCCTTCGCCGCAAGTTCGGCCTGTCCCGCGACCTTGATGGCGACGTCGATCTCGCCAACGGGTTCCTGTCCACGCTGGCGGAGAATCAGGTCGATTTCACGCTGTTCTTCCGGCGGCTGAGCGCCGCCCAGATGGCGGGCGACGGCGACGAACCTGTCCGCTCGCTCTTCGCCGATCCGACCCGATGCGACGATCTGCTGCTGCACTGGCGCCGGCGGCTGACTCAGGAGGCCGACGACCCGGTGAGGCGCAAGGCCGCGATGGATGCGGTCAACCCGGCTTTTATCCCCCGCAATCACCGCATCGAGGCGATGATCGAGGCGGCGGTGAAGCGCGGAAGTTTCACGATCATGAACGAGCTGCTCGAGGTGCTGTCGCGGCCGTATGAGGACCAGCCGCAATTCGTTCGCTATGCGGAACCGCCGCTCCCGCATGAGAAAGTTTTTGCCACTTTTTGCGGGACCTGAGGGAGGTACTGCGAAGAGCTGGCGTTACCCGGTGGAGGCTCCGGACGCTATGATAGCGGGGCGACTTCTTAGTAGATCTTCTGGTCCAGCGGCTCGATCCGGAGGGTAACCACATCCACGCCGGCGCTCCGCGTCGCGGCGAACATGATCGCCTCCGCCACCTCGGCCGGAGGCAACATCTTGTGGACCTCCATCTGGCGCGCGCGCTCCTCGCTCGAAAAGGGCTGCATCGCCGATCCGATCGCACCGGGCTCGATCAGCGTCAGGCGGATGCCCTCCGGGATCAGCTCCTTGCGGAGGGTCTCGGCAAAGGAAGCAACGCCACCCTTCGAGGCGTTGTAGACGCTCTCGCCAACCGCCTTGATATGGACGCTGATTGATCCGACGAGGATGATCATCCCCTCCCTGCTGCCCGATGCCTTGATTCGTTCGACCGCGCCCTTGGTGCATGCCAAATAGCTGACGAGATTGCTTTCGATGACATAGCGCCAGTCGGCATCCTCCATCTTCATCAGCGGACCCGATCCCACGCCCGCGCTGGCCACCAGGATGTCGAGCCCACCCAGCCAGCTGTCGACCCGCTCGAACATATGGTCGAGGCCCGTGCGCTCAGAAAGGTCGGCGGTGACCGCCTCGATCCGGCCGCCGCCGCTTGACGCCAAGGCGTCCACGATCTGGCGGAGTTCGAGCTCGCGGCGATCAGCGATCAGGACACGCGCACCCGCCGCGACCATGTGCTCGGCGACCGCGCGTCCAACGCCACCGGCGCCGCCGGTGATGAGCACGCTTTTTCCGTCGAGATCCGGCATGATCCAACTCCGGCGTTAGAGACATTCAGGAGCCCATGTGAAGCATTGCTGCTTCCGGCAAGAATCCGGCAGTCACCGGGCTCTTTGCAGCCGCGGCTCGATCCGCACGTTCACCACGTCAGCACGTTCGGAACGCGTCAGTACGAACTGAATCGCTTCAGCGATCTCCTCGGCGTGCAGCATCTCGTGGCGGGCGACGGCTTCGCGCTTCTCCTCGCCGCTGCATTCCTGCATATCGGTATCGACCGATCCGGGCTGAATGACGCTCACCCGGATGTTGTCGGCAGCGACTTCCTTGCGTAGCGTCTCGGCAAAGGCCTGGATGCCGGCCTTGGTGGCGGAATAGACGCTCTCGCCGGGAGCCTTGATATCGGTGCTGATAGACCCCACGAACAGCAGATGGCCGCCTCTGTTGCGCTTCATCCGCTCGATGGCGGCACGCGCGCACGCGAGATAGCCGATCAGGTTGGTCTCGATGACGTAGCGCCAGCCATCCTCTTCCATCTCGTGGAGCGGTTTGGCGCCCAGAGCCGCACAGGCGACGAGCATGTCGATCCCGCCGAGTTGCTCGTCGACCGCGGCAAACACCTCGGCGACGCCCTCTCTGGTCGACGAGTCGGCGGTCAGCCCGAATGCCTCGGGAGCATGGCGCAGGGCCTCGTCCAATTCCGCCTGATGGCGTCCAAAGGTAAGGACACGCGCGCCCTCCCTCGCCAGCAGGGCGACGGTTTCGCGGCCGATGCCGGTGGTGCCGCCGCTGACGAGTATCCTTTTGCCGTCAAGCGAAACCCTCTCTCGCATGATCATTCCCAGCTCAGCACAAGGCGCCCGTTCGCGGGCACGCGATAATCGATGCGATCGGCCGACACGGCCAGTGGACGCAGCACGTCGCCGCCAACGGTGACGATCCTGGGCTTGGGCAGCCTGCGCCGCTTCATCCGGACTAGGCTGAGTCCCGCGGTGCAGGTCTCGCCGCCGTCGAGCGTGATCGTCAGTGCCTTGTCCGCCGTCCGCTCGCTGGCCCGCAGAAAATGATCGCAATAGAGCTGGAACGGCGCGCCCTTGACGGGATGGAAGGAACGCGTCGCGAAGACGAAGGCCGCGCCGGCACCATATATCTCCTGCCCGACCTGCCCGGCCTGCCGCCCGTCGGCATAGAGATCCTCGACCGGGAAGCTGAGCTTGCGATCAATATGGCCATTGCGCTCGCGCTGCTTCGGTGAGATCGCCTCGGGAGGCAGCGCATCGGGATAATAATGCCAGGCTCGGCTGAGCGCATATTTGCAATATTCCGCGATCAGCATCCGGGCTGCCGGTTCGAGATCGGGGCCGCTGTCGTCGAGATAGCGTTCGAAGGCCGCGAAGGAATCGAAGCATTCGTAGATCGCCATATAGGGCGCGTCCTGAAGGCAGGTGACGGCCATGAAATTCTGGTAATGCGCCGCCAGCTCGATCTCGCTCTCCCAGATCTCGCAATTGTGGAAGAAGCTGCCGAGATAGACGTAGCTCTGCTCCAGATACACATTCGCGCTGGTGATCCGCCACAGGCGCATGCAGGCAGCCGCCCCCCATGCGGTCAGATTCGCCTGATAGTTGACGTTGAACCTCAATCCCATCGCGGCGTCGAGCGCGGCGCGCGCTTCGTCGAGGAAGCGCTTGTCGTCGGTCAGCTCGAATGCCTGGAGCATGACCCAGGCGTAGACGCCGCCGACGTCGGTCTGACCGCGCCCATCGGCTTCCGCCGCATCGGTGATGACCGAGAAGTCGGTGATCTTGTACTGGATCGGCCACTTATACTCGAAATGCCGCGCGGCGCGGATGCCGAAGTCGATCGACTTCAGGAACAGCTCGCGGGCATCGTCATCGCCGTCGAGCGCGAGATTCCCCAGGTTCAGCAGCGGGTGGTAGAGATACCAGCTGTCGACGGCATCGGCGTCCTTTTTCTTCCCGACGTTCGGAAGATAGCGGCGTAACGTCTTCAGCTCGGGATCGTAGAACTTGCCGAGGCCCGCCTTGAACTCGGTCTCGAGCCGATGAGGTTCGCCCCGCCACTTCTCCCAGTCGTGGATTGCGGCGACCAGCGACATCTGAACCATGATGTCCGGATATTCGCCGGCGGTATAGGGGCGGACATAGCGGTGGCCATAATGGCGGATCGTCGCCTCCGGCGCTTTGTCGAGGTCATGCAGCGTCCGTTCCGCCCGGCCGGTCCAGTCACGATACTCGGTCGAAGGCTGATCGATCATCTTGTAGGCCACGCCAAGCATCTGCAGGAACTGGCGGGCGGATTCGCGCTCTTGTGGCGGGGCCTCCTGGCGGAAGACGAGGATGGCGTCCGAGAGCGTGATCTCGGTGCCGGCCTGAAGCCCGCAAGCGGGCTTGGCATCGTTCCGCTCAGGCGTGGGAATGAGGTAGCCGAGTTCCGGCCATTCGCCGCCGACGGCGCCGTCCGGCTTCGTCCCGGTCGCGCGATAATAATCGTTCATCGCGGTGAGGTTCTGGAAATACAGGATGTTCCCGAAGCCCGGCTCCTGTAACCTGAAATAGAGCAAGCCCCCATTCAGCCCGCGCTGTGCCGCCTCTACCTCGCCCTTCACAGCGAGCGGATCGTCGTTGGCGTCCAGCGGGTAGAGGTCGCGCGGCATGAAAGGCACCCACATCGACTTTGCGGGCGTGAAACACACCGTCATCCGCATATGATTGAGCGCCTCGCCGTCGGCCTTGAAGATCACGACATGCTCACCCAATGCGCTTACAATGCCGATGCGCATCTTCTCCCCCGGCTCAGCCTTGAGCTTCGCGCAACCGAACTCCCCGGCCAGATAGGCGGCCCGCAGCGCGAGACCACCCCGCCCCGGCCGCCGGACGATCGCCCAAAGCGAATCCCCCGCCGGCCGGATCTCCACCTCGAGTTCGCCGACGTCGAAGCGCGCTTTTGCCCTCCCCCGCGTTTCCGCCAGCGCATTGCGCATAGCCAGCACATAGTGACTGACCGCGGCTGACTTGGATTCCTCCGTGAGTGTGGTGGCCATCTGATACCCTCAGCAGCGGAAGTCCGGCTTCCGCACCGCGCTACAAGTGCCTTCACGCAACCAAGTTCCTGGATTTTTTCTCGCTATTCACTTGGGTTATGAAGATTCCGGCCCCAAGGCTCGGCCATCTGCTGGCCGGTCTGTTTCCCGAGCCTCGTGCGGCCGCCGGGGGGAACGGTGCGCCAAGTCGTTGAACAGGCAAGCGCGGATCAGGAAGAGAGGTCCGAAAGAGTGAATATCGTCAGAAATCCCGCCGTCATCGCTACCGCCGCGGACTGCTGATATTGCCGGTCCTCGGCCTCCGGCACCAGATCGGTGACGACGAGGTAGAACATCCCCCCGGCCCCGATGCCGAACAGCGATCCCAGGATGGGAACCGGCAATCCGCGCAGCAAAAGCCAGCCGGCCAGGGCGGAGAAAAACAGTGCCGCTCCAATACCGCCGGTCCAGCCCAGCACCCGCCGGCCCTGCCCACGACCGCTCTCGGGCTCGCTGCGGATGATCTCGCCGACGCTGAGACCCTCGCTCAAATTGTCTATGACGACGGCGAGCGCGATCAGCAGACCAAGCTTCGGCGTGATCGCCGCGCCAACGCCTATGCTCAGTCCTTCTATCAATTCTTCGATGCCGGTGCCGGCGGCGAGTACGGTCACATCCTTTCCGCGCGGGCGGTGCTCCTGATAAAACCGCTCGACCTGCGGCTCTTGATCAGCCTTCTGGCCGACCAGCACGCCGCGATGGACGAACAGATCGAGAAGGTAGACGCCGGTGAAGCCGAGCAGGAAGCTCGCGCAGGCAAGCGGCAGGGAACTCATCGCCCGCGCCTCGGGCAGCATTTCGAAGCCGATCGTCGCCAGCAGGACGCCGCTGGCGAAACCGAGCGCGACGGACATGAATAGCGTCGTAGGCTTTCGCCAGAGGGCGATCAGCCCTCCCAACGGGGAGGCGACCGCCGCGAGGGCGGCGATCGCCACAAGCGTCCAAAAATTCATCGCCATCAGTGAACCGAGGCCGGCAAATAAGCCCAGAACAGCACGGCCATGATCGCCATCCAGAAAAGGATGATTGCCCAGGCGGCCGCACGGCTCACCGGCTGCTTGCCCAGGCCTGCCGCCTGGGCACGGAATTCTTCCATCAGCGGATCGGGTATGAGCCGAACGGCCAACCAGATGCCAAGCGGCACGAGAATGAGGTCATCGAGATAGCCGATCACCGGAATGAAATCCGGGATGAGATCGATCGGCGACAGCGCATAGGCCGCAACCGCCCCGGCGACCAGCTTGGCCCCGCGCGGCGTGCGCGGATCGCGCGCGGCGATCCACAGCGCGATCACGTCGCGCTTCACTGCGCTTGCCCGCTGCTTCAGGCGTGTGAACATCCCTCACTCCCTCAGGCAGGCACAATAACCGATTCTCACGATCCGGGCTCATCCGAGGACCTGACGAGGCTGCCAACGCATCATCGGGTGATGCGTGCCCAGAGGAAACCGGCCGGAACCTTGCCGCCGGCAACTGGTTGTCTGACGCACTGGAAGCGGAAGCGCCGCGGCGATGGACGCGACATTGAGCCGAACTCCCCTTGCTTGACGGCCGGCTCTATGGACCAGTTCACCCCGGGCGAGAGGATGATGGGCGGCAAGGCGAAGCCCAATAGCCGCGCGAGTCGCCGAATTCCGTGGCCTCGCGCGCCTTGGCAGAGGAATGATATCGTGACCGCGAAAACTCTCAGCAAGCCCGACTGGCAATCCTATTTCGATCGCATGGGAAGCGCGCTTGAAGGCAAGCAGGCTTCGGTCGAGATCACCTCTCCAACGCTGGGCGATCAGTGGGCGGCGCGAAAGCTGCCGCTCTTCGGCATCACCTACGACCCCGAAGACGACCTGATCGAAGTTGCTATGGAGGGCCTGGATCATCTAGTCCACCATCCCCAGGCGGTGACGGTCGAAGAGCGGCCTGTCGGCCTTTCGAGCCTGGAAATCATCGGAGCGGATGGCGTCCGCGAGATCGTGATGTTTCACGATCCGCTCATGCTGCCCCGGGCGGGAACGGCGGGCGCGGGTTCGCATCACACTCTGATCCTGGCAAGCCGCGTCACCAATACGCCGGTCTATAACATGTCCGGCGAGCGGATCGGTTATATCGATGATCTCTCCATAGATCGGGTCAGCGGTCAGGTGATCTATGCGATCATGTCGTTCGGCGGTTTCCTGGGGATAGGCGAGAAGCTTCATCCTCTGCCCTGGTCGCTGCTCGACTATAACCCCGCCTGGGCGGGCTTCGTCGTGCCGCTCGACAGGGCGGCGCTCGACGCCGCACCCACTTACGACCGGCACGAGCTGGCCGAACTCGGCGGTCCCAGCCATCTGACCTATGGGGAACGCATCTTCGGCTATTACGGCCCATATGGGTCCGTCCCCTATTGGTGACCTATAGGAGGCAAGGCGATGCGAGTTTCCGAATTGATGACGCCGAGGCCGCAGACCGTCGCGCCGGACGACAGCATAAAATACGCCGCCGAGTTGATGGACCGGCTCGACGTGGGCGTGCTGCCAGTGTGCGAGGGAGAACGCCTCATCGGGGTCGTCACCGACCGCGATATCACCGTCCGCGCGACGGCCGTGGGCAGTCCGCCCGACTCGACCAGCATATCGGAGGTGATGACCGACACCGTCCGCTGGGTCTCACAGGACGACGACAGCGCCGACATCGAGGAACTGATGAGCAAGGCGCAGATCCGGCGCGTGCCGGTGGTCGACGCCGGCAGGCAGCTCGTCGGCATAGTGTCGATGAGCGATCTGGCGATGGCAGGCGAGCCCGGCGTCGCGGCGACTTTGGAGGAGGTCTCGCAACCGGGCCATCCGGACCTGGCTGGCTAAGGAACCTCACACGATCAGCTTCCGCCAGTCTGCATAGTCCTGGCTGATCGTCCCCCGACGAAGGCTGAAAATTATCAAGCCGATGCCGCACGACAAGCTGGCGACCGTCGCCAAAGATTCCGCATCATAGGCAAAGGGGGTGACGAACAGCGCCGCCCCCAGCGGCACAAGCAGGAAGCGCAGCGCCCGCGCTACTTCGGCGGCGGCAAGCGAGATGACGGTGAGCGCGAGCGCCCCGATCAGATGATCGGCATCCGCCATCGCCCCTTCGGTGCCCAGTGTCAGCCGCGTAAACATCAGCCACAGGCCGACCGCCGCGGCAGCTGCAAGGTTCCACGGCAGGGAAACGCCGCCCGTCCACATCTGGCCGAGCACGGCGGCGGGTCTTACGTCGAATTCATCCTTGGCGGAAGCCGCCCTCCCCTCGTCGGTATCCCCGAACAGGAAAACGCGGAGCCAGCTCCGCCCTGCGCGGATCCGGCGCCGCATGAACTGAAGCGTCGCGAGCAGCTCGTCGAGCGAATAGGGAATCTGGATCAGCATCGCCGCCGCGCCGAGCAGCGCAAGCGTGCTCCAGGTGCCTATCGCGATCGGCTGGATGATGATGAAGAAGATCGAGGTGATGCCGAGCGGCGCGATCATCAGCCCGAACAGGACGACGAGCCAGGGCATGGTCCGCCAACGTGCACGCGAGCCGACGATGCCGGTCAGTATTTCGAGCGCGTAGGTATAACCGCCGACCGCCGCGTCGGAAACCGGCCATGCCTCGGAGACATGGCTGGTGATGATCTCCTCGGTGCCGTTTTGCGGATCGGCGGGTGATCCTTGAAAGAAGGGCTCCCACACGCCGTCGACGTGGCCGAGCTGATAGGCGGCGAGATAGCGCGAAACCTGAAGCCCGACGAGCGCCAGCAGGATGATCGGCAGACGCTGAGTCCAGGACGAGGGGTTGTAGCTCCAGCCGGGCGGCGCGTCGGGACCGGTCGTTGCCGCCAGCGGCGATGGCCCGACCTCGGGCCGTGTGCAGATCGCAAGGCCGCAGATCAGCGCGCCGGTCAAGGTGTCGGACAGATAGGCGGCGGAATTGGCGGTCCAGAACAGGAAAGGCGCGGCCATCACGAGAGCACCTATCGCGGCGCAGACCCAGCGCGCCCATCCCATCCGCCATGACAACGACAATGCCGCAAACGGGATCAACGCCGCACCGAGCACGATCTCGAAGCGCGCCAACCAGGGTTCCGTGACACCTATCATTGGCGGCTGAGTGACCAACCAGAACCCGAGCGCAATATTGAGGAAATGGGCCCAGCGGCTGGCGCGATGCTCGCTGCGGTAGCGCTCCTCATACCGGCTTCGCTGCAGCTCGGGATGCTCGCCCGCCTCGGCGGCTTCGGCGATCGCCGGCGGCGGCGTGATGCCGTTCGCCTTGTACCACGCGGCGGGATCCTCCTTCAGGACCTCGATCATGGCGGGCAGCCGGTCCTTGAGACGGTGGCGCGGCTCCCAACCGAGCAGGTCGCGGGCCCGTGCGATGTTCAACTCATAATGGTCGTCGGCCATCGCTACCATGAAAGGTTTGACGAAGGGTCGCTCGCCCTGGTCCAGAGCATCGGGAATGACCGGCTCGAGCCTATCTTGCGCCCAGGCTCCGACCGCGGCGGCAGCCTTGGGCAACCGCAGGGTCGGCCAATCCTTGGCGCCATGGATCAGATAGCCAAGCTCATCCTGGAGCGGGTCGTACCCCATCGTCTCGGGCTCGCCGATCAATATCGCGATGTCGGGCGGCAGTTGCTTGCGGCGGTCGACGGTGCGCCGGAACGCATTCAGCATGTCTTCGCGGTGGATCATCGCCTGGCCGACATTGGTGGGCCCCGAATAGAAATAGCTCTGGAAATCACGGCCATGAATGCGCGCGATCTGGTTGGCGAGCGTCGGCACCGACGTGCGTTCATCGTAGAGGCCGGCGAGGCGGAGCATGACATAGGGAATATGGCCATGCTCGGCGCCGATCGCCTCCTCAGCCGCCGCCTTGGATCGGGGATAGGCCCAGCCGGGTTCGATCGGCTGATCCTCGCCGATCGGCTCGCCGGGCCTGCCGGGAGCATGGACGAGCATCGTGCTCGAATAGACGAACTGCTCGACCTCAAAGCTCTGAAGGGCGCGCAGCAAGTGCCGCGTGCCTTCGACATTGACCGTGTCGTAAAGCGGATTCCCCTCTCCGCTGAAATCGAAGAAGGCTGCGAGATGGATAACGCTCGCGATTTGGCCGCCATGATCGCGGCGGAATTTCTCCATCGCCCGCGCGATCGATCCGGCGTCGGTCAGATCGACCCCGATCAGCGGAAAATCGGCCTTGCTTCCTTCCCGATCAAGACCGACCGCGACATAGCCGTCGGCCAACTCATCCGCGAGCGAGCGGCCGATATTGCCGGCGGCGCCCGTGATGAGCACGATCGGCCTGACCGGCTGGTTCACCGGGTGGCGTCCGCCACGAGCTGCAACCGGTCCTCCGCGACAAAGACGCCCGGGAAGTGCGAAGTGCAGGCCATTACATGGGTGATCGCCTCGCGGTCATATTCGTCCCCCGAACGGTAGCACTCGAAATAGCGGTTGAGCCGATCGACCCGATCGGGCCAGAGGCCCGCCGCCTGCAGCCCCAGCGAAACGCCGTAATTGGCGAAGGCGATGCGGACGTCCGGCGCATAGCTGGCCCGCGCGAAATAGCCCGGCGGATCGGTCCATAGCCGGTCGAGCGCCTCGATCGATCGCCGCCGCTGAACTTCCGCCCAGGGTTCGTCGGGAAAGGCATGGGTGAGCCACAACATCATACCGAGGCCGAGATCCTGATCGATCGCTAGTGTGGGGTATTGCGCATCGATCAGCGCCTTCAGCTCGGCGATCTCGGGTGCGAGCGCTTCGGCGTCGAGCAGCCGGTAAGCGACATAGCCATCGAACGCATCCATAGCGCCGAGGCCGAAGCCGGGATAGGGAGAGCTCAGATCCTCCGTCATCTTCCAGATCACTCCGCGCCCCGGCAGCACGAAGGGCCGATGAATGTCGCGCGCGATGGCGACACCGCGCGCCCGCCAGGCGGGATCATGCTCGCCGAGCCGCGCCAGCGCGACAAGCCACATGGCGAGATAATGATAATATTGTCCATCCCGCTCGGGCGCCTCGCCGATACGGAATCCCCGCGCGCGGCCGAGCACCCGCTCGACCGCAGCTGCGAGGTCTTCGGCCTGGTCGAGCCAGAGCAGTTCGCCGGTCTCTCGATAAAGCGAGGTCAGCAGAACGAGACCGAAAGCATCCGTCCACAAATAACGCGGCCCGTTCGGCCAGATGCGCTCACGCCGCATCCAATCGAGCTTGGCGAGCACATAATCTATGTCGTGCCGCATGAGCGCATCGCCTCTGCTGTCGTTTGTCCGGCCAGCGGACGAAGCCGTCTAGCGATTGGTTCGGCCGATCCTGTCGGCGTTCACGCGTCCGAGCGCATCGGAATCATTCTCGACATCGCCCTCGAATGTGTTCTCGCCTTCCAGCTCCTCCGGATCCTCTCCGGTCGCGAAAGCGCCTTTCGATTGCCCGATGCCGGGGTTGCGCCGCAGGTCCTCGTCCTGCTTCGGGCCGGCAACGCCTTTGCTCTTGCCCATGGCGTTTTCTCCTCTGCCAAAGGGGATCAACCCCCGTCTCCGGCGAGGGTTCCGACGCGTAGGTGCCGCGATTACACCCCGTGAGTCGGCGAATGCGGGCTCCCATGGCGGCCATCCCAATCGAGCGGAACAAGCCATGTCAGCGCCAGGACATAGAGAAAGATCAGACCATAGCCGGCAGCGAACACCCACATCGGCAGCGGCCAAAGAATGAGATCGTTGACCCAGCCCATGATGAGCGGCGTTCCGGCCGCGCTCTCGGCGGTGAGATTCTCGTGCCAGATGGTGAGAAAGCATGCGCGGCCGAATGCCGCCTGCAGCGCGACGATACCCAGCGAAGCGAGATGGAGCAGCCGCCATAGCGGGCGACGGACGAACCGCCAGCGTCGCCAGGCGCCAAGCGGAATCGCGATCAGGCCCAACAGATTGAAGCCGATGATCACGAGGTGGAGACCAAGCGAAAGATAAGCGAGCATCACGCTGAACCTCGGGGTTTTCACTGATCGAAACTCGCTGCGCAGGCGCTCGTTGCATATCTCGCCGATAGCTTCCACCTCCCGTCTGGAGGGTGCCTCCGTTCATCACATCGACAGGAACATCGCCTGGGAAACCCCGTTCTCCTGTAATCGCGCGAGCTGCCAGAGCGGCAGGTGGGAACGTCGAAATCAGCGGCAGAACAGGAGCGGCTTCCTTTCTTGGAGCGAGGAAGCGTGAGGCATTCCTCCTTCCGCCGGAGGCGGGGCGCGATCGAAAGTCCCAACGCGTAGCACAGGAGAGCATGTTGCCATGGCCAGCCAATCCCTCACTCCTTTTCGCTCCCGTTCGATCGAGCCGTTTCGGGCGCCCAGCCCCTTCCTTTCCTTTTACCGTCAGGCCAATCGCTTGTTCGAGGACGTGTTCCGAGAGTTCGACGATGCGCGTGACGTTCTCGGTGGAATCCTGGCCCCGAATATCGATGTGATCCAGAATGAACAGGAGACCCGCATCACCGCCGAACTACCCGGCGTGAAGGAAGAAGATGTCGAGGTGAGCGTCGACAACGACGTCCTAACCATTCGCGCCGACAAACGCGTCGAGCACGACGACGGCAAGGATGCCCGTCATATCTGCGAGCGCGCCTACGGTACATTCCAGCGGTCGCTGCGGCTGCCGCAGTCGGTCGATCCGGATCAGGTCCACGCGCATTTCGATCGCGGCGTTCTGACGGTGACGCTGCCGCGGACGGGGCCTGAAAACGGCCGCAGAAAGATCGCGATCGAAAGCGGCCCGCCCCCGGCAAAAATCACCGAGACCCGGCCTGAGTCCCGGCATTGAGACAAAGGGGGCGGCGCCAGCGCACCGCCTCCCTCCCCTTGGAGTAAAGATCATGAAGGTCAGCGAATGTATGACGCGGGAGGTCCGCGTCGCCGATCCGGGCGAAACGCTGCAGGACGCCGCCCGCACAATGGCGGACATCGACGCCGGTATCCTGCCGGTCGGTGAAAACGACAAGCTCGTGGGTGTCATAACCGATCGCGACATCGCCATCCGCGCCGTCGGCACAGGCCGCGCGCCGGACGCCAAGATCCGCGACGTGATGAGCGAGGAAGTCAAATATTGCTATGCCGACGAAGAGGTCGACGACGTCCTCGACAACATGTCGGAACAGCAGATCCGCCGCCTGCCGGTGGTGAATCGCGACAAACGGCTCGTCGGCATCGTCTCGATCAGCGATCTCGCCGCGAATGGGGAGATCATGCGCGCGGGCGAAGCGTTGAGCGAGATTGCCCGGCCGAGCAGCCTGCACTCTCAGATGATCTGACGGAGAAAGGTCATGAGCACCTGCGGACTAGAAGTCTTCGACAAGACCATTCAGACGACCAATATCTGGCTCGGCGAGATCGAACGGGAGATGGGTCCGGATCGACAGATCGCCTGGAAGGTGTTGAGCACCGTACTGCACAAGCTGCGCGACCGGCTGCCCATCGATCTCGCCGCCCATCTCGGTTCGCAGCTCCCGTTGCTGGTGCGCGGAACTTATTACGACCAGTATCAGCCCGAGCGGCAGCCAAGCGATTGCGACACAGCCGAAGAATTCGCCGCCGAGGTGGCGGAATGGCTGTCCGACATTCGGCCGGTCGATCCGGAAACAGCGGTAGCTGCGGTGTTTTCGGTCCTCTCGCGCCACGTTTCGCACGGCCAGATCGCCAAGGTCCAGAACGCGCTGCCCCAGCCGCTCGTGAGCTTTTGGCAAGAGGCCGAACAGGCGATGGTCGCGCTTCCGCAATGATCGTCTGCCAAGGAGGAGCCAATGTCGATCGCACCCAAATTGCACCATTATCTGGACGCGCAGGAGGCCGACTACGAGGTGATCGAGCATTCGCCGACCAGTTCCGCGATACAGAACGCGCTGATCTGCCATGTCCCGCCCGAACGGATCGCCAAGGCGGTGCTGCTCGACACGACGGACGACTATCTGCTTGCGGTGCTGCCGTCCAATCGCCGGATCGAGCTTGCCGAGCTGAGCGGCGAGCTTGGGCAGAAGCCGCGGCTTGCGGACGAGGAGGACGTGGCATTGGTCTTCGACGACTGCGCGGTCGGCGCCGTGCCGCCCCTGGGCTTCGGCTATGGAGTCCCCACGCTCGTCGACCAGAGCCTCGAGGGCCAACCGGATATCTATTTCGAGGGCGGCGACCACGCTTCGCTCGTCCACATGGATCAGGCGGAATTCGCGCGCCTGACCCGGCAGGCACGCCACGCCCAGTTCAGTGAACCCTGGTCGAGCATGGGTTAGGGTGATGCCCGGCGGGCCGGGGAGACCGCCAGACTGCCCCGCCGAAAGGGCTCGATCCGGCTCCGCAGCAGGGGACGGGACGTCGTCCGCTTAATACCGCTTGCGAGCGTTGCGCACCGGGGGACACCTCCGGTCGGCGAAGGATGAGCCCGACGATGATGCCGTGACCCGATCTCACGCCAGCCGCCGTCTGTCTTGTTTCGTCTTTGATCCTGCCCTTGTGATCCTATCTCGGGCCGATAACAGGAGAGATTCAGATGGACGACGAGACTGTCGACTATTGCGAACAGCGCATGCTGGAGGAAAAGCACGCCGCCGCGAGGGCCTCATGCCCCGAGGCGGCCTACGTCCACGAGCACCTCGCGCAGGAATTCGCCAAAAGAGCGAACGCACTACGCCTGAAGGCGAAATCAATGGAGATGAGCGACGCGCCGGGTCAGGGAACCAAATCCGCGATCGGGTGATCGTTGCACCATTGATCCGGCTTTCGCCCCGATGGGCCGCGTCGATCGCGACGGTGCCGGGAGGATGGGCTACGATCCCGCTCGGGAGAATTGCCATGACTTTTGGCGCGAAGCAGGAGCCTGAGCCAGGCGCTCTGTCGGCGATCGCTTTACTAATTCAACAGAGCTGGGAGGTCGGCTGGGCGATCCAGACGGCGTTCTGGGACGCCGCGTCCGCGCTGGCCCGTCCGCCTGCCGACCATCATGCCTGTCTGGACACTCACGACCAGCTCGTCGTTCCGGAGCCGCTCGCCGAGGATGACGAGCATGGCCTGTTCGCTTGAAAGGCCTGAGGCGTCTCCGCCGGATCCGCAGGAGGATGTCCTTGCTTATCTTTCCGACGGACGAGCGTTTGGACGGACGGTGCCGAAGCGGATCGACACCCATGCGGCGAGTATCTTCCTGGCCGGCGATCGCGCCTGGAAGCTCAAGCGCGCAGTGCGCTACGATTATCTTGACTTTTCGACGCCCGGCCGCCGCCAGGCCGCGCTCGAGGCCGAACTGAAACTCAATCGCCGGACTGCGCCAACGCTCTACCGGGGCATTCACGCGATCACACGGAGCGGGTGCGGACGGCTCGCGATAGATGGTGATGGCGAAACGGTCGACTGGTTGCTCGAGATGCGGCGATTTGGCGACGACGATCTGCTCGAGCATAAGGCCGAGGCGGGCCAGCTGGAGGCCAACCTGCTTACGCGCCTCGCCGATCGGGTGGCCGCCTTTCACGCCGACTCCAAGGAAACGACCATGCCGGCCGGCGCCGATCCGTTCCGGCGGATCGTGGAGGGAAACAGAGCCAGCATGGCGGCCTTTCCGGACCTGATCGACCAGCAACTGAGCCGCCACCTCGCCGAACGTCTGCTGGCGATGATCGACGAGCTGGCCCCGTTGCTCGATGCTCGGGCGCACGCGGGCCGCGTGCGCCATGGCCATGGCGATCTCCACCTCGCGAACATCGCCATGATCGACGGCGAACCGACCCCGTTCGACTGTCTCGAATTCAGTACGAAACTTGCCACGGTCGATCTGCTCTACGACCTCGCTTTCCTGTTGATGGACCTGTGGCAGCGCGGTTTGCATGTAGAAGCGAACATTGTCTTCAACCGCTATCTGGACCTTTCGCCCGCCGACGAGACAGGGATCGCACTGATGCCGCCGTTCCTGGCGACGCGTGCTGCGATCCGCGCGCATGTCCTCGCCGCAAAGAGCGCGCGATCGCGCGACACGCGTGCCCGCGCCGAGGCGGCGCGCTTCCTCGATGTCGCGCTCGACCTGCTGACGCCGCTGCCCGCCCGTGTCGTGGCGATCGGCGGTCTGTCGGGCACCGGCAAATCGACTCTGGCGCGCGCGATCGGGGGCGCGATCGGCAGGGCACCGGGTGCGCGCGTGATCAGAAGCGACGTGCTGCGCAAGCGGCTCGCCGGTGTTCCGCCCGAGACCCGCCTGTCTTCCGAGCATTATTCGGCCGGGCACAGCGAGCGGGTCTATTTGGCGCTTGCCGAAGGCACCGCGTCCGCCATCGCCGGGGGACAATCGGTGATCGCCGACGCCGCGTTCATGGATCCCGCCCAACGCGGGCGCATGGCCGCGGTCGCTCGAACGGCCGGCGCCGGTTTCACCGGCCTCTGGCTGGAAACGTCTCTGGCGCGGAGAGTTACGCGACTCTCCACGCGACGGGCCGATGCCTCGGATGCCGATGCCGCCGTCGCGCGTTCGCAGGCGAAGATCGACATCGGCGATCTGGGGGACTGGCACCGTCTCGCTACGGCCGACGGACACGATGCCGTTGCTGCGGCGGCGGGCGCTCTCCTGGAGGTTCGTCTCTGACCGGGCCGTCAGCCCGTCAAGAGCAAGCTGGTCCGGGTCGGCCAGCTCACCGTCATCGATCCCGAAGGCCGGATTCGCGTCTATGGCGATCCTTCGCCTTCGCTGAAGCCGGTGACGATTCGCCTGACCGGTCGAGCGACGCCCTGGCGGATCGCCCGCAACCCCGCATTGGGTGTGGGCGAGGCTTATATGGACGGACGGCTGATCGTCGCTCGGGGCGACATTCGCGATCTTCTCGATCTGATCGGCTATAATGCGCGATGGGATAGCGACAATCCGGGCCGTACCGCCTTATGGCGGCTGCGGCGCATCGCCTCGTGGATCGGGACATGGAACTGGAAGCGCCGGCCGCAAGCTGCCCGGACGCCCGTCATGACAAACTAGCCTTTCTTCGGAGATCACCCCGAAAGTCCGGAACAGGAGAAGTCTTCGCCGTTGTCCCCCAAGGCGTCAGGCGGAGGAGTTCATAGGCCTGTGACGCGACAGACCGGAGATGCCGGCCCAAATCCTTCTCACCCGGCGGACATCGGTACGGCGGCGACACACAAGTTGCCGTCCGGCCGGAGATGAACAGGTGAACGATCGGGCCATTCGTCGGATCGTCCATCCTATGTCGCGGCGGTCCGGACTTTTTCCGCGGCGACGGCGACGCGGCTCGAGAACGGCCGCACGACCTCTACAGGCAGGTTCATGCAGATTTCACCGATCCTGATCGCTTCAGTCATGATTTCGGTGAACGAAGCCCGGAGATAATTGCCGTGAAGCGCGAACAGCTCGGCAGGTGATTTCACCGTCGTCAAACTCGTGAATGCAGCCGCCGTTGTTGCCAGACCCTTCGCGCCGAATATCGCCGCCTCCCTCCCGAGCGCCTCGGCCCCATCGACGGCGACCCGGCCTGAGGCGGCGATGGCCTCGGCATTGCCCCTGGCGAGGTCGGTCATTTCCTCGGCCAGCTTGGCGGCCTCGCCGAAAGCGACCCTGCTGCGGGTATTGAGGTCGCCGGCCGCCGATTTGATCCTTTCCACGGCCTGAGCGGGAGCCGTGACGGTCTGGGTCATGGCTATCGCCCCCTCGATCAGGGATTCGGCGATGGCCGCGGGCATGATAAGGGAGGCCTCGGCGGCGCTCTTTTCATGCGCGGCAATGGAGGGAGCCTTGGGCCTGGCCTCCCGCTGGCCCGTGACCGGCTCAGCGCCGCGCGTCTGGTCGGGCATCGGCCGTCTCCAAGCACATATCGTCCCCATCATGCAGGCACTGGCCCTCGGCCCGCAGCTCGCCCGCGCGGTCCTCATATTGAATCGACAACAGCCGGTGGGCGGAAGCCATGGCCGGGCTGCTGGCCGAGGCCGCTGCCTGGGCCTCCTGGCGGGCGCGGCGCTCGTAAAATGCAAGATTGTCTTCGCTCATGCTCGCCTCCACGTGCGACTCACCTGCTCAGAGTGATCAGCCTAGACCTGCCGCTTCCCCTTGGAAACGGCTTGCTCTCGCTCGCAGGACAGGCCGATGGGATCTCGCGCCGATCCGCAAGATGGGTGATGGGTATCGCATCGACGACGCAACAAACCCGTAAAGCGGTAGCGGCACCCCCGCTGGCAATCAGCGGGTGAAACATTATACCCGACCCAGAAAATAGGAGCAGCCGCGATGGGAGAAGATTCTCGGGATGAGGCGAGTTCTCCGCACCGGATGGACGACCGGCAGTTCGTCCGCCGTCTGATCGTCGTTTCGACGTTCCTCGCCCTTGGCCTCGGCCTGTGGCTTCTCCTCGATCTCTTGCTCCTGATCTTCGGATCGGTGATCGTGGCGGTGCTGCTGCATGAAGCCTCCGTTCTGGTGGCGCGATGGACACCGGTACCGCGACGCCTGGCAATGGTGGCAACGGTCCTGTTGCTTTTCCTGGGATTCGCACTGGCCACCTGGATCTTCGGCGCGGAAATTCAGGCGCAGGTCTCTCATCTGGGAGACCGGATTCCGGAGGCATGGCGGTCATTCGAGGATCGGCTGCGCAGCACCGAGCCCGGCCGCCAGTTCCTCGGCTGGCTTCACACCACGATCATTGGCCAAAGCGGCATCATGACCAAGGCGGGCGGCCTCGCCGTTTCATTGGGATCGGCCATTGCCGCATTCCTCGTCATCCTCGTCGGAGGCATCTATCTGGCCTTTCAGCCGAGCCTGTATCGCAACGGTCTCCTCAAGCTGTTGCCGAGACGGGCGCGGCCCGCCGCCGAGGAAACGCTCAACCTGTCGGGCGGCGCGTTGCGGCTTTGGCTGATCGGCCAGTTCTTCGCGATGCTGATCGTCGGAATACTCACCGGGCTGGGCGCCTGGGCGATCGGTCTTCCCTCGTCGATCGCGCTCGGTCTGATCGCGGCACTGCTCGAATTCATTCCCTTCCTGGGGCCGATCCTCATGGCCGTTCCGGCGCTGCTTCTCGCGCTTACGCAGGACGGCCAGACCGTGGTCATGACGCTGCTGCTTTACACGGTGATCCAGCAGCTCGAAGGCAATGTCATCACTCCGTTGGTGCAGCGTCAGACGGTTTCGCTGCCTCCGGCGCTGACGCTGTTCGCGCTCGTCGCCATGGGCATTGTCTTCGGGCCGCTCGGAGTGCTGTTTGCCGCGCCGTTGACGGTGGTGGCGTATGTCGCGGTGAAGGAGCTTTATATCCGCGGGCTGCTCCACGAAAGCACGGATATCCCCGGTGAGGATGAGCGATCATCGCTGGCGAAGCGGTAAATCTTCCGACGATATTCCGTCGCTCAGCGCGGAGCTCCCGCGGCGACGAGGATCTCTGCCTTGGTTTGAGAGCTGACGGCGTTTCCATGCTCGAGCGTCAGGGTCGATTGGGGAACGCTTACCAGCTTGCCGTCAATCCGGATCACCACCATGGGCCCGCTCGGCGCGAGGGCCAGGCTCTGGATCGGGCCAAGCCGGGCGCCGGTTCGGTCGGTGACGATCGCGCCGGCCTTGAAGGCAGGCGGCGCCGGGGCGACCATGGGAGGTGACGGTTCGGGACCGGATCTCGGCGGCATGACCGCCTGGGCGCGGGGCACGGAAGCGGCGCCCAGCACCGCCGCGACAGCCAGATAAGCGGATGATAACCGGTACATTCTCGATGCCGTCGGGCTTTGCGGAATCAACTACGGCGGGGGGACAAGGTTCCGGCGGATCGTGGGGTGCAACGGACCGTATCGGTCGCGGCGGCGCTGCCGGGCCCTTGTCTACAAGGGATGGTGACCCCAACGGGACTCGAACCCGTGTTTTCGCCGTGAAAGGGCGACGTCCT
>CAMLSA010000003.1 GCA_946482655.1 uncultured Sphingomonas sp. | reverse complement strand
ACGGCCGCCCTCGATCGTGCGATGAACACCATCTCCGGCGATGACCGCCCGCTGTCACTGTCGCTCCAGATCCTCGTCCTGATGAGCCTGTTGACGGTGCTGCCGTCGCTGGTGCTGATGATGACCAGCTTCACCCGGATCATCATCGTGCTGTCGCTGCTCCGGCAGGCGCTCGGTCTTCAGCAGACTCCTCCGAACCAGGTGCTGGTCGGCCTCGCCCTGTTCCTGTCGCTGTTCGTGATGCGCCCCTCGATAGACCAGATCAACGCCACGGCCTTCAAACCTTATGGAGCGGGGCAGATCACGATGGAGGAGGCGGTCACCCGCAGCGGCACCGTCCTCCACCGCTTCATGGTCCTCCAGACCCGCCAGACCGACCTCAAGCTGTTCGCCGATCTTGCCAAGGCGCCGCGCTTCGCCCGGTCCGCCGACATACCCTTTTCCATCCTGCTCCCCGCCTTCGTGACGAGCGAGCTCAAGACCGCCTTCCAGATCGGTTTCCTGATCTTCCTGCCCTTCCTAGTGATCGATTTGGTGGTGGCTTCGACGCTCATGTCGCTTGGCATGATGATGCTGTCACCGGCAATAATTTCCATGCCGTTCAAACTGTTGTTGTTCGTTCTCGTGGATGGATGGGCATTGACTATGGGATCGCTAGCGGGAAGTTTCGCGACGTGACGATCGATGGATAGTGCAGCCTCGCCCGACTATTTCATCGGCGTCGCCCAGCAGGCGATGTGGATCCTGGCGCTCGCCTCGGCGCCGATCCTGATCCCGGCGCTGGTCGCGGGGATCATCCTGGGCATGATCCAGGCAGCGACCTCGATCAACGAACAGACGTTGAGCTTCGTCCCCAAACTGATCGTCGTCGGTATCGCGCTGGCGCTGTTCGGCGGCGCGATCCTCATGCTGCTCGCCGACTTCACGCGCGACGTGTACGCGCGGATTCCGGACATGCTCAGATGATACCCCAAGGCCTGGCCGGGTTGGAAACCCAGCTCTGGCTATGGATGATCGCCATGATCCGGCCGGGCGCGGCCTTCATTGCGGCGCCAGTCTTTGGCGCCCCGCAGGTCCCCCTCCAGCTCCGCGCCGTGGTTGCGCTGGCGATTGGCTTGCCCGCGCTCGCCAATACACCGTTCGTGTTGCCCATGGACGGCGTCGTATCGGTCACGGGCGTCCTACTGGTGCTGGGAGAGGTGCTCGCCGGCCTTGCGCTCGGCTTCGCGGTTCAGATCGGCTTCTCGGCGGCGCTGGTCGCGGGCGAGGTGATCGGCAATGCGATGGGGCTCGGCTTCGCGGGAATGATGGACCCGGCGACCGGTGCTCCCTCCCCTGCCATCAGCCAGTTCCTCTCGCTGATGGCAGTCTTTCTGTTCCTCGCCACCGGTGGCCATCTCCAGCTCGCGGCGATCATCGTCGAAAGCTATCGCGCCTTGCCGCCCGGCGAGGCCTGGCACGGCGCCAGGAGCGTCCAGGGACTGGTCCTGTTCGGCGGCGATTTATTCGCGGCGGGGCTGGCGATTGCGCTGCCGGTTGGCTTCGCGATCATCCTCGTTCAGCTCGTCATGGCAATGCTGGCACGGTCGGCGCCGCAGATGAACATCTTCTCGGTGGGCTTGCCCGCTACCCTGATGGCCGGGCTGGTGCTAATGGCGATAGCCGCGCCGGTGATGGCGGACGGTATCACCGCGGCGATTCAGCGCGGTCTGGCCGAGGCCCGCCTGCTCGCCCTTGGAAAATGAGGTCCTGAATGGCCGAGGGTCCGGAGGACGACGAAAAAACCGAAGCTCCCACCGCCAAGCGCCGGCAGGATGCCGCCGAGAAGGGCGATGTCCTCCAATCCAAGGAGCTGGGCACCGCGTTGGTGATGATCGTCGGGGCCGGGTGGATAGCGGTCGCCGGACCGTGGGCGATCGCCGCGCTCAAACGGATGCTGGCCAACGCGCTGTCGTTCGACAGCGGCGCCATCGAGACATTCGATCCCGGTTCGGCCATACTGACCACCCTGGCGACGGTGGCGCCGCCGATCGCTCTGCTCTTCCTGCTGACGCTCGCCGCGGCGATCGCCGCGCCGGCGATGCTCGGCTCGCTCGGGTTTCGCTGGTCGGCCATCGGCTTCAAGGCGAACAAGATGAACCCGGCGGCCGGCTTCAAGCGCATGTTCGGCATGCAGGGGCTGATCGAACTGGGAAAGTCGATGCTCAAGATCCTGGCGCTGGGCGCGGTCGGCTATTGGCTGCTGATGGACCAGATCGCCTCGATCGTGACAATGGGGCAGCAGGATCTGCGCACCGCGCTCGACAATCTCGGCGGGAGCTTCGTCTTGGCGGTGTTGGTCATGACCCTGGCGCTGGCACTCGTCGCGGGTGCCGATGTGCCCGCCCAGATGTTCCAGCGCGCCAAGCGGCTGCGCATGTCCAAGCAGGAGATCAAAGACGAAAGCAAGCAGACCGAAGGCTCGCCCGAACTCAAGGCCGCGATCCGACAGAAGCAGATGCAGGCTGCCAAGGGCTCCGCGCGCAAGGCGGTGACCGAGGCGACTGTGGTCCTCACCAACCCGACCCATTTTGCCGTCGCCCTGCGCTACAAGCCGGGTTACGACGTGGCGCCGGTGGTGCTCGCCCGGGGCCGTGGCGCCACTGCGGATGCGATCCGCGAGCTCGCCGTCGAGCTTGCCGTCCCGATGCTGCAATATCCCCAGCTCGCCCGCGCGATCTATTATACGAGCCGATCGGGCCAGTTGATCCGCGACGATCTGTACATCGCGGTCGCGGCGATCCTGGCGTTCGTCTTCAATCTCGACAGGGCGATGGCGGAGGGGATCGTCCAGCCTGCGGTCGAGGTACCCGAAGGGGCTCGGTTCGACGAGGACGGAAGGATGGTGGCTTGATCCAGCCCTCAAACACCCGGGGGCGGCATCGTGGAGGCGACCGCCGCAGCTTGAGGTAAACAAAGACGCTTAGCGCCCGTTAGGAAATTAAAAGGACTTGGCCTGCTAAACACCGCTTTCAATGCGCCGTTATCGGCAGCACGAGGTGGTGATTCAAATGGTTACGTCGATCGGCTCGTCCATTCTCACGTCGCTGGGAGCCTCCAGCATCGACACCGGCTCGCTCGTCGATCAGCTTGCCGCGGCCGCGATCGCCGACAAGCAGAAGGCGCTGACGAACCGCGAAACCGCCAACAGCAGCAAGATTTCGGATCTGGCCAATGCGGTCAATTCGGTCACGGCCTTTTCCGGATCGCTGGCGAACCTCGTATCGAGCGGTACGCTGTTCACTCAACCGACCAGCTCGAACAGCTCGATCGTCAAGGTCGGCGCGCTGGCCGGCGCGCGCTTGAACGGACTGTCGGCGACAATCCAGGTCGATC
The DNA here is from genome assembly GCA_946482655.1 of uncultured Sphingomonas sp. Next base: position 72,998 of record CAMLSA010000003.1, on the reverse strand, counting down.
AGCTCGCTACCGCGCAAACGCTTACCGGCGCGCCGCTCGCCGGCCCCGCAGCGGAGGTGGGCCTGGGCACACTGAGCCTGACCGTCGGCAGCCAGACCAAGACGATCACGATCACCGCCGAAAATAATTCGCTCGCCGGCCTCGCCAAGGCGATCAAGGATGCCGGCCTCAACGTCACCGCGAGCACCGTCACCGATTCCATGGGCACCCGGCTGGTGGTCAAGGGCGCGACCGGCGCGGAGAACGCCTTCTCGCTGACCATGACCAGCGGCAATCCCGGCGAGCTGGATCGGTTCGTCTATGATCCCAACAGCTATGATCCTCAGAACATCACCGGTCTGACGCTCCAGCAGGAGGCGCGGAATGCCCAGCTGACCGTGGACGGCGTCGCATTGAGCAAATCCAGCAACAGCTTCAGCGACGTGATCGAGGGCGTGAAGATCGATCTCGCATCTGCCGCGCCGGGCACCACCGTCACGATCGGATCGAGTCAGCCCGTCGATGCCATCAAGCAGGCGGTGAGCGACTTCGTCGCCGCCTATAACGAGATGAAGGCGACACTGACGTCGATGACCGGCATCGACGGTTCGTTGCGCGGCGATGCCGGCATCCGCTCGCTCGTCCAGCGGCTCGGCGCGCTGACTTCGACCAAGCTGACCTACGTGACCGACGGCAGCCCCACTACCCTTGCCGAGATCGGCGTTTCGACCAATCGCGACGGCACGCTCAGCCTGAACAGCGGCAAGCTGGCGTCGATCATGACGACCAATCCCGATGCCGTCGAGGCGATGTTCAATCCGGGCCAGCGCAGCAGCAGCGCGCTGATCAAGGTTACCAGCGACGTCGGCAAGACCAAGGGCGGCATCTATACCGTCACCAACGCGACGCCGGGTGACGGCACGACCAATGCGTCGGCCACCCTGGACGGCGGCTTCACGCTGCCGCAGGGCCCCACGGGCGTCACGGCCTCCTTCACCTCGGCTGCCTATGGACTGTCGTTCGACGTTCTGGGCGCCGTCTCCAGCGCGACGATCACGATCGACCTGGGGCTGCAGGGCGCGCTCGATGCAATCAAGAAGGACCTGACCTCCTCGGGCGGCCAGCTGACGGTCGCGCAGAAGAAGCTCGAGAACGAGACGGCCGCGATCACCGACGCGCGCGAGAAACTCTCGGCGAAGGACGAGAGCTATCGTGCCCAGCTGACCGCGCAGTTCACCAGGATGCAGAGCGCGCTGCTCGCTTACAGTTCGACCCAGAGCTATCTGAACCAGCAGATCAAGCTCTGGACGAACGACGGCGGCAACTGATTTCAACCCCCCGCGACGAAGAGGGAAACGCGATGTTCATGAGCAGTGGCTATGGCGCGCAGGGAGGCGCGAAGATGCGCTATCAAGCCGTCGATCTCGAAAGCCAGGTCGAGGGCGCCTCGCCGCATCGGCTGGTCGGCATCTTGTTCGAGGAGTTGATGAAGGCGCTCGAGATCATGGCCGCGGCGCAGCGCGCCGGCAATCGGACCAAGGCGATCGACAAGCAGGCCCGCGCCTCGACCATTCTGCTGGCGCTCGAAACCAGCCTCGATTTCAACAATGGCGGCGAGATAGCGGTCAATCTCGCAAGGCTCTATCGCGAAGCGCGCCGCCTCGTGCAGCAGGGCGGACGCGACAATGATCCCGCCATGATCGAGCAGGCGCGCGGCTATCTCTCGCCGATTGTCGAGGCGTGGGAGCAGATCGGCTGATCTTCACACTCTCTTAACGTTATCGGCCGCATCATGGCACGGCAGGAGGCGAGCATGGCGTTGAAGCAAAAGTCCGAGTTCGAAGCGGCCCCATTCAACGAACGGCGCACCAGGGGCCGTCTTGTCGCGTTCAGCGCCGATGTCGTCGCCGAGCATGTCCCCTCCCCCGCCCACGCGCTCCAGCGGATGCTTGCCGAGCGCACGGCCGAGGGCTTCATCGCCGACCCGGCCGAACGCCGCCGCGCACTGACTCGTTTCGTCGGCGTGGCCGTGCTGCTGTGGGGCGGCAGCGCCGCCGCGCTGGCGACGATGATGGTGATGGCCGGCTAAGGGATCGTCAATCCTTCTCCAGCTTCGTCCCATCGAGCAGTTTAGCCGCCCGCGCCTTCTCTGTCTTGTCGCGCTCCTTTTCGGCCTTCGCCCGTCCGAATTTCGCGCGATTGGCCTGTGCTGCAGCAGTCGCCACAGATTTGGCCTTCGCCTTGCGTGCCTTGTTGAGGTTGATCAGATCGCCCATCTGCAAACCCCTGCCGCCGCGCCGGAGGTGACGCAATCCCTTCTATGGGCTAGGAGCGCGCCGCATGAACGACGACGCTCTCCGTGACTGGATCAATTCAACGTTGGGCCACAGCCCGAAAGACATCGCGCTGTTCCAGCGCGCGCTGACTCATGGCAGCCATGGACCGGCCCATTACGAGCGGCTCGAATTCCTCGGCGACAGGGTGCTCGGGCTGGTTGCCGCCAATTGGCTCTACGAGATTTTTCCCGACGAGCCGGAGGGGAAATTATCTCGCCGCCTCAATGCGATCGTCAGCCGCGAGACCTGCGCCGAGATCGGCCGCGAGATCAGCGTCCAGACTCACATGAAGCTGGGCAAGCAGGCCCGGGACGACGGCGCGGTCGAGAGCGACAATGTCCTCGGCGACGTGGTCGAGGCGCTGATCGGCGCGCTTTATCTCGAAGCCGGCCTGCCTGCCGCGACCGCATTCGTCCGACGCGCCTGGTCCGAAAAGGTGACAGGGCAGCTACAGGCCCCAAAGCATCCCAAGTCGGCGCTTCAGGAATGGGCCGCGGCCAATCGCTGCAGGCCTCCTATCTATGCGATGGGCGCACGCACCGGCCCGCATCACGCACCACGCTTCACCGTCACGGTGACGATCCCCGGACGGGCCGAGGCGAGCGCCGAAGGCGCGTCGAAGCAGGAAGCCGAAACCGCCGCCGCCAAGGCGCTGCTGGAGCAATTGTCATGACCCAACGCTGCGGTTTCGTTGCCGTGGTCGGCGCCCCCAACGCCGGCAAATCGACCTTGGTCAATGCGCTCGTCGGCCAGAAGGTCGCGATCGTCAGCCCCAAGGCGCAGACCACGCGGACCCGGCTGATTGGTGTCGCGATCGCAGGCGAGAGCCAGATATTGCTGGTCGACACACCCGGCATCTTCGCTCCGCGCCGCCGGCTCGACCGGGCGATGGTGGCCGCCGCCTGGAGCGGGGCGCAGGACGCCGACCTGATCGCGTTGGTGATCGACGCCAAGACCGGGATCACTCATCGCATCGCCGAGCTGCTGGAAACGCTCGCCGCGCGCCGCGAGCCCAAGATTCTGGTGCTCAACAAGGTCGACATCGCCGACAAGGGTCCGCTGCTCGAAATGGCGACCCGGCTCCAGGAGAAGCTGGCGCCCGAAGCGATCTTCATGATCTCGGCGACCACCGGGGACGGAGTCGAGGATCTGGGGAAGGCGCTGGCGGCGCGCATGCCCGAGGGCCCCTGGCATTTCCCCGAGGAGCAGGTCTCCGACGCGACCGATCGGATGCTCGCCGCCGAGGTGACCCGCGAGCAGCTCTATCTCCAGCTTCACGCCGAGCTTCCCTATGCCTCGGCGGTCGAAACCGAGAAATATGAGGAGCGCAAGGACGGATCGGTCGCGATCCACCAGCAGATACTGGTCGCGCGCGGCACGCAGAAAGCGATCGTGCTTGGCAAGCGCGGTGTCCGCCTCAAGGAGATCGGCTCGCGCGCGCGCGCCGAGCTCGAACGGCTGCTCGAGCGCAAGGTCCACCTGTTCCTGCACGTCAAGGTCGCCGAGAAATGGGAAGAGGATCGCGGGCTATACCGCGACATCGGTCTCGACTGGGTCGAATGACGGTTAGAGCAGGTTGGCGACGCCGATCAGGACGCAGGCGAGGATGAGCGTTCCGATCTTGGCGACCGAGGCGGCCTCGCCAAAGAACAAGATGCTGACGGCGATCGCACCGAGCGGCACCGTCGCCGCCAGTATCGGAACGAGCACGCCGAGGCTGACACCCGAATGTGCGATGCGTGCCATCAGGCCGATGCCGAAAAGGAACGCGAGCGCCGAGCCCAGGGTCGGCAACGGCGCGGTAAGCCCGCGGGTCAGCGGCAGCAGCAAAACACCAAGTGTCTGCGAAAGCGCGGAAATAACCAGCATGAAAATAACAGCCGGCGAAATGGCAGCCATAGTCTCTCTCTCCCCTATCGCCCGCTTCGTAGGCGATTTGTTATGATTCTGGTATCAACGTAACAGCTTTCGTTACGTGCGCATCATATTTCAGCGCAGTACGACCCTATCGTGTGATTCCGGTACCCGCCAGCACTTCATTGACCCATTCGCCGACCAGCACGCTCGCCGGACCCATCCGGCTTTCATGGAAATGGAAGCTTCCGCCGGACGGCTCCAGATTAAGCTCGAGCGTGTCGGCGCCATAATGCCGCGCCATCCGCACGAAACCGGCGGCGGGATAAACGGCGCCCGACGTCCCGATCGAGACGAACAGGTCGGCGCGCGCCAGCGCCGCTTCGATCCGCTCCATGTCATAGGGAATTTCGCCGAAAAAGACGATGTCGGGGCGAAGCGAACCCTTGCTTCCACAGGCTCCGCAAACCGGATCGCCCAGCATCGTGCCACCGAATGGCGCCCGCACGCCGCACGCCTCGCACAAGGCCGACATCAGCTCACCGTGCATGTGGAGCATACGTTTCGCCCCTGCCCGCTCGTGCAGGTCGTCGACATTCTGGGTGACGATCAGCAGCCCGCCCGTCCACTCCCCATCGAGCCGCGCGAGCGCCTCATGCGCCGGATTGGGATGAACGGTGCCGAGCGCCGCGCGCCGCTGGTCATAGAAGTCGAGCACCAGCGCCCGATTGGTGGCGAGTGCCTCGGGCGTGCAGATATCCTCTACCCGATGCCCTTCCCACAGCCCGCCGGGGCCGCGAAAGGTGTTCAGCCCGCTTTCGGCGGAGACACCCGCGCCGGTGAGGATGACGATGTTCGTGATGTCGTTCATGGCCGGCATGATAAGCCGGTGCACCCACAGCGCAAATCGGAGCTTAGCAAGCGCTCAGCCCGCATCGAAGCCCGGATGATATCGAACCTCCCCCGCCGGACAGCCGCCGGAGAAGGAAAGCCGTTGGAAATATTCGGGCGGGGCGCCGCCGTACAGCAGGCGGTGGTCGTGGACGAAGCCGAACCGCCGATAATAATCGGGATCACCGAGCACGACGCACCCCGCCGCGCCGGCGGCCTCCAGTCGCTCGAGGCCGTCGCGGATCATCGCCGCGCCGATGCCGCCTCGCTGACGGCTCGGCAGCACCGATACCGGCCCCAAACCATACCAGTCGCCCGGTCGCCCATCGATGCTGACTGGCGAAAAGGCGACATGGCCGACCACCCGGCCATGATCGTCGGCTACCAGCGAAATGGTGAGCGCGTCGGTCTTCCTCAGTGCCTCGACAATCGCGGCCTCAGTTCCGGAGCTATGCCCGGCTGTTTCGAACGCCGCCTGGATGACGCCGCCGATCGCCTCCGCATCCATAGGTGTTTCGGGACGAATCATCATCGCGCCGCTATAGCTCCAGTTCCGGTGTCTGCAACTCGCCGTGCCGTGTTTGGCGATCATAGGCGGCCTGCAGCGCGGAGACCCGGGCCTGCACCCGCTTGGCGACCTGCTCGATGGTCTTGCAACTCGCGCCGGCTGCGGCCTTGTAGAAATCGTTGCGATGGTCCCAGGCGATACGGGCATGCCCGGCCTCGTGGATATCCAGCCCCCTCAAGACCGCGCGCCAATAGGCCAGACCCTCAGGGGTAAGTTCTTCCGTCCTCAGCCGCGGCAGCAGAACGGAGATCGACATGCGGGCCCTGGGTTCCGACACCGTGCAGGTGGGGCCGCGCCAGCGTTCGCGCCAGGTGACGTCCATCTGCCAGGTCGTCCGCCCCAGGCCCATCGAGCCGTTCCGCGCCATCGGCGAGCGCGCGCGCATCGACGCGTAGATCTCGGCCGGCGTGCTCCCCTCGATATCGTAATATTGGAAGCGAATGCCGGGGATACCCGCATAGGGCGAGGCACTCACGGCCATCGGCAATGCGGCGATAGTGAGCGCGACAGCCGCAAGCCATCCCGCACTCATCGCACTGGTCATCGTCACATCACGCATTGGGCCATCCTGAGCGACTTCAGCATGACGCGAAGCTGAACGCCAGCCTGAGCGAAGCCGCCACACCACTCTTGCGTCGCGCCCGCGCCGCGCCCATGAAGCGCCGGAGTTTCGACGCATAGGGCATGGCATGACGAAGATCGGCATATTGGGCGCGAACGGACGGATGGGCCGCGCGATCGCCGATGTGGCGGGCGAGCTGGGCGGCGCGGTAGCCGGCGGCGTCGATCTGCAGGGCGCCGTCCATGGCCCCTATCAGGATGCCGCGGCGCTGGCGGCGGGCAGTGACGTGTTGGTCGATTTCTCCGCACCCACAGCGCTCGCCGGTCATCTCGAAGCAGCGCTGGCGGCGAGGGTGCCACTCGTGATCGGCACCACCGGCCTCCAGCCCGGCCATCACGAGCTGATCGACAACGCGGTGGCGCGCGGCCTGCCCGTGCTCCAGTCGGCGAACACGTCGCTCGGGGTCAATCTGCTCAGCTACCTGGTCCGGGAGGCGGCGGCGCGGCTCGGGACCGACTGGGACATCGAAATCGTCGAGATGCACCATCGCCACAAGGTCGACGCGCCCTCCGGCACCGCTTTGCTGCTCGGCGCCTCGGCGGCCGAGGGCCGCGGCTCGACCTTGCAGGATCTCAGCCGCTACGACCGGATCGGCCACGGCAACGACGAGCCGCGCGAGATCGGCACGATCGGTTACGCCAGCCTGCGCGGCGGATCGGTAGCCGGTGACCATATGGTCGTGTTCGCGAGCGAGAGCGAACGGATCGAGCTGGGCCATCGTGCCGAGAACCGCGCCATCTTCGCGCGCGGCGCGGTGAAGGCCTGTCTGTGGATGGAAGGCAAGCCCGCTGGGCGCTATTCGATGGGCGACGTGCTCGGTCTATGAAGAAGGCCGACATTTTCGAGTTCTACCGCCGGCTAGCCGAAGCCGATCCCTCGCCCGAAACCGAACTCAGCTATGTGAACCCCTATACGCTGCTCGTCGCGGTGGCGCTGTCGGCCCAGGCGACCGACGTCGGTGTCAACAAAGCGACCGGACCGCTCTTCGCGAAGGTGACGACCCCTCGGCAGATGATCGAGCTCGGCGAAGAAGGGCTGAAGCAGCACATCAAGACGATCGGCCTGTTCAACACCAAGGCGAGGAACGTGATCGCGGCGGCACGGATCCTCGTCGATAGATTTGGCGGCGAGGTGCCGCGAAACCGCGAGGCGCTGGAAGAGCTGCCTGGGGTCGGCCGCAAGACCGCCAACGTCGTGATGAACACCGCATTCGGCGCGGAAACAATCGCGGTCGACACCCATATCTTCCGCGTCGCCAACCGTACCGGCCTCGCGCCAGGCAAGAACGTCCTCGAGGTCGAGCGCAAGCTCGAAAAGGTCACCCCCAAGGTCTTCCTGCGGGGCGCGCATCACTGGCTGATCCTGCACGGTCGCTATATCTGCAAGGCGCGCAAACCCGAATGCTGGCGCTGCCCGGTCCGCGACCTCTGCGCATTCAAGCCCAAGACACCTGCTCCGGCCAATCTCGATTCCCTCGCCCTCTCCAAGTGAATCCGAAACCATCGGGGCTCATGCGCGTATTGCGATAACCCGCTCCCCGCCGAGACCGTCGGACAGGCGTCAGGAGAAGCCGACGACCAGATATTTGGCAGGCGCCACGGCCGCGCTGTTGGTGTCGGCGGTTGGCGTTGCGGCGAACGCGCGCCCGCTCAAGACCGCGCAGGAGGCCAGGATCAGGCCGGCCGGCCAGCCCGCCAATGCATCACGATCCGTGCGATCCGGAGCACCCGGGTGCGCGACGACCGGACGATCGACTTCTACATGAGCGGCGACAAGGTCTATCGCAACCGCCTCCCGCGCCGCTGCAAGGGCCTCGGCCTGGAGGAGAAGTTCAGCTTCACGACCGATCTGCCGCAGCTCTGCTATATCGATACGATCACCGTGCTGCACGGTTCCGCCGCCACCCGCGGCCCGACCTGCGGCCTGGGCAAATTCCAGCCCGTGACCAGCGCGCCCAGATAGCGGCCGGCGGAAGGGCGATCCGATCGGCGGCAACCGGATTATCCTCTGGCGGCGATCATAAGGCTTTGCTAAGCGCAGCTCGAAGCACCCGTAGCTCAGCTGGATAGAGCGTCGCCCTCCGAAGGCGAAGGCCACAGGTTCGAATCCTGTCGGGTGCGCCAAATTTCAGCCAAAAACGTCCCGGCAATCCCACCAGCGGCAATGAGCACGCTGGCTGGCATGTGTGTGGACTGCACCCCCCTTCGGCACGCCGATATCCCAAGCCGGTCATCCCCGCCTTTCTTCGCCAGACTTCGATGACCGCATATACTTATTGAATCCCAATCTGGTTCAACGGACGCGCAAGTCATCTAGGTGATGCTAAACCCGATGGGCGGCTGTGGCTCGATCGGCTCGGCGAAGGCATCAGCGACACCCGCGCGCTGCTGGCCGCCGCGGACGGCGAACGCATCATCCGCCTGGTCGCGCATCATGTCGGTCTCGAAGCTCACGCCCGCTCTCCGCGGGTTTCGGCGAAGTTGCCGGAAGGAGGCGGAGCGGCACGCTTCCTGATGGAGCGGCCGAAAGGGGCTGCATGCGCGACTGCCGCGCGTGCAGCCCCTTTCGGAATCGGCGATCAGAACTCGTAGCGTATTTCGATCCCGTAGGTCCGCGGTTCGCCCGGCGCGCCGATGGGCCCGGCCGGGTTGGCCTGTGGGATCTCGTTGGTGAAATATTTCTCGTTGGTCAGGTTTGATCCCCAGAGCCGGAAGCTCAGGTTCGGATTGAACTCGGGCTTGTACTTGATGCTGGCGTTGAACAGCGTGAGCGAAGGCTCGACATAGATATTGTCCGGATCCCACGGCAGGTTCGAACGATAGGACATCACGCCTGTAAGCGTGAACTCACCGGCGGAGGTGGGGATTTCATAGTTGAAGCCGGCGTTGAGCTTCCACTTGGACGTCTGGGAAAGCCGGTTGCCGCTGGCATCGCCGACCGTCAGCACCGCGCCGAAGGGCGGCGTGAAGATCGGGACGTTGAACGGCGCATTCTGGAAAGAGATGAACTTGGCATCCAGATATTGGCCCGAGAGATCGATGGTCAGACCGTCGGCCACCACGACCGTGCTGTCGAACTCGACGCCTTTCGTGCGGGCCTTGTCCGCATTGTCGAAGAACACCAGGGGCAGCGGACCGCCCGGCGTGTCGACAAGCCTGACAAGCTGCACCTGGGGTGACTTGACGTCGTTGCGGAATATCGCAATGTTCGCGCGGAGGCGCCGGTCGAACAGCGTGGTTTTCAGCCCCAGTTCATAAGATGTCACCGTTTCCGGATCGGTCGGCGGCGCGTTCAGCGGGAGGGTATTGAACGTGCCGGACTTGTAGCCGCGGCTCCATGTCGCGTAGGCCATCACGTCATCGGTGAAGTGGTGATCCACGCCCACCTTGTAAGTCCATTTCTTGAAGCTCGTCTTGTTGGAGAAGCGCTCGGTCTCAAGCCCGCCGCCACCGATGAAGTCGATGGTCTGTCGTCCATTCCCCTCGACCTCGTCCTTGGTGTAGCGCAGACCCAGCGTGACGTTGGTCCTGTCGCCGACGACGGGGAAGGTAGCCTGACCAAATCCCGAATAGGAATTGAGGGTCTGAATTCCGATGATGTTCACGGCCTGCAGCCCGCCGCCGGCGAGGGAGCTGCCCGTGATCGTCGTCGGATCGAAGCCGACCTTGCTGTACAGATAAAAGGCGCCCACAATCCATGTCACCGGGGATGCGGGCTTTGATTTAAGCTGCAGCTCCTGCGTGAACTGGCGATCCTTGACGTTGAGGAGGAAGGCCTGCAGGTCGAGTTCGGTGTGGTCGCCTTCGTAGTTGAGGGCTTCCTTCGCACGACGATAGGCGGTGATGCTGGTCAGATCGGCAAAGCCCAGTTCCTGGTCGATCCTCGCCGAACCGCCCCAACCGCGGTGACGATCATAGATCTCGGTGTTCTCCTTGAGATCGAAGAAGTTGGGGGCCTCCAAGAACTGCGTGCCCTCGAGCGGAGAGCCCAGCGGATAGCCGCGGGTCACACCAGGATATTGCCGGGTGGCGGTGCCCTGGTTCGTCCGCTGATAGATATAGAATCCGGAGAGACGGATCTTCGTCGTGTCGGTGGGCTCGATCACGATCTTCGACCGTGCATTGAAGAATTTCCGGCGATAGGTGTCGAGCCCGTTGACCAGGTTTTTGCCCCAGCCGTCCCGCTGGTTCAGGCCGGACAGCGACAGGTCGGCGGCCAGGCCCTCTCCGATCGGGGTCGAGAAATAGAGGCTGCCCTTATAGGTGTCGTAATTGCCGTAGCCGAGCATCGCGCTACCCCTCGGCGTGTCGCCGGGATCGCGCGTGATGATGTGCATGAGCCCGCCTGTGGCGTTACGTCCGAACAAGGTGCCCTGCGGCCCCTTCAGCACTTCCACCCGTTCGATATTGCCCAGCTCGAGTTGCGCCGAAGCGAGACGCGTGAAATAGACGTCGTCGATATAGACGGGGACACTTGCCTCGTTGCCCGCCGTGGAGGCGCCGGGATTGCCGATGCCGCGAAGGAAAGGGATGACGACGCCCGACTGCTGCGAGATAAACAAGGAGGAGTCGACCTGCTGCAGGTCCGAAATCTTCGCCACCCCCTTGGATTCGAGCGCTTCTCCGTTGAACGCCGTCACCGCGATCGGCACTTCCTGCAGGTTCTGAGCCCGGCGCTGGGCCGTGACGACGATCTCGGACAAACCGCTTGTATCGGATTCGGCACTCGCTGCCGCCTCTTGCTGCGCCATCGCGGGTGTCGCCGAAAGGCCGGCAAACAGCGCAATCGACATCGCTATAAGCGAACTTCTCATCAGTATTCCCTCCCTTATTCCGTCGTTAATTCGACGGTAACCGAAAAATTGTAATAGACTATAATTTTAGCCGACCATAATTAATCGTATATGTGCGGGAGTATCCTATCCTTCGCGAAACATGAATGTCAATTCTATCTGCCGGCGCGGCGCAACCGGACGCATGACTTGCCGGGAGCAGTTTTTCACTGCGCATGACGAAGCAGCTTGCGCCTTCGCTTCCGTATGACAGCTATTCGGAAAATAGACGCAGGGGAGAAGGGGCACGCCAGCCCGATGACATATATGTCGGCCAGCGGCCGCCAGATCGACGTGAACGCGCTCCAACCGAAGGAAGGTTCGAGGCCTGACCACGCACTCACCCGCGCGGTTCGCTTCTGCTGGAACTTCGATCTACGCCTTCGGAACTGTGAAACGAACCGGCAAAGGCGAAAGCTCGCCGCGCGCCACCATGGCCACCAGCTCGCGTTTGAGGATCTTGCCGCTCGCGGTAAGCGGCAGCGCAGATATGGCCAGGAACCATTCGGGCATGTCGAACTTGGAGAGATCCTCCGCCGCAAGATGCAGCAGCATCTCGTCGCCGCCGATCTTGCCGATGACCGCCAGGCAGACCTTTTCGCCCAACCTGTCGTCGGGCAGTCCGAATGCCGCCGCCTTCTCGACCGCCGGATGCCGAAGCGCGAGCGCCTCGATCCGCGAAGGATAGATATTGTGGCCTCCGCGGATGATGAGGTCCTTGGTTCTCCCTTCGACACGAAGATTGCCGGCCGCATCCAAGGAACCCAGATCGCCCGACAAAAGATAGCCATGCCGGTTGAAGCTCTTCTCGGTCGCCTCCTGGTTGCCGTAGTAGCCGAGCATCATGCATGCGCCCCGGCCGCCGATCTCGCCGGTGGTCCCTTGGGGAAGCTCCACGTCCGGGTTCTCCGGGTCCCAAATCCGCACGTCATATGCCGGCCCGCCACGGCCACAGGTCGATATCCAGATTGTCTGCTTATCATCGGGGTGCGTATATTGGTGAGATGAGCATTCCGTCATGCCGTAGATATTCTGCGGCACGATCCCTTGATCGACGAACGCTTCCGCGATTGTCGCAGGGATCGGCGATCCCGCCATGTAGAAGGTCTTGACCGCGCCGATCCGGGAACTTTCCTTCCTTTTCTGCTCGGCAAGGATATCCATCGCGTGGGTGGGCGTACCGAGCACGTAGGTGGCGCCGGTCTCGACGATCCAGTCGAGCCGGCCCATCCCGAGAGGTGGATCGTCGGTGACCATTTCACCCCCACAGATCAGCCATTGCGAAATGGCAACCCAGGCGATGTGGTGTGACAGCGGGCTGAGCGACAATATCACGGTTCCGGCGTCGAGCTTCCAATCGCGCACGAGGTCACGCGCGTTCGAGAGAAGTGTGTTGCAGGAGTGCATGACGCACTTCGGGCGGCCGGTGGTGCCGGAGGTGAAGGCGAGATAGACGACGCTGTCGGGGTTCGCATGCGGCGGCGGCGAGGGTTGCGGCGCGGCCGAGGGCATCCGCTCGGGAGTATATACCTTCACCGGGAAGGGCAGCGCCGCCAGCATCGCATCGAAATCCTTGCTCGCGCGATCCGCGCCCCAGCCCGCTTCGGTGACCAGGGCCTTGGAGCGCAGCTCGCTCAGGAGCTCGACAATCTCGCCGCAGGTATAGCTGCGGTGAAGCGAGGGATTGCAGGCGATACCCTCGCGCGAGCAGGCGAGGAAGGCGACTATCGCTTCGACCCGGTTCGACATCCACACCGATATGCGGTCTCCTGCGACGATCCCCTGGTCGGCGAGATCATCCGCCATGGCGTCGACGCGCGTCTTCAGGGATATCCAATTCAAGCTGGTCCGCCCGTCGCGCAGCGCGCTCCTATCCGGCGCGCGATCAGCCTGATCGGCCAGCAGCGAATAGAAGGTCTGGTTCCGCCAGAGGCCCGCGGCATAATAGGCTCGCGCAGTGGCCGGATCGTGCAGCGTCAGGAACGGGCGCATGGTCTGGTCCTCAATGTCCGGATTTTAGATGGGCCGGGTTCCACGGAGATCGTCAAGCCGGCCGTGAGCTTTCTCGCTTCGCCACCGGTGAGATCGGGGTCCGGCCGGCCTCGAGCTCGCGGGTGGTCCTTTGGCATCGGCCGATGCAGCCATGCGGCCGGCTACTGATCCACCGGATCGACGCGGGGATTGCGGCGGCGCTCCCGTCACCGGCCGCCACACGGACCTGCGCCGAGGCAGAGCTTCGACTATCAGCCGGGACCGGGACCGAACCATTCGGGACGGCCGGCAAGCCAGCCGGTACCCCACATGGACTGCCCGCCGTCCAGGTGCAGCAACTCGCCTGTCATGAAAGCGGCGGCGGGCGATGACATGTATACCAGGGCCTCCGCCATTTCGAACGGATCGGACATCCGCATCATCGGGTTGCACTTCTTGAAGTTATCCAGATACTCTTCCGGATATTGGCGGAAGCCCTCCGTTTTCGTGATGCCGACCGCCAGGCAGTTGACGCGAACGTCATGGGGCGCCCATTCGACCGCCACCGTCTTGGATGCATATATAACGCCTGCGCGCGCGGCGCAGCTATGCGCCACTTGCGGGCACCCCCGTTCTATCGGGATGACGACATTGGCGATGCTGCCGGGCTGACCGCGGGCGATCCATTGCTTCGCGGCTTCCTGCATCATCCACCAGGTTCCGTTGAGATTGGTGTCGATTACCGCGCGCCATCCCTTGCGGGAGAGGTCCTGCGCATTGCTTACATATTGGCCGCCGGCATTGTTGATGAGGATGTCAAGTCCACCCAGCTCATCGTGAATATCGGCGATCAGCTTCTCCACTTCATCCGGATCGCGTATGTCCATTGCACGAGTGATCACCCTTCTGCCGCTCGCTTGCTGGATGAACCCGGCGGAGGCATCAAGATTCTCCTGTCGGCGGCCGCAGATTGCGACCTCGCCCCCCAGCCGTGCGAACAACAGCGCCGTGGCTTTTCCGATTCCAGTGCCAGCACCCGAAACCAGCACCCGCTTGCCCGCCATCATGTCGGGACGATAGATGGACTGACGAGTGGCCAGTTCCTCGTCCTCCATGGCGAATTCCCGTCCGGATTTGGCATGCGAGCGGGAAGCAAGCCTGGTCTCAGTCATTCACATTCCCTCTCTGGATCGTTATTGCTCGAAACTTCGGCTTACTCGCTTACTGCAGACAATGCGGAACATCGCGCGCAGGATCCATGGTGTTCCCGCAGCAATTAGGAAGTGCATGCGGGGAGTTATGGGTGCCTAGCCGGCCGTTCGCAACGGGCCCCATCGGTAGCCGACGGCGACCCTTCAGGCGTCGCCCGAAACGCTCTCGCGCTTTTTTGACAGCATGACCATCGTGTAGTTCATCACCTCCTCGTCCTTTTGATTGCGGACGCTATATTCTATGCTGATCACTCCCAAGTGAGGCTTCTTCCACTCGTCGAGGCCGACAACGGTGCCGCGCACATGGATCGTGTCGCCAGGGAAGACGGGTTTCAGCGCACGCATCTCGCGGCAAGCGAGCATCGCGTAGATCGCGGTGCCGAGATAGCCGGAGAGATAGATCAAGCCCGAAGCGATACTGAACGTCAGAGGGCCATGGGCGATGCGTGTTCCGAACGCCGTGTCCTTCGCCCAATCCTCATTCACATGGAGAGGATAATAGTCACCAGTGAGGCCGGCGAACGCATGGATGTCGGCGATATCCACGGTCCGGCCACCGGTGACGATGACATCGCCGATCTCGAAATCCTCGAACCGACGTTCCTGAGATCCAGCCGCAACAAATTCCCGAGCCATTCGCGTTTCGCTCCTTAAAGGGGGTGCCGACGCATAGCTGCGTCGGCCGTCAAATTACAAACCGGCGATTGAGATCAGGGCCGCCGCCCCGAACCGAGCATCATCCTTCCGCAACGAGTTCCGGCCACCAGCGCATGACCGGCTCGCCGGCCAGCATGGCTCCGAAACTGTCCATCTCGCCACGCTCCGCCCGCCAGGCGATGTAGTTGTCATACGCTTCGCGGCTTTCCCAGCGTTCGACGAAGAGAAGAGTCGTCGGCTCCGCGGGATCCCTGACCACGCGGACCGCAAGACACCCCGGCCGTCTCTTCGTGTCGTACAGCATGGCCGTGAGACCGGCGCAAAAGCCCTCGACCGCTTCCGGTTTCATCTTAACTTCGAGTGTGAACGTCAGATCAGCCATCCTGTTAATCTCCCTTGAACTTGCCCTGATCGGCAAATGATGAACCTGTAGCCAAGGTTCGTCTCGACGCCGGCCGGCCTCCTCTTCGCTGCCTGTCTCAGCCGCCGGATGCGGCTTTGAACGATCAAGGATCGCGTTGCAAGATGTCGGGTGCGGTTTCGGTCAATCCGGCCGACTCGCTTGCCGGCCCCGCTCCCAGCCGGCTCGGTCATCGGTGCCGTTGAACAGATTTGCATCGGTTCGGCGTGGATGATACCGGCCGACAAAGATATGCGGCGGGAGCGGAGTGCTATGGCTGTTGGTTCAGCGGTGAAGACAATCGACGCGGTGGTGGTGGGTGCCGGCTTCGCGGGGATGTACATGCTGTACCGGCTGCGCGAGCGCGGCATGTCGACCCAAGTTTTCGAAGCGGGCGACGGCGTGGGCGGCACATGGTACTGGAACCGGTATCCCGGAGCACGCTGCGACGTGGAAAGCATGGAGTATCAGTTCGGCTTTTCCGACGAATTGCAGCGTGGCTGGACCTGGAGCGAGCGCTATCCCACCCAGCCTGAGGTGATGCGCTACATGAACTATGTAGCGGATAGCCTCGATCTGCGCCGCGATATCCAGTTCAACACCCGAGTGGTTTCGGCAATATTCGACGAGACCGATCGACGCTGGACGATCACCGCCGACCGGGGTGATCAGATCACCGCAAAATATTGCATCATGGCGACGGGTTGCCTGTCCACGGCGAGCATCCCTTCCATTCCCGGGCTGGAGCAGTTCTCCGGGGAATGGCACCATACCGGCAATTGGCCGCACGAAGGCGTCGAGCTGGCGGGCAAGCGCGTCGGCGTGATCGGCACGGGATCCTCCGGCATACAGGTGATACCCGTCATTGCGGAGCAGGCCGCATCGCTGACCGTCTTCCAGCGCACGGCGAATTTCAGCCTTCCCGCATTCAACCGCGCTCTCACCCGTGCCGAGATCGAGACGGGCAAGCGCGACTTCATGGCCAATCGCCGGATCGCCGAATATATGCCCGCCGGCACGCTTCATCCGCCGGGCAAGCACATGGTGAAGGAGCTGCCTCTCGAGGAGGTGAACCGCGAGCTTGAGGCCAGATGGCAGATGGGAGGTTTCGCCTTCCTTTCGGCATTCCAGGACATGCTCACCGACATCGAGTCCAATGAGGTGACAGCCGAGTTCGTGCGCAGGAAAATCCGTGAGGTGGTGAAGGACCCCGAGGTCGCAGACCTGCTGACTCCCACGGATCACCCGCTGGGAACGAAGCGTCTCTGCATCGACACCAACTATTTCGAGACATACAATCTGCCGCATGTTCGCCTCGTCGACGTCCGCAAAAGTCCGATCGAACGGATTACCACGGACGGGATAGTAGCCGGCGACAAGACCTACGAGCTCGATGTGATCGTCTTTGCGACGGGATTCGACGCGATGACGGGGGCCTTGTCCCGGATCGACATACGCGGGCGACAGGGCATGAATCTCAGGGACAAATGGGAAGCAGGCCCGCGTAATTATCTTGGCATAGCAACCGCAGGTTTCCCCAACCTGTTCCTGATCACCGGCCCCGGCAGCCCTTCCGTTCTCACAGCCGTCATCTTGGCGATCGAGCAGCATGTAGAATGGATCGCCGCATGTATCGACCATATGCGCGCTTCGGACGTGGAAACGATCGAGCCTGAGCTGGAGGCGGAAAATGCCTGGGTGCAGCATGTCAACGATGTCGCTTTCCAGACGCTGATGCCTCTGGCGAACAGCTGGTACATGGGCGCAAATATCCCCGGCAAGCCGAGGATATTCATGCCCTATGTGGGAGGGCTCGGTACTTATCGCACCAAGTGCGCCGAGATCGCGGAAGCGGGCTATGCCGGCTTCAAGATGTCGCGCTGAAGCGGGTCGCGGTCGGGCTTTTCCAGGCGCTTGGCGGCCATCGCGGGGTCGGTCGGCGATACGCGGCCGCTCAACGACGCCGATCTGCGCGAGATGATGGGCCATTTCCTCGGAGAGCCCATCGATGACTTCCATTTCGAGATCACGCGCGGCGACCTCAAGGTCGTGGCTGTGTCGGCCGACTGGAACGAAATGCCAAGCTCTGGCGCGTGGGAACGAGGGACAAAGATGGCATCAAACACAGGGCGCCAGCCTCTGCGAGGCTTGGCGGGGCGAAGGCTATTGCTACTCGAGGCCACACTTCGCTAGACTGCAACCGACGCTGCGGCCTTGAAGTCCGCAGAGCTCAAAAAAAACGAAATCGCTGGAGGGAATGCAGGTGGCTCAGATGCTACTTCGTAAGTGGGCCGGGCTCACGGTCAACGCATGAACGCGGGGCGCGACCATAAGGCTCGATCAGGATCGGGCGAGGCGCATCGATCTTGCACGCCGGTGATCATAGGCGTCGCCCAAAAGACACGACGGCGCGAGGAATTGCCAGGCCCCGAGCCGCTCATCGGATGGGCGGAGGCGGTCAGGCTCGCCGCGGACGACGCGGGATTGTCTGCCAGAGATCTGGCTGCGGCCGACCTGGTGTCGGTCGTCGACCTTATCAGCTGGACCTATGACGATGCACCGGGCCGGCTTGCCGAGCAGATCGGCGCGCATCCGGGGCGGACGATTTCCTCCAAGCCCAGCGGCACGTCCGGCCATACGCTCGTTTTCGATGCGGCGGATGCGATCCGCCGTGGCGACTGCAAGCTGGCGGTGCTGGCTGGCGGCGAGAGTCTGGCGACGCGCCACCTGCTCGCCCAGCAAGGAGTATCGCCGGCATGGAGCCACCCTGCCCCGCCCGGTGTCTCATCGATCGACTATGGATCGTTTCAGCACCCGAGCGAAGTGGCGCTCGGCCTCTACGAAGGGGTTGGCGCGATCTACCTCTTTGCCATGCGCGATGTCGCGCGGCGCGCCCATCTCGGCATTGCGCCGGATGAGTACCGCCAGCAGATCGGCGAGATGATGGCCGGCCTGACGCGGGTCGCCGCGCGGAATCCCGATGCCTGGTTCCGGACCGAGCGAACGCCCTCCTTCCTTGCCGAGCCGCGTCCGGACAACCGGAAGGTGGCCCATCCTTATACAAAGCATCTTGTCGCGATGTGGAACGTCGACATCAGCGGCGCGATCATCATGTGCAGCGAGGAGGAGGCGGATCGTCTCGGCATTGCCCGTTCCAAGCGAATCTACCCTTGGCTCGCAACCTATGCGGAGGATGCCACCTATACCGCATCCCGGCGCGACCTCTGGAAATCGCACGCGATGGAGGCTGCAGCGGGCGCGCTCTACCGCAGAAGCGGCCTCAGCGCGGCTCAGATCGCGCATGCCGATCTCTACAGTTGCTTTCCTTCGGCGCTGAACTTCAGCAGCGATGCGCTAGGCTTCGCCGATCGCGGGGGAGAGGGCCTGACCGTGACGGGCGGCTTGCCCTATTCGGGTGGTCCCGGCAGCAGCTACATGATTACATCGATCGGTAAGTTGACGCAGCGGCTACGATCGGATCCGGGCTCGTTCGGCATCGCCAGCGGCGTCGGCATGATGATGCAGAAGCACGCCTACGGCCTCTATTCCTCGGAGCCGCCGCCGCCCTTCCCGGGCGACCAGGACGGTGACGACCCACAGGCCGAGGCCGATGCGATCGCGCCATTGCGCATCGACACCGACTATCGCGGCCCGGCCACCGTTGCCGCGTACACGATCGTTTATGATCGTGAGGGCGGCGCCAGCCATGCCGCTGCGATCTGTGATCTCGGATCCGGCGATCGCGCCTATGCGCGCATTCAGGACGCCGATTGGATTGCGCAGGCAGAGAGGGACGAGATGGTGGGAACGACCGGCCTGCTTACGGGCGGCAGCAAGGTTGCAGACCTCGTTGTGTGACGCAGCTTCCGCCCCGATTTATCGGGAGCGCTGCGATTGTTTGCGCAAGCGGTTCGGCGCGATCGCTATCCTGACGGAAGGCGGCATCTGGCCGCT
The DNA here is from genome assembly GCA_946482655.1 of uncultured Sphingomonas sp. The sequence goes on along the minus strand of CAMLSA010000003.1, from coordinate 53,724 downwards.
TTCCCCCAGGGCGCGCCTTCCAGCACATGACGACCCCCGTGCTGACCGTCGGGTCAGACGGGCCGGGAGGGCCAGCGCAGGTGGAGGCTCGTCAATCCGCTGACATTGCTGGAGATGATATAAGGGTCGCTCCCGGGTTCGACCTCGAAGTCAGGGATCGCCCTCAGCCACTCATCAAGGAAGATCCGCACTTCGCGGCGGGCCAGATGCTGCCCGGGGCAGACATGCGCACCCTTGCCGAAGACGATATGTTCGGGACGCTCGCGTTCGAAATCGACCGTCAGCGGATCCTGTGTATGCGCGTCATCCACGCCATAGAGAATTGTCGAGGCGAGGATCATGTCCCCTGCCCGAATCTTCGTGTCGCACAATTCGGTGTCCTGAACGACGAGGCGCCCGTTGCTGATCACGCCGAAGCGCCGCATCAGTTCTTCGGTCGCGTTCTTGATCAGTTCGGGTCTTTCGATGAGCTGACGCCGGTGACCGGGGTTGCGCGCCAGGAACAAGGTAATCGAGGACAGAATGTTGGCCACGGTATCAAGCCCGCCCAGCAGGACGTTGATCGCAAGCATGAGTGCGTCACCGTCGCTGATGGGTTCCCCCTTGACCCTGGCATTGGCGATCACCGAGAGCAGGTCCTCGCCCGGATGCTCACGGCGTTCGACCAGCCAAGGCCTGAGGTAATCCCCGATCTCCACGAAGGCTTGCGCCCGCACGTCATTGTCAGGCGTCCGCGTGATGCGGTTGCTTATCTCGAGCAGCATCTCGCGATCGGCCACCGGCAGGGCCATGATGTCGAAGAACACGCTGACCGGCAGGATCGATGCGAACTCCGCGACGAATTCGCACCGTCCGCGTCCGACCAGACCATTGATCAGGCCGACCATCTTGGCCCGCACCTCGTCTTCCAGCAGCGCCATCTTCGCCGGAGTCAGCATTGGCATGATCGCGCTCCGATAGGGGAGCTGGGCTGGCGGATCGAGCTCATTGGGCAGGAGCCGGGTCGTCTTCGCCGTGTCGCGCGGAATGTTGATGTTGCTGGAGGAGAATCGGTCGTGGTCGGCAATCACCGCAGCGATATCCTCGCTGCGCAGCGGCACCCAATGCCCGCCGTTGCGCGGCGACCAGAATATGCCCTGTGGCGCCCGCTCCCGCAGGCTCAGCCACTGCGGCGATGCATCCTCAAATCGGGTACCGAAGTCGTACCAGTCGAAATCGACCACCAGATGCGCTGGAACGTGATCGGGCACGACATAGTCGCCTTGTATCTTCTCGACCATGCTATCTTTCCTCACTTACCGAGCAGACTTATCCCGGACCGGTTGAATTATCACCGATCCTGCCTTCCGGCCACCTGCTTTAGCCGATCGTCCGCAGCCGACACGACCATCCGCTCAACGCAATGTACGAAAGAAGGTCCGGCATTCGCCGATGACCTGATCAGGATATTCGGACGGCGCGAAATGCCCGCCACGGGGGAAAATGGTGTAGCGCTGAAGGTTGCAACGCTCCTCCACCCATGTTCGCGGGATCATTATCACCTCCTTGGGCGACACCGCAAATCCGGTCGGCACCGGGATCATCGGTTTGCCGTCGTGCACCGTCGGCCAAGGTCGGCTGAACTGCTCGGTATAGATGCGCAAGGAGCTGCCGATGCTGTTCGTCAGCCAGTAGATCGACGCCGTGGTGCACAGAAAGTCGCGTCCGAAATACGCCACCACGTCACCGCCGCAATCGCTCCAGGCGCGGCGCCGTTCCCAGATCCATGCAGCGGTTCCGATAGGCGAATCCGCCAGTGCATAAGCGAGCGTCTGAGGATCGTGGACATGCACCGCGACGTGACTGGTGATGAGAGGAACGGCTTCGGCCGCGCGATCGGCCATCCACGCTTCTTCCGGGGCGAACTCTTCCCGCGGAACGCTCAGCAAGCTATCCATTCCCGGCATATAGGGCAGAAACATATAAATGCCGGTGACATGCTGCGCGTGGGCGTGGCCGAGCTCCGACGTCACCAACGCCCCCCAATCCCCACCGGCAGCCGCAAACTGCGGATAACCGAGGACATCGCGCATCAATTTCGTCCATATGACGCCGATCTCGCGAATGCCCACGCCTGTCTTCTGGAGCGGCACCGAGAAGCCGAACCCCGGCAAGGACGGGACGATGATATCGAAGGCATCGGCAGGATCGCCGCCGTAGGCGGCAGGGTCGGAGAGCGGTCCGATCACGTCCTTCCAGTCCCAGAACGTCCAGGGCCAGCCATGCGTCAGAATGAGCGGCATAGGGTTGGGCCCCTTGCCACGGACATGGACGTAATGGATGGGAACGCCATCGATGACGACCTTGAACTGAGGCAGGCGGTTTATCTCCGCCTCCTGAGCGCGCCAATCGAACTCGTCGGCCCAGTAACGGCCCATATCTTCCAGCCAGCCGCGCTCGACGCCATAGCGCCACGTCTCGTTCCCGAAGTCCTCGGCCCACCGGGTATCCCGCAACCTCTGGCGCATCCGTTCGACCTGCGCATCCGGAACATCGATGGTGAAAGGAACAGGTGTCATCGAGGTGGTATCTCCTGCTTCACTTGCGCACCTTGCTCTACCCTCTCACGCGTATCGTTCGCTACGCTCGAAAATCCAAGAAGGGTGGACTGGAACGAGCCTAGGGCCGCAGGGACACACGGAGCCTCGTTGCCGCATAGGCGAACCACGCCTCCACGGAGGGCATAAGCCCCGCGAGCGTCACGAAGCCGTGCAGCATGCCCGGCGCGCACACATGCTCGGTGAGAACCTGCTCGTCCTGCAACCGTCGGGCATAGGCCGCGCCCTCGTCGCGCAGCGGGTCCAACTCCGCCGTCAGCACCGTCGCCGGCGGGAGATTGCGCAGAGACGGTGCGCGAAGTACCGCCGCAAGCGGCGCTTCCTCAGGCTGGCGTTCCCCGAGATAGTGCCGCCAGAACCAGCGCATCATCTCTCGCGTCAGCAGATACCCCTCGGCATTCTCCTGGTAGGACTGGTTGTCGAAATCAGCGTCGGTAACGGGGTACAGGAGAAGCTGGTGCCTGAGCGCCGGCCCTCCCCTGTCACGCGCCATGATCGAAACCGCTGCCGCCAGGTTGCCGCCCGCACTGTCGCCCGCCACCGCGAGACGATCGGGATCGATGCCGTATTTCGCGCCTTCCTTGCTCACCCATGCCAGCGCCGCGAAGGCGTCTTCGGCCGCCGTCGGATAGACATGCTCGGGTGCCATGCGGTAGTCAACCGACAACACCGCGGCACCGGTGGCCCGCGCCAGCTGCCGGCAGAAGAAATCGTACATCTCGACCGACCCGACCACCCAGCCGCCGCCATGATAATAGATGACGCAGCCCAGGCCGGGCTCACTGACGGGCCGATAAAGCCGCGCGGGAATGGCGTGCGAGCCATTCGGGATCTCAACATCGTCGACAGAAGCGAGTTCGACTTCGAAGGGCGGAGGAACCTTCGGACCACAAGCTTCGCGGGCGGTATCCACGTCGGTTGTCTCGTCCCATGGAAGGCTGGTCACCGCCGTACTCATGTCCAGGACCATCTGCATTTCCGGATGAAGTGTCATCGATTTCTCGCTTTGCCTTGTTCTGAACCTGAGAGGCGGCCGAGCGCGAACCTACGCGATCACCCGCCCCGATTGTCAAGCTATCGGGCCATGGCTTCCCAGGCATCACCGACAGGTCGACCACCCTCTCCCCACTGCTTCATCACTAGCCGCAGTGCGGATGAAGTCTATTCGGCATTCCGACTGAGACCGAGATCCCCGGCCAGCTGCCCGAGAACCTTCAGATGGGCATCAGCGCCCTTGAGGCCCATCCGCATCGTATCGATGCAGACGCCGTTCGCGCCGGCACTTCTCCAGCTTTCCACATCAGACAGTACCCCATCGATCGAGTTGGCCGTCCCCCCCAGATAGGAGAAGAAGATGATGCTCTCCAGCTTGGCCGATGCCTCGCTGCGGCCACAGCGATGCAGCTCCTCCCGGAACGACGCCACGGCCGCTTCGGCTTTCCTCGCCGAGATGTAGGGAAACCAGCCATCGCCGATCGCCGCCGCCCTTCTTCGTGCGACATCCGAGAAGCCGCCGATCCAAATAGGAATCGGCTGCTGCACGGGAAGCGGATAAATACCCGCCGCATCGATAGCGAAATTTTCACCCTTCGCGTCTACCGAGCGTTCGGTCCACAGCCGCCGCATGACAGGGATATAGTCGTCAAGCAGCCGTCCCCGCCGATCGAAGGGGACGCCCAAGGCATCATATTCGACCTTGTTCCAGCCGACGCCTACCCCGACCTCGAGGCGACCGCCGCAGAGGATATCCAGAGTCGCCGCCTGTTTCGCGAAGACGACCAGCTGCCGCTGCGGTAGGATGATGACCCCGGTCATCAGCTGGATCCGCTTGGTCAATGAAGCGAGATAGCCGAACAACACCAACGGCTCGTGGAATGTCGAGTCGAGATCATAGGGCCCGGTCCAGTCTGGCCGGGTCCGTGTATCGGCACCCACGATATGATCATAGCCGACCAGATGGGTGAACCCCATCGCCTCGACGCTCTGGGCGAAGTGCCTTGCCTCCTCCGGATCAGGGCTGATCTCGGTCTGTGGATAGGTTACGCCGACGCGGAAATCTGGCGATGTCAGTTTTGTCGCCATCCTCGATCCTCGCTCTCTCTTGCTATTCTCCTCGGCAAGCCTGTTCAGGCGAGCCGGTTTCGAAGCTGGTTCCAGATGCCGTGGTGAGCAAGATGCGATCCGACGGCCCAGGGCGACAAGGCACTCATCAGCGGCGTCGCACCACTATGCCCGCAGCTTCCCGGTCCCACGTGGATGCCGTCACCCCATCCTCTCGCAACGCATATTTGAGGATCTTGCCTGTCGGATTACGCGGCAATTCGCTTCTGAACTCGAAGTAGCGGGGAACGGCGAAATAGGGCAAGTTGTCGATCGCCCAGCGGCAAAGCTCCTCGTGCGTCACCTGCGCATCGGGCGTGAGGACGCAGGTTGCCTTGATTTCGTCCTCACCGGCCGAGGCACCGACGGCGTGGACGGCTATGTCCATCACGCCAGGATGCGTCGCAAAGCTGGCTTCAAGCTCGAAGCTTGAAATATTCTCGCCGCGGGATCGAAGATAATCCTTCTTGCGATCCGTGAAGTAGAGATAGCCGTTCTCGATACGCCCGAAGTCGCCGGTGTGCATCCAGAGGTTGCGCCATACCTTGACCGTATCCTCGGGGCGGCGCCAATAGCCTTGAAATCCTATATGCGGCCGCAAGGGACGCCAGACGATCTCCCCTACCTCACCATCAGGGAGCTGACGATCCTCGTCATCGAATATCCGAACGTCGAATTCCTCGGCGATCGGGCCCGCAGAGTCGTTAGGCGGCGGCGGATCTTCGGGACGAGCGAACGAAAGCTTGCTTCCTTCCGTCTGGCCGTAGGTGTGCGAGTTCAGGCGCGAGACACCGAACCGTTCGTGCCAGATCCGCCTGATCTCCGGCGGTATGGGAACTCCGGTCACCGTATGAAGCCGGCCATAGCAGCGCTTCGAGGCCTCCGTATCGGGGGCATGCGCCACAAGCGGCAATATCGACCCGATCACCACAGCATTGGTGGCGCCGGAATATTCCACATCGTCCCAGAAGCTTGACACCGAAAAGCGACTGGCGATGGCCACCGACGTTCGTGTCAGCAATGCGGAAAGGACCGGATAGAGAGCGGCGATGTGAAACAGCGGCAGGCATGTGAATGATTTTTCGTCGGGGCCATGCAGAACGGAACTGACGTGCTGTTGTCCCAAATGACAGAAAAGGTTCTGACTCAGCATGCAACCCTTGGAGGGGCCGGTCGTGCCGGAAGTGTAGATGATTGCCGCGGTATCGCCCGGTTCCGATATGCAGGGAATCGGGCTGTCGTCCGTTCCGCGGACCTCATCCAGCGGCGTGATCCCGACTCCGGCCTTATCCCGCACTTCTCCGCCACGCTGGAAGATCAGCGGCCGCGATGAAAATTGATCGGCGAGATCGGTGACCCGTTCGACATAACCACTGTCGCAGACAATGACCTTGGGTTCGGAGTCGTTCAACTGATGCAGGAGATATTGACCCCGATAGGCCAGATTGATTGGAACCCAGATCGACCTGATTTTGGAGCAGGCGAGCCAGCACATCAGCACATCGACGCTCGTCTCGAGAAGCGTCACGACACGATCGCCGATCCCGACACCATGACTTAGAAGAGAATGCGCAAACCGCGTCGACCGACGGTCGATGTCGGCAAAACTGTACGGCACCCGATCGATCTCGACGAAAGTGCGATCGGGGGCCGCTTCAGCGGCCCGCGCCAGAGCATGCGTCAGCGTATCCAGAGGTTGGCCGGGCCGACTACAGGCCGCTGAAGTCATCATTCTCTCCTTTAAGGCGATTATGCCGTGTCACTTCTCGCTTACCCACCATCGCACGCCGCACATTGAGTGATCGGGGGCGCCTGGATTCTCGCGTGTCGACGCTCAGCCCACGAGTTTCCAATGCAGCAACGAAAATCGGGGTTCGGCGTCGGTATGATGCTCGAACACGCCTTCCACCTCGCTGCCGATGACGACCTCCTGAAGAGGATCTCCCAGGAGATTTCCGATCACCCGCACATTTCCCGCTTCGGGCAATTCCACCAGAACGATCAGATAGGGGCCATGATCCTTCAGCGCAGGATGCGAGGGATGCCAAGCGCGCTCCCAGCTGAAGATCCGCCCTTTCGCGGGTGTCCTCGTCCAATCGATGTCGGAACCAAGACAGGCGTTGCAGATCCACTCCGGACCCCACTGCCAGGTCCGGCAGCTGTTGCAGCGCTGAAGGATCAATTCGTCTTGCGCGAGGCCGTTCCAATATGGGGCATCCAGCCCGTCCGCCATCGGACGGGGTGAAGGAAGGCCCGCCGGCAGATAATAATCGCTCATAGCGTGCCCTCCGCACCGAAAATACAGCCACTCACCGGCCAGACCATGGGCCCGGCGGTGACCATCGCTACCGACGTGTCCGGAACCTGTGCCGTGGACTGGCCATAGATCTGCCGCACAGCCTCGATCACGAGCCCAAAGCCGTGCATGTAGCATTCGGCAAGATTTCCCCCGCTGGTATTGAGGGGAAGCTTTCCGCCCACCGTCAGATTTTCCTTGGTGAAGAAGTCGTTCGCCTCTTCCGGCGTGCAGAAGCCGCATTCGACCATGCTCATCAGCACGCCGCCGGTGAAGTTTTCGTAACTTTGCAGGACGTCAACGTCCTCCGGACCGACGCCCGCCATTTCGTAAAGCCGTTTGGCGAGCGATGAAAAATTCGACGAAGCATAGTTCGGAGCGTTGTGTGCCCACGCGGCCGACCTGTATTCGATGCTCGATCCTCCCGCCAGGACATAGCAGGGAGGATTTGGCAGATCCTTGGCCCGATCCGCCCGGGTGAGGACGATCGCAGCCGCGCCATCGTTCTCCATGCAGCAGTCGAAGAGATGGAACGGCTCGGCGATCCAGCGCGAGGCATCATATGTCGCCTCGTCGAGAGGCCGGCCGTACATGATTGCCCGCGGGTTCGACTGAGCGTGATGGTAGCTGGCGAGCGCGATCGCCCGCATCGCCTCCTGCTTCACGCCATGGTCATGCATGAATCGCATGACCTTCATGGCGAACATCTGGGCCGGCGAAAGAACTCCGTAGGGAACGCTGTAGGCGTAATCGCCGGAAGGTGAGTAGAGCGAGTTGAATTGGCCGAAGCGGCCGAACTGCCCCTGTGCCAGCGACCGGTACACGACGACCACCTTGGCCTGGCCGGACAGGATTCCGGCCGCGCCGTTCGCCACCGCGCCCGCCGCGCCGCCGCCGCCGCCGTGCCACTGCATGCAGGAGAATCCCGTGTCGCGAATGCCGAGCGCGGTCGTCAGTCGAACCGGATCGCTGCGATCATCGCTGTACGAGGCAAAGCCGTCGATTTCGCGAGGGGAAATGCCTGCATGATCGCAAGCTGCCATGATCGCGTCGAGGGCGAGCTTGAACTCTGCGTCCGGCGATTGACCATGCTTGTAATATTTCGTCTCTGCTACGCCCGCAACGGCAACCTTTCCGCGCATCGTGTAGTCCATTCGGTCATCCCCGCGTCATATGACTATTGGTACGCTACGCCCGCCTTGCGGAGCACGCGCGGCCCGATCAAAGCGCCAGGCGCAGCCACCCTTACAATATCTTCGCGCCCTGTCCATTTGCAAAATCAGCCGGATAACCGAGCCCGCGGGCGTCACATGTCGCCGACCGCCCTCCGGGCCCTCGTCTGCCAACGCGCCGACGCTCGGCAGCGAAATCCTCGCGGCGACTACTCCGGAGCGAAGAGATCAGCTTGACCGCGCCGGGATCTGCTCATCAGGCGCCGCCGTTGCCGTAGTTGATGCGTCGTCGCCGCCACGCCGGTCGATGCGCGAGGTTGGCCCGCGACAGCGCTCCGCGCGTCCGGGCCAACCCGTCGCTCAATGCGCGGTCGATACTGCGCGGCTGGCGCCTTCGCCGGTGAGGACATGCTCCTCGACAAGAAACATCTGGATTGCCGTTCGATCGAACAGATTCTCTTCGTCGCTCGCGATGAGCTTCGCGATCTTCGGATCGGCCATCTTCTCCACCAGTATCCTTTGCCCGTCCCGGTCGCGGAACCACAGCGTCGTCATCACGTCGAACCGCTGCAGAATTGGGTCGGACGCGCCGACGCCGAGGCTTCGCGTTTTCTCGTGATCGACGAAATCGCGCTCGTAACGGGCGAACGAAGGCACGAGCTCGACGGCGAGCTTCGCGTGCCTGGTCTCATAATAGTCGATGAAGTCTTGTCGCGACATTCCGTCCTTCTTGCGAAGGAAAACGACCTGCTTGATCATGGACCCGTCGTCCGGCGCCCCGGCGGAGGCCCCGAGCTCGTGCGACTGAGATCGATGATTTTCGACCACGACGAGCACATTGCGTCCCTGATCCACTGCTCCGCCGGCGGACGAAGCCGCCATTTTCCTCAACCCTTCCGCCAATCCGGCCAGATCCTCGTCGCGTTCGACATGGCCTTCGAGGATACCGTCATAGGTCGGCGACGGCGGTACATCCTTGATATGCTCGACTTGAACGGTACCGCCGGGCTCAACCACGTTCAGCCGGTCGAAGCGCGCACCCGGAACCGCGCCCACAAGCTCCCTCACATATTGCCCGGTGACGAACTCGGAAAATTTCCCATCCGATACGCCGGCAGCTTTGTGTAGCAGCAGAAGAAAATCAGCCATTTCGTACCCTCTCTCCGTTGATCTTATTTCCGGGCGCCTGGACAAGTCAGCAAGCCCGGCTCGCGCCGCGAGCAGACAGGATTGCGCGGTTCATCCCCTGAGAACAGGGTCACCGGCACTGTTCAGCGGCATTCAAATCGGTGCAATCTAGGCTTTTCTTGCCGACCAGGAACGCAACAGCGCCTCACCATCGCCGTCTGGCCCGATCTCACCTGGAGTCCTGGACAATCGCGGAGTGGGGCCTGGCTGCTCGATGCCGTTCGCCGAGACATAGATGCCGCGTTCGGCCATGTGCGCGTGCGCCCGCGACTCTTCGAGCGTGAGCACGGGCGCGAAGCAGGCATCCGTTCCCTCCAGGATCGCACACCATTCGTCGCGGGATCGCGTCTTGAACAGGGCAGCGAAGGCGTCCCGCTGATCCGCCCAGTCGCTGTCGTCGGCTCCTCGACGCCGCAGGGAAGGCGGCGCATCGATACGATTGACCAGTTCTTCATAGAACTGGGGTTCGATTGCGCCGACAGAGATGTAGCGGCCGTCGTTGCAAAGGTAGCATCGATAGAATGGAGCATGTCCGCTGAGGATGTTAACGCCGGGATCAAGAGGATCGGATCTCTCCGGGCGCATCCCCCAGAACATCGCCATCATCGAGGCCACGCCATCCACGATCGCGGCATCAACGATCTGTCCCTTGCCTGACCGCTCGCGTTCCAACAAGGCGGAAACTATTCCGAAGGCCAGGTAAAGAGATCCGCCCCCGATGTCCCCAACCAGATTGAGCGGCGGAATCGGATAGCCCTCCGCATCCGCAATCGCCGCCAACGCTCCGGTTATCGCGATGTAGTTCAGGTCGTGTCCCGCGGCCTTGGCCAGGCTACCGCTCTGCCCCCAGCCCGTCATCCGGCCATAGATCAGCCCCGGGTTGACATCCAGTGCGACGTCGGGGCCCAGTCCGAGCCGCTCCATGACGCCGGGACGATACCCTTCCACCAGCACGTCCGCGCGGGCGATGGCTTCCAACGCCCTCTCGCGGCCGGCATCGCTCCGCAGATCGAGACGAATGCTGTGCCGTCCCCGGTCGAGGGCGGCATTGGGAAACTGAGCTCCGTTCGGTCTATCAATCCTCAGCACTTCGGCGCCAAAATCGCTGAGGAGCATCACGCCGTGGGGTGCCGGGCCTATGCCCGTAAACTCGACCACACGAACTCCGGCCAAGGGACCGGTCCGGCTATTCACGAGCGCCTCCCGCCGCCGAGAATGGCGCAGGCATTGTGCCTGGCATGATCATCGTCTTGCATCCTCGCCATGGGCGCTCCTCATCTTCTGATTCAGCCGATCCTACGCGGGCGCTCGGCCATCCGCAATGGTGCGCTGCGGGGCGACCCGCGACATGGACGGCGGAAGCATTCAAATCCGAAGTGGTATTTCCGGTGCCAATCGCCTAGTATAGGGAAAGGGACCGCGCACGTAAGATTTTGGAGAGAAGATCCCATGACAAGCCAGTTCGATATTGTGATCCGCGGCGGAACTATCGTTGACGGCCGCGGCGGCGCCCCCTTCGAGGGCGACGTGGCGATCACGGGAGACACCATCGTTGCCGTCTCGCGCGCGATCAAGGGAAGCGGCAGGGAGGAGATCGATGCGCGCGGCATGCTGGTCACCCCGGGATTTGTCGATGTCCACACCCATTACGACGGCCAGGCGATATGGGAATCGCGACTCTCGCCGTCCTCCGGCCATGGCGTGACCACGGTGGTGGTCGGAAATTGCGGCGTCGGCTTCGCGCCGTGCCGGAAAGAGGATCATGCGCGCCTGATTGAGCTGATGGAGGGCGTCGAGGATATTCCCGGCGTGGTGATGACGACCGGTCTTACATGGGATTGGGAGACCTATCCGGAATTCCTCAACGCGCTGGACGCCCGGCCGCACGACATCAACATCGCCAGCTACCTGCCGCACTCGGCCTTGCGGGTCTATGTCATGGGCGAGCGGGCATCGCACGGCGCCAAGGCGACGGCGGAAGACACGGAAAAAATGGGGAAGATCACCGCGGAGGCGATCCAGGCCGGCGCCGTCGGCTTCGCCACGTCGCGGACGCTGTTCCACCGCAGCAGCAAGGGCGACGTGATCCCGACCGCCGACGCCGGCGAAGAGGAACTGACCGCGATCGCCCGCGGGATGCAAAGCGCGGGGAGTGGCGTCTTCCAGGTCGCGACGGACTTCAAGAGCAACGAGGACGTCCCGGGCGAGTTCGCGATGTTCAGGCGGATTCTCCGGGCGTCCGGCCGCCCCCTCACGCTGTCGACCGCGCAGACCCACTCCAGGCCCGACCAGTGGCGCACCATCATGTCCTGCATCGAGGAGGCCAATAACGAGGGGCTGACGGTCACTGGCCAGACCATGCCGCGCGGCATCGGGCTGCTGCTTGGCCTCGAACTCACCATGCATCCCTTCACGATGTGCCCCTCCTACAAGGAAGTGGCGCAGCTTCCCTTGGCGGAGAAGGTCGAACGCATGCGCGACCCGGCGTTGCGCGCCCGGCTGATCGAGGAGGAGCCCGAAGATCCCTCGCATCCACTGATCGGATTTGTCCGCAACTTCGACGGCATGTTCGAAGGCGGCGATCCGATCGACTATGAGCCCAGCCTGGACGATTCGATCGCCGCGCGCGCGACGCGCGCGGGCATAACGCCCGCGGAGCTGGCCTACGACATCTTGATGAAACGCGACGGCCATTCGATCATCTTCCTGCCCTTTGCCAACTATGCGCATGGCAATCTCGACGTCGTCGCCAGCATGATGCGGCACGAAAACTTCGTGCTGGGGCTTGGTGACGGAGGCGCGCATTATGGCGTGATCTGCGACGCCAGCTTCCCGACGTTCGTCCTCAGCCACTGGACGCGCGATCGGCGCAACGGCGACAAGCTGACCATTCCCGAAGCGGTGCGGGCGCTGACCCACGACCCCGCGCGCATGATCGGCTTCAACGATCGCGGCGTCATCGCGGAAGGCTATCGCGCGGATCTGAACGTTATCGATTACGACCGATTGAAGCTTCACGCGCCGCATGTCGTCTACGACCTGCCGGCGGGTGGCCGGCGCCTGACGCAGAAAGCGGACGGCTTCTCCGCCACGGTCGTCAACGGAAAGATCGTCTATCGTGACGGCGTCCATACCGGCGCGCTCCCGGGGCGGCTGGTCCGCGGCCAGCAGCCGGCACCCGCTGCTCACGCGCAGCCGCAAGTAGCTGCGGCCGAGTAGGCCCTATGCGCTGGCTGATCGGTCGCCGACCTGCGCCGTTCACGCCGGTGTCTCGCTCGGGCAACGGCTTCGCCCTCATGCGGAACTGAGCACCGCAGTAGTGATGGCGCCATCGACAAGGTCAGCAATTCCGAGCTTCACGTGCGGAGGGCTCCGGCGCAGGGCGCGACAGCGCGTCCGCTGCCTTGCCCGTGATGGTAGGGGCGGGACGAGGACGGCCGCCCAAGCTGCAGCCGGCCGTGGCGGTAGCTGATTGACGGCCGTTCTCACGATAGGATCCGCGGGCGGGCGGACGGGCACCGGTGCCCGTCCGCGGTTTCCCGTCGACGGACGCGATCAGCGGCTCCGTCATGGACTCATGGAATAATGTTTAAGGGACAGATGCATGACAGCTAGAATCGAACTCCCGATCGCACGGAGGAGCATTCCGCAATCGATCCGTGAGGCGGCCGCCCAGTGGCCCAACAAGATCTGGCTCGACTTCAGCGGCGACAAGATGACGTTTGCCGAGGCGGACGAGGCATCGACCCGGCTCGCGCACGGGCTGGCCGCGCTGGGCGTGAAGTTCGGCGATCGGGTTTGCTGGATCCTCGACAATCATCTCGATTGTGCAATGACATGGATCGCGGTGGCGAAGCTGGGCGCGATCAACGTGCCGATCAACACGTCGTTTCGCGGCGAGTTCCTGCGGCACCAGGTCGCGGACGCGGGCGCGGCGATCATGATCGCGGATGCCGAATATTGCGATAGGGTCGTGGCGGTCGCGGCAGGCGCGCCGGAGCTCACCACATTGGTCGTTCGCGGGACGTTGCCAGGGGCTTTATCGGGTCTCACCGTCCTCGCGCTGGATGCGATCTACAGCGAAGATCTCACGCCGATCGACGCCGGCGTGCAGCCGTCCGATATCGCCGCGCTTCTTTACACGTCGGGGACGACCGGACCGTCCAAGGGCTGCATGATCCCCCATAACTACATTCTAAATATGGGGCGGCAGGTCGTTCAGCATTACGGCCTCCGAAGGGATGACGTATTCTGGACCCCCTGCCCGCTATTTCACATGGCGGCCGCGGGAAGCACCATGGGTTCCCTGATCGCGGGCGTGACCATGTCGATCGCGAGCCGCTTCTCGGTGAGCGGTTTCTGGGAGGAGATCGAGCGGTCCGGAGCGACGGTCATCACCCTCCTCAGCTCGATGATCGTGTACATCGCCGACATGCCGGACAACGCCGCCATGGCCCGCTGCTTTGGGCAGATCCGCACGGTCTCGGGCGTTCCGTTCAGCCGCGCGCATCGGGATGCGTTCGAACGGCGCTTCGGGGTGAAATATACCGGTGCGCCCGGCTATGGCATGACCGAAGCCTGCTCCATCACGATGGGCTACCTGGAACAGCCTTCGCCGGATGGCTCATCCGGCAGGCGCCTGCCAGATGATTTCGCAGTGGAAGTCGTCGATCAATCGGACAACATCCTGCCGGCCGGCGAGGTCGGCGAGGTCGTGGTGCGCCCCCTTCGCCCGGACCTGATGTTCAAGGGCTATTGGCGGCGTCCAGAGGCGACCGTCGAAGCGCTGCGCAACGTCTGGTTCCATACCGGCGACCTCGGCCGGTTCGATGCCGACGGCTTCTTCTACTTCGTAGACCGTAACAAGGACTACCTTCGCAAGGGTGGAGAGAATATATCCAGCTTCGAAGTGGAAACGGTGTTTCGGCGGCACGCGGATCTTGAGGACCTGGCGGTCCACGCGGTCCGGGCCGCCTCCGAAGACGAGGTGAAGCTGACTGCGATCCTGCGGGCGGACGCCGAGATCACCGAGGAGGAGCTCTGCCGCTGGTCGATCGACCAGCTTCCCCACTTCGCGGTACCGCGCTTCATCGAATTCCGGGCCGAGCTGCCGCGCAATTCGGTCGGCCGCGTGCTGAAGTTTCAGCTGCGCGACGATGGCGTGACCAACGCCACGTGGGATCGGAACGAATCAACGATCCAGGTGGGCAAGAGGACGAGGTCCGAAACCTGATCGCCCCGCCGACCCCGTTCTATCGGCGCGGCGCGCCTCAGCACTGAAGGCGGGTCCACGTCAGCCGGCGTCGAGCAGTCGAAGAACCTCGGCGCCGGCATCCGTCGGCACCATCAGCCCTCCATCGTCGGTCGTCAGCAATCCCCCGTCGAGCAGCATGTAATAGCACCACCACTGCTCGTCGCCGAAATTGCCGCGATCAGCAACAGGCAGTGATCGCAAGGCGGCGCGCTCACCCTCGGTCAACCGTGACGCTACCTCAGACGGGTTGATTCTCATTTCAATTCCCTACATGCGCTTTCGTTACCACCGATCTCGAGCGTCCGGAAGCCCCGCACGAGAGCGATCGATGGCGCGCGGACTTGGACGAACATGCGAGATCGATAAAGAATGAACACAGGATCGCCTTCATCACATTTCTACTATTCGCAGCGCCTGCGGCTTCATTACGTCGATTGGGGCAATCACGAGGCGCCTCTTCTGCTGCTCGTCCATGGTGGTCAGGACCATTGCCGGAGCTGGGACACGGTGGCCCGACACCTCAGCAAGGATTGGCATGTCGTCGCCCCCGATCTGCGGGGTCATGGCGATAGCGAGCATGTCAGCGACGGCAATTATCCTTTGGAAGCGATGATCTACGATCTCGCCCAGCTCGTCCGGCAAATGCCCGAGCACCCCGTGAGAATCATTGCGCATTCGCTTGGCGGCATGATCTCGCTCGCCTATGCGGGGCTCTATCCCGAACTCGTCGGCAAGCTGGTCGTCATCGAGGGGCTCGAATACCCTCCCTTCCTCGAAGACCGTTGGGCTGCCCAGACAATCGATCAACGCCTGCTGGAGTGGATCGACCAAACCCATGCGGCAGCCGGCCGGCTTACGAAGCGCTATCCGACGATCGAAAGCGCTGCGGCGCGAATGCGGGAGGCGAACGAGCATCTGTCGGAAGCGCAGGCGCACCATCTGACGCTGCACGGCACCGTCCGTAACGAGGATGGCAGCTTCAGCTGGAAGTTCGACGATCTGGTTCGCGTCCTCCACCCCGTCCGGCTTCCACGGGCGGATATGCTGCGCCTGTACGGCCGCATCCGCTGTGAAACGTTGCTGCTCCGCGGCGACGCGAGCTGGGCGCGCGATCCCGCCGGAGACGGCACGCTCGCCGCGTTCGCGAACGCCCGCGAGGTCTTGATTCGCAATGCAGGTCACTGGATCTACCACGATCAGCCCGCGGCCTTCCTGGACGCCGTCGTGCCGTATCTCAAGGCGTCGTGAAACTGTTGACTGCGAAATCCCCGCTACGGTGCATGTTTCCGGTTGAGCCCCCTGCAATCAAAGCGTAGGATCGATAAAAAGCATATCTTGGAGACAGAAAATGATTCAGCCTGCAGACATCATAGTAAACGAAGAGAACAAGTGGCGCTTGACGCGACCTGACCTCAAGACCTGGGATGCGGGCGTAAGGCCGGGCGACGCCAAGAAGTATTTCATCGTCTCGTGCGATACGCACCTCAATCCTCCGGTGACTCTGTTCCGGGACCGTCTCGACGAAAAATGGCATCACCTTCTGCCGAAGATCGAGAAACGGGAAAACGGGGAGCGCTACATTATTATGCCCGGAATGCGCGACGAGCGCCTGATCGACTTCCCCTTCGAAGGCGAGGATCTGCTCCGCTCCAAGGTTGGTGGCATCGGAATTCGTGCGGACGGAAACGTAAAGGATGCTGTTGGCCTCGATCGTATTGCCGACCAGGAGTTGGACGGCGTCGACGGCGAGGTGATCTTTCCGAACGGTCCGGCACTTCTGATGTGGTCGTCCAGCAATACCGACTTCGTGACCGCGCAGATTCAGGCGTGGAACAACTGGGCATGGGAGAGCTGTGGTCCATTCGTCGACCGGTGCAGCCCTGCGGCGGCGCTCAACACCGCCGACATCGAAGGCTCCATCGCGGAAGTCCAGCGTGTGGCCAAGATGGGCTATCGCGTCCTCACGCTGCCGTGCAAGCCTATCTGGGGCGCACACGACGTGAGCCACATCAATTACAATCTTCCGGTCTTCGATCCGCTGTGGGCGGCGATCCAGGACGCGGACCTGGCGATGACCTTCCACGTTTCGACGGGTCGCGATCCCCGCGCCGCCCGGGGAAATGGCGGCGCGATCATCAATTACGTCGTCCATTCGCTTTCGCCGACGATTGAACCGATCGTGAGCCTTTGCGCTTCGGGCGTTTTCGAACGCTTCCCCAAGCTGCGGGCCGCGACGATCGAGGCGGATGCCGGTTGGGTGCCGTGGATGTTGCAGAAGATGGACGAGGCTTACCTCAAGCACCACTTCTGGGTGCGCCCAAAGATGAAGCAGCTGCCCAGCGAATACTACCGCAGCAATTGCTACGCGTCCTTCGGTGAAGACAGGGCCGCCCTGGACTTGGTCGAGCTTCACGGCCTCGAGGACAATTTCATGTGGGCCAACGATTATCCTCATCATGAAGGATCGTGGCCGCACTCGGCGGAAGCGATCGAACGAACGTTCGGCGACTCCCTGCGGACGGATACCCGTGCAAAGTTGTTGGGTCTCAACGCCGCCAAGGTGTTCCGCTTCCCGGTGCCGGAAAAGTACAAGCGGCAGGCATAGGGGATCGGTGCGCCGTTACGTCGTCGCGCGCGGCCGGATTTCCGGCCGCGCCGGCGCGACGGCTCCGGCCCGATCTCTCGACGGACAGTTCGTAAAGCCGTCTCTCAGGACATGGTCATGGATGTCTCAGGCTGCGGGTAACCGGCCTGAGGCGCCCGCCCTCCCTCGGCACTTCCCGGCACCTTGGTTTGGGACTTCGGCGGATTTCGGCGCTACGGAGATCGGCGGTACTGAACAATCGTTCGCCGAACGAAACGGATGCGTGTAGATGTTTTCTGTTGAGGCGACGTCGCCTTTCTTGCGAAGTATCGTTCACCGCGCGAACGCGGCATAAATATCAGGCCATCGGGGGCAACCGGAACGGCCGAACGGAGGAGGTGTGATGCGGTTTTTTCAGTTTGGCGCCAGTTCCATCGCGCTCGCGACGGCTGCGTTCGTGCTCTGCGCTACGGTAGGCGGAGCCGCGACCAAGGCTACCGGCACCGCGACTTTCCTGGACAAGAATGGCGGCGGCGACTGGCCTGCTTACGGCCAAAGCTATGGTGAGCAGCACTATAGCTCGTTGACCCGCATCAACGCGGATAACGTCGGCAGTCTCGGCCTGGCATGGTCTTACGATCTGCCGCCGGGAAATCCGATGAGCGGCCCGGTCGCGGTGGAGGGCGTGCTCTACACGGCAACGGGGTACAGCGTTGTACGCGCCTTCGATGCCGCGACCGGCAAATTGCTGTGGGAGCATGATCCGAAGCCCCTCCCCGTGGCGGGTCGCAAGATGCGGGCGAGTTGGGGCGTGCGCGGTCTCGCGTGGTGGAATGGCAAGATCTATGTCGGCACGGTCGATGGGCGGTTGATCGCGATCGACGCGAAGGATGGTCGGCAGATCTGGAGTGTCAACACCACCGACAAAGACGATCAGCGCTTCGTAACCGGAGCGCCGCGGGTATTCGACGGCAAGGTCATCATCGGCCATGGTGGCGCCGATTCATCAAACGTCCGCGGCTACGTCACGACGTATGACGCAGAGACCGGCAAACAGCTTTGGCGCTTCTTCACGGTCCCCGGGGACCCGGCGAAGGGGTTCGAGGACGAGACGCAGGCGATGGCCGCCAAGACCTGGTCGGGCGAATGGTGGAAGCACGGCGGTGGCGGCACGGTCTGGAACACGTTCACCTATGATCCGGAAACCGATACGGTTTTCCTGGGCACGGGCAACGGCGCTCCGTGGAATCAGCGCGTCCGGAGCCCGGGCGGCGGCGACAATTTGTTCCTGTGCTCCGTCGTGGCGCTCGATGGCAAGACCGGAAAGTACAAGTGGCACTATCAAGTCAATCCCGGCGAGACATGGGACTATAACGCTTCGATGGACATGCAGCTCGCCGACATCCAGATCGGCGGGAAGCTGCGAAAGGTTCTGCTGCAGGCACCGAAAAACGGGCTGATCTATGTCATCGACCGGATCACCGGCAAGCTGATTTCCGCCGATCCCTACGTTCCCGTGACGTGGACCTCCGGGATCGACTTGAAGACGGGTCGCCCGATCGAGACTCCGGGAGCGCGCTACCCGGATGGTTCGACCTTTAAACTGTTGCCCGGCCCCGAGGGTGCCCATACTTGGCTCCCCTCCGCCTTCAGCTCCCGCTCCAAGCTGCTCTATCTTCCAGTGATGGAGAAAGCGTTCGAATATGACGATAAGGGAATTGCGCCGACCTGGCAGCGCAAGGTGCCGGGCAATATCGAATTTGCCGTGAACCTGGGTTTCCTTTCGGACAACAAGGCGTCGAGCAGCTTGCTGGCTTGGGATCCCGTCATGCGGAAGCCGGCTTGGCGTGTGCCGACGGCAGGCGCCTGGAACGGAGGGATCATGGCCACGGGTGGCAACCTCGTCTTTCAAGGCCAGGGCACCGGGGTCTTCACCGCCTATGAAGCGACGACAGGGAAGGTGTTGTGGACCTTCAACGCGGGCGCCCCGGTACTTTCCCCGCCGATCACCTACATGGCCGGCGGTCGCCAATATATCACGGTCATGGCCGGCATCGGAACGAGCGCCGGTGTCGCATATGACGAGGCATTCGGCCCAATCGACTATCGGACCCAGGCCCGGCGGATACTTACCTTCGCCATTGGCGGCAAGAAGGTCCTGCCGCCTGCGGAGAAGTACAGGCTTGCCGCCGTGGATGACCCCGACTTCAGGCCTGACGAGGCGAGCGCGCAGCGTGGAGAGACCGAGTTCGCGCGATGCTTCGCTTGTCACGGCGCAGACGTCGCCGCGGGTGGAACCGCGCCGGACCTGCGAACGTCCTATGCGGCTCTTTCAGCCGAGACCTTCGAGGCGATCGTTCGCCAGGGTGCTCTCGTGGAAAACGGTATGCCCAGATTCGAAGAGCTGAGCGACGGGCAACTGGCCGATCTTCGTCAATATATACGAACCGGAGCCGCCAAGCTGCGACAGAACCCGCCGGCATCCAGAAAATAGCGCCTCCAGCTGCAGCGGAACGGCGTCTCCGGCGGCGCAGGGACCTATAATCCGGGGCGGTGATAGCTGCCGCGCGGATCGCTGGAATTGAAGTGACGGGCGATGGACGTGCCCCTGATGCGGCTCCAGTTCCTTCCCTGGCTTTGGCTTCCGATAAGAGTAATAGGATGACGATGACCAGTTTCTCCCAGCAGCGCTTCACGACACCCGACGGGCTGACCCTGGTCGCGGACATAGGGGGCCGGCCCGACGCGCCAGCGGTTATCCTCCTCCACGGCGGCGGGCAGACCAGGCACTCCTGGGCGAATGCGATGCAGCGGCTGGTCGAGCGCGGATATTTCGTCGTGAAATATGATGCGCGCGGGCATGGCGAGAGCGATTGGTCGCCGACCGGCGACTATTCGCTGCCGGCACTCGCTTCCGATCTCCTGACCGTTTTGGCGACGGTGCACGGGCCCGTTGCGCTCGTTGGCGCCTCGATGGGTGGAATGACAAGCTTCTATGCCGTCGGCGCCAGCGACACGCCGATCGCGCAGGCGCTGGTAATGGTCGATATCGTGCTCCGCCCCGCGGAGGCGGGCGTGAAGAAGATTCAGGATTTCATGCGGGCGCATCGGGGAGGCTTTGCCGATTTGGCGGAAGCCGCCGAGGCGGTGGCCGCATATAATCCCACCCGTCCGCGCCCTCGCGATCCGAGCGGCCTTCGAAAGAATCTGCGCCTGCGCGATGACGGGCGCCTCTATTGGCACTGGGACCCGCGGCTGCTCGAAACTGCCCCGAGCGCCGAACCGCCTTCGCGGGTCGACTCGCTGCTCAAGGTCAGCAGCCGTATAACCATCCCGACTCTCGTGGTGCGCGGCGGACAAAGCGATATCGTCGATGATGAGGGCATTGCCGAGATGCGCCGGCTTGTTCCCCAGACCGAGGTCTATGAGGTGTCGGGTGCGGGCCATATGGTGGTGGGAGACCGAAACGACGCGTTCAACGACGGTGTGATTTCCTTCCTCGGCCGCCATCTTCCCGCGGAGTAAACGAACGGGCGACGCCGGCCGCGGATGCGCGGGCGATCTCAGGATTCCGAAGACCCGCCGAGCCGACGGCAACATATGTCGCGTTCCTGGTCAGCGGCCGATCGAGCGTCAGTGTCGTCATGCCCCGGCGAACGATCTGGACAGGATCTTCGGCAGCTGCCATGTTCCGCCGAAGAGAACAGGGAGATCGAGGGTTGAAGGATCTAGAGGGACAGGTAGCGATCGTCACGGGCGCTTCGGGAGGGATCGGTCGATCCATCGCTGTCGAGCTGGCACGCCGTGGCGCGTTCGTGGTGGCACATTTCAGCACACGGGCCGATGCGGCACAGGAGACGGTCGAGGCGGTTCGCGAGGCCGGCTCCGACGGCATCACCATTGCCGCCGATCTTGCCGAGCCCGCCGAGGTCAGCTCGATGTTCGCCGGGATCGAGGCGGCCCTGAAGGAGCGCGGCCGGCTGCGTATCGATATTCTGGTCAACAATGCTGGCAAGGGCGGGGGTGGCGCCATTGGTGACGTGACCTCCAGCTCGTTCGACGAAATGATCGCCGTGAATGCCAAAGGTCCGCTGTTCACGACGCAGGCAGCGCTACGCTACATGGATCGAGGCGGCCGGATCATCAACGTGTCATCCATGGTCGGACTCGTCGCCTATCCCAGCGGGATCGTTTACGCGATGGCCAAAGCGGCGCTCAACAATTTCACAAAGGCGCTGGCGGTGGAACTGGGCCCCCAGGGAATTACCGTCAATGCGGTCGCCCCGGGGCTGATCGAGACGGATTTGAGCAAGGGGATTACCAGCAATCCTGAATTGCTTTCCCACTATGTCTCGCTTGCCGCGCTCAACCGCCTCGGCCAACCGATCGACATCGCCGGAGTTGTCGCCTTCCTGGCTTCTCCTTCGGGCGGATGGATCACCGGCCAGATCATCGAAACCAGCGGCGGCATGCACCTCTAGGGGCCGGCCAAGCGGCAAGCCCAGCGTCCCGTTCCATCTGGCCGCGCCGCTTGGCGCGGTTTCGTCAGCTTTCGGGCGGGCTCGCTAGCGCGTGGACGGCGATCGGCCCCTCGCCCCTCCGCTTTGAGCGCACCTCCAACTCGTCCAGCACGCTCTGCGTGTCTGCACCAAGATCGGGCGCGGGACGCCTGACGCCGGCAGCCTTGCCGTCGAAGCGCGCGGGCGCGCGGATCGAGCGGAACCGCCCTGCACTCGGGTGCTCCTTCTCCTCGACAATGTCGTTCCAGACCACTTGGGGATGCTGCAGGATCTGGTCGCGCCTGAGCACAGGGGCGTTCGGAATCCCGCTCTCGCTCAGAAGCCTGCACCACTCCTCGGTTGTGCGTTCGCCGAAGCTGGCGCGCAGGACGCTGCCATAATATTGAAAATTCTGGCCCCGATCCTTCAGGGTCCGAAGGCGGGGGTCCTCCCCTAGCTCGGGCTTGTCGGCCAGACGCAGAAACGCTTCCCAGGCAGGCTGCTGGAACGGCGCCGTGACGACATATCCGTCCTTTGTCTTGCACAGTGCATCGCTGTCGGCACTGTCACCACCGGTCCGCACCCCTTCCCCGACAAAGGCGTGGCTCGTCATTCCGTCCGGCCACATCCACCATATCGCCGCATCCAGCATCGAGCACTCGATGAGGCAGCCGACGCCCTTGCGCTCACGCTGGAACAGCGCGCTGCTGATCGCCTGAGCGACGACGGGGCCCATGAGCTTGTCGATGACGATCGACCGGACGAGCTGCGGCTTGTCGCGCTCGTTACCTCCCTGGATCGATGCCAGGCCGCACATCGCCTGCACCATCGGATCGAAGGTGCCCTCCTTCGATTTCGGCCCGGTCTGCCCGTAACCGGACATGGAGACGCAGATCATCTTCGGATACTTGCGCCGCAGCGTGGCGGTGTCGAGCCCCAGGCGGTCCATGGTGCCACGCTTCATGTTCTCGACGAACACGTCGGCGGTCGCCACGAGCTCCTCCATCTTGCGCAAATCGTCGGAATTCTTCAGATCCAAGCAAATGGAACGCTTGTTCCGGTTCACCGCCATGAACATCGCAGCCATGCCGCCGCGACTGGTGCCGGTCTGCCTGAACTCGTCGCCCGTGGGCGACTCCACCTTGATCACGTCCGCCCCCTGGTCTCCCAGGATACATGTCGCCAGCGGTCCGGTGAGCCAGCTGCACAGCTCGACCACCCTCACTCCGCTCAATGGCCCTTCGTCCATCTCTCTCCTTTCCCGCCATTCATCCGGCCGGATACCACTGTTTCGGCGATCATAGGCGGATGTCCGCAAATCAAGCAATTGCAAAACGCCGATCGGACATGCTTGGACACATTCGCCGAGGACAGGCTGGGATCGGATCGATCCGCCGGCCCGGCGGATCGAGACAAAGGCGTGAAAGCCTATCCTTGAACGCCCTGTTCCGATCGGGTAGCCCGCCCGATCACACGAAGGGGAGATGTTCATGCGGGCCATAAGGGTAAATGACTTCACGTCTCCACAGCGTTATGCATTGGAAGACATAGACATACCTACGCCCGCCCCGGACGAGGTACTGGTGGACGTGGCACTTGCCGCAGTGAATTTCGCGGACGCGCTGGTGGCCAGCGGCCGCTATCAGGTACGACCGCTGCTGCCCTTCACCCCGGGTGCCGAAGGCGTCGGCATCATTGCCGCGGCCGGCTCGGCCGTCGCCGGCTACCGTGCGGGCGATCGCGTTTCCGTGTTGGGCTTCATCGGCGATTCACGTATCGGTCAACGCCTGGTCGGCACCTTCGCCGAGAAGCTCGTCGTGCCCGTCGAGAACCTTACGCCCATTCCGGACGGGGTATCGCTGGAGCAGGCCGTCCTGTTTCGCGGCAATGCGGAGACGAGTCTGTACGGTCTGCAAAGGGCCGAACTCCAGAGGGGCGAGACGCTTCTGGTGCTGGGGGCGGGAGGCGGAGCCGGATTCGCCGCGGTTCAGCTCGGAAAATGGATGGGTGCGAAGGTGATCGCATCGGCCTCGAGCGCCGAGCGACGCCGGATCGCGTTGGAGGGTGGCGCTGACTTCGCGTTGGACAGCCGTGCGCCGGATTGGCGCGCACGCGTTGCGGAGCTGACGCACGGTCGCGGGCCCGACGTGGTCTACGACCCAGTCGGCGGAGAGGCGACCGAGCAGGCATTTCGCTCGCTTGCCTGGAAAGGACGGCTGGTCGTGATAGGTTTCGCGGCGGGGCCGATTCCGAAGATCGCCGCCAATCTCGCGCTTCTGAAGGGCGCCTCGATGGTCGGCGCCAATCTCCTCAGGGCATCCGAACTCGAGCCCGAACTCATCGCGACCAATCGTACGCTGCTGTTCTCGCTCCTGAAGGAGGGGGTGCTGTCCGTTCCGCCCGTCTGGCGCCGGTTCCCGCTCGCCGACGTCCCGGAAGCCCTTCGGCTCGTCGAGGCGGGCGTGAAGACGGGTCGCATCGTCATCGACGTCAATCCCGATCTCGCTGGCCGGTAATCTTCTTTCGAGGAGGCGCGGCCGCGGTTTACCTGAACCGCTCCGCTCGGCTGCATGAACGCCTTCATGACGACGGCCTTTGGTGCCGCCCCGCAAGGCCGCTGAGCCTCGATCGGCGGGCAAGGAGGTGTTGACACACTTGGTCCGCCCTTTAAGCCGATGGCGACGCCGCGCAATGTTCAGCTGTGTAATACTCGCTGCACTTGGGTCGCCACGAAAAAAGGAGAGGGATGATGACAGATATCCACCAAAGTTGCTGGGTGGTGCCGGACCTGATCGCGGCGGCGGAACGGTGGGTCAAGATGGGCGTAGGCCCCTTCGTGACGATCGAATCGTCCTTTCCCGATGCAATTTATCGTGGCGAGCGGGTCCCGCTGGAAATTTTCGCGGGCCTGGCCCAGGCGGGACCGATGCAGATCGAGCTGATCGAGCAGAGGAGCCCCGGCCCCTCGGCCTACCGAGACTCCTTCGCCCCTGGAGAGTCCGGCTTCCATCATGTCGCGAAGATCGTGCCCGATTATGACGAGCAGGTCGCCGCATTGCGCGCACGCGGCATCGTCATTGCGACGGAGGCCATATTTGATGGCAAGCCGTTCTGCTATGCCGATACCCGCGCCGAAATCGGTGCGATGCTCGAGATCGTTCCCGATACGAGCGTCATTCGGGAACTGAACGCGGCCGTAGTCGCCGCCGCCCGCGGGTGGGACGGCCGAACCGTCACACAGCGCCTGGGGTGAGTGCGGAGGGCTCCGGCAGGATCGGCCGACGTCCGCCTGAACAGTCCAAATCCGGCACATCGGCATGATAGACGACAGCGCACGCCAATGGTGATATGCCGATCCGGCGAGGAGAGGAGGACAAGATATGACGATCGAGGTCGCAGTTCAGGTCGATGCCCCCGGTGCCACGGTGAAAGGCATCGTCCTACAGGACATCAGCCGACCCGAGGTCCGCGAAAAACTGCTTCTGCTCTGGCGTACGCACGGTTTGCTGGTGTTCAGCGATGTGGAAGGTGAGCAGTTACACGTAGGTCTGACAAGGATATTCGGCACTCCCATTGCGCACACCGTCCGAAGCGTTCACGCTACCAATCCCATTCTGACGGATCTGGTAGCCGAACCAGGCGATTCGGATATCGAGGAGATCGCGGGCGAACGGCGAGCATGGTATCTTCCGTGGCATTCCGATCTCATCTACATCGATGAAATCAATCGCGGTGGAATCCTTCGGCCCATCGAATTGCCTCGAAGCGGCAGCTACACCGGCTTCATGGACAAAGGCGCGCTGTACGAACGGCTCCCCGTGCGGCTCCGGAACGAGATAGCCGATCTTGGCGTGCTCTATCAGGCCAATTTCCAGCCCGAGGACTCACGATTCGGCATACCGCCCCGCGACCGTCCCTTGCGCAACATCAGCATGTCCTCGCGCAAGGGCGGCGAAAACGGCGCGCAGAATCAGATGAAGAACGCGCCCAGGGTGATCCATCCAATGGTATTCACCCATCCTGACAACGGCCGGAAGATGCTGAATGTCTCGCCCTGGTTCGCAGTCGGCATCGAAGGCCGGGAGAATGCGGAGGGCGACAGGCTGCTCAGCGAAGTGATCGGTTATATCTTCTCCGCCGCGGAGGAGCCGGGCGCGGTTTATCGTCACGAGTGGAAATATGGAGAGATGGTCCTGTGGGACAACTGGCGAATGCTCCATAGCACACCCGGAACGAACCCGGCCGAGCGACGCCACATGCAGCGGACAACCCTGGCAGGCGACTATTGCTTGGGCCGCAAGGAGAATCCCGACGAGGTGATCGAGCAGCGTTTCCGAAGAGGAGCCTGAGCCTAGGTCTACTCGAGTGATACAGGGCAAATCTGCCTTCCGGAGAGAATGATGCTTGAAACCGAAGGCTCCTCCGTCACACTCAGCCTCCTCGACCCGGCTGTACAAAGCAATCCCTACCCTTTCTACACCTCGCTCCATGCCGAGGAAGGGGTCTACAAGGTACCGGAGCTGGGCGTCTATATCGTCTCCCGATATGACGAGGTAAAATCGGTCCTGTTAAACACAACGGACTTTTCGAACGAGTTCGGTGGCAGTGTTGCGGAGCTACAGGGACCCGAAGGCGTCGAGCTGTACGAATCGATTTTTGCCGAGCGCGGCTGGCCGCACCGCATGTCGCTCCAGAACGCCGATCCACCCCTGCACACCAAGCACCGCAAATTGCTGGAACCGGCCTTCAGCCGCAAGAGCGTCAAGGCGTTGGAACCCTATATCGATCGGATCATCAACGATCTCATCGATGCTTTCATCGACCAGGGACGCTGTGATTTCGTTGCCGATTTCGCTCACAAGCTTCCGGGCATAGTCGTTGCCGGCCTGATCGGGTTGCCACCGGGGGAGCTGCCCAAATTCAAGCGGTGGGCGGACGCGCTGATGGATCCTATGGTCAAGGTCCTGTCGCGTGAAGGCCTCATCGAAAGCGCCGAAGCGGAGATCGAACTTCAGCATTATCTCGCCGACCGTCGTGAAGCGGCGCGGAAGGAACCGACCGGTGATCTGATATCGTTGCTGGCCAGCCAGCCCGATGACGTCCTGCCGATGGACGAATTCCAGTTTGTCATGCGGCAGCTGGTCGCGGGTGGTTTCGAGACCACCAGCAACGGCATCAGCCACGCCTTGTGGTCGCTGCTTCGCTATCCAGGCCAGATGGCGAAGTTGCGCGCGCAGCCTGAACTGCGGGCGAATTTCGTCGAGGAAGCGCTTCGGTTCGAAAGCCCGTCGCAAGGGCTGCTCCGTCGCACCACACGCGACGTGGAGATCGCCGGGACGCCGATCCCGGCCAATTCGATCGTGATGACGCGTTATGCGGCCGCTAACCACGATCCCCAGCAATTCCCCCGCCCGGGTCAGTTCGACATCGAACGAAAAAATGCTTCGACGCACATGGCGTTCGGCCACGGCATACATTTCTGCATCGGGCGCACGCTGGCGCGCGTGGAGATAAGCAGTGCGTTCAGGATTTTGTTCGATCGCATAGACAACATCGAATTGGAACGTCCGCTGGACAACCCACCGCATTTCCCGAGCCTGCTGCTGCGGCCGATCAAGGAACTGCCGATCAAGTTCACGAAGAAGGAAGCGGCTCCCTCAATGACGTAGAGGAGCAGCCGAGCGGCGGAAGCCACTCCGGGCAGGCACGCAACGCCCTCCGCTTGGACGATGACCGGAATCGCTTCGAAGAGGTCTGCGCCGATTTCACCGGGACACGTCGCCCGGAGATCGGAGGTACGGAAAACCTATGCCGGCTTGGGCCGGCTGTGGACACCGGGACTCACTTCTTCGGCCCGAACGCGAGGAAGAGGTTGCCGGGCATCTTTCCGGCGAAACCATATCCCGAGTTGACGAAGAGCATTCCCTTGTGTGGTAGAGGCGCCGCGCCGCCGCTCATCGAGCCGCCTTTCCCGGCAACGCCATTGACGCCCCGATACACCTTTTTGGTATCGACATCCCACAGCACCGAGCCATCGCGCGCGTCGTAAGCGCGCACATGGCCGTCATTGGCGCCCGCGATGACGAGATCCGGTGTCGATGTGATCGCCGCCGAATAGCCCGGGTAACACAGCGGTCTTCCACCGCACACATCCTTGGCCGGCGCCTTCCAGACATATTCCCCGGTAGCGATATCAAGAGCATACAGGCCAGGGCGCGCCGGGATGTCATGCTCCTCCTCATCCGGAACATCGGAAACCGGCACGAAGACCACGCCCTCGGTTGCCGACATGCCAAAATGGATACCAGCCTTCTCGCCCCCGCGGCCCACCCGCCGTTTCCACACCAGTTTTCGCGTGTCAGGGCTGACCCCGTAAGCGAAGCCGGATTTCTGGCCCAGCAGGATCATGTCCTTCCCGTCCTTACCCTTGGCAAGCACAGGACTTACGCCAAAATCATAGTCCGGTCCGTCTTCTTGCGAGCAGTTGGCCTTATCGGACTTGTCATAGCAAGCGCCGGTCCAGGCGTCATTTGCCAGGGCTTGATAATGCCACACGATCCGGCCCGTCTTCATATCCAAGGCGACGAGCGCATCGCTCAATTCACTGGCTGGGCCCGTGTAGTTATCCCCCGTCGCCACGTAGAGCATGCCGCGCTTCGCGTCGATGGTCGGAGCTGCCCACACGGCCACACCTGATGGTCCATACAGCGCCTTGCCGGTGACGCTTTTCCATTCGAGCTTCGGTTCGGAAACAAGATAGGTCTGCCACTTTATTGCCCCGCTCTTCGCATCGACGGCGAGAACCGAACCTCTGAACGTGCAGCAGGCATATTCAGGGCGCAATGCGACAGCCTCTTCCAACGACGAGACCGGTACATAAAGTGTTCCATCGAAGAGCGTCGGTGTTCCGCTCAGCACAGCGGACGGATGCTTGTGAGCCAAGATCTTCCAGGCCAGCTTACCGGTCGCGGCGTCGACCGCATAAACTTTGCCGGAGACATCGCCGAAAAACGCCAACGGTCGGACAGGGTCATCACCCGCTTTCCAGGGTTCGACGATGATGCCGGTGCGTACCTCGGCACTTGTTTCCAACTCCCACCGCAGGCAACCGGTTTTCTCGTCCAAAGAACGAACTCGGCTGTCCTGACTGCCCACGATGACAGATCCGCCGGCGAACGCCGGTTGCGAGCGGGCACGCGTGGCGTTCGGCACGACCAGCGCCCATTTGAGCTCAAGACTGGCGACGTTACCCCGGTCGATGCCGGCAATATCTGTGCGGATGAAATGGGTATTTTCCTTATCCATCCCCCACCCCGAAAAAGCAGGCGGAAGTCGGCGATCGAACACGGCAGCTTCGCCCCGGCAATGGGGAAGCGGGACGACATTCGCCTCATCGATAAGCCGCCCGGCGAGGTGCTGCGAGACAGCGCGCTTTTCCTTGTCCGATAGCGATGACGCCATAGGCGCCATCACGCCGCCGGTAACGACCTTGTAGATCGCTTCCGGCGTCATTTGTTCCAGAACGAAGCGGGCCGGTGCACGCGCAGCGCCGGTTTCGTGGCAGGCAGCGCATGTCGTCCTCCAGACTTCTCCGCCGACTTCGTTCACCTCGGCGGGGAGCTTGTCGACGGCACCGGCATGACCGGCCGACACCTGCTGCGCTGCCGGAGCCGCGGGAGCCGCTGTCGCCGAAGGCGCGGTCGTGATCAGCGCGCCGATGACAAGAACACCAACGCCCGCAAGCCCGACCAAGGCAGCAATGCGTCCGCCCGCGATCCTCACCGTCCTGAACGCCATTCACATACCTCCGAGATCCGCTGCGGTTCGAACCGCACGAACCAAGTTTCACCCGCGGCGCCAGTCAAAACCAATGCAATCTCCGCCGGCATGAGCCCCCTCGCCGCATAGGCTTCGCCCCCGACATGGATCCCGACCGGAGCTTCTCGAGGCCGGCCGCCATTGTCGCGTCAGAACAGGAGAGACCGGTCTATGTCGGCGACCGTGCGGCAGCCGCCCATCTGCATGGCCACTTCGAATTCCTTGCGGAAGATGTCGATGACCTTCTCCACGCCGGCTTGCCGCCCTGCGGCCGAACCGTATACGAAGGGGCGTCCCGTCATGACCGCCTTCGCGCCCAACGCGAGTGCCTTCAGGATTCCCTCTCCGCTGCGCAGGCCGCCGCACTGAACGACGTCGATCGAGGGACCGACCGCATCCACGATCCGTTCGACCAGCGAAATGGTCGGCGCCGCACCGTTCGCCCCGACCCCCCCATGATTGCAGATGACTATGCAGTTCGCTCCGGCATCTACCGCCCTCAGCGCGTCGTCAGGGCGCATGACGCCTTTGACAGCTGCCTGCCCGCCCCAGCGCTTGATCAGTTCGGCGACGCGCTTCCAGTCGAGATCGGCACGATGGTAGCCGAGCATCGGATCGCGCCATTCGGAGATGCGCCTCTGATAGTCGAAGGCGTACCGCCGCCCGTAGCGAAGCTGCGTCAGTCCCCAGATCGGATGAGCGCTAAGCGCCATCGCCGTACGGAAGGGAGGTCGCACGCCGGGCCAAAGACCCCATCGATCCACGTTCGGCCGCGGCACCGGGACCGGGCTGTCGATGGTCACGCACATCGCGTCCCAATTCGACGACCGTGCCGACTCATACATCGAATCGATCAGGCGCTCGTCCGCAAAATCATAGACCTGGAACATCCGGGGGCCGTTCCCCGATGCTTCCGCGATCCGTTCTATGCTCGCCGCGGAATAATTCGAAAGGCCTTCCATGATCCCGGCCTTGGACGCCGCGGCGGCGATATCGATCTCGGTGTCCGGATGGGCAAAGGCGATTCCCCCGACCGGCGCCACCATCAACGGGAAGCTCAGGCGACGTCCCAGGACCGTGGTGGAAGTGTCGATGTCGGCGACGTCGACGGCGACGCGCGGCATCAAAAGGATATCGTCATATGCTTCGGTATTACGCCGTAACGTATGCTCATTGCCGGTCCCTGCCGAAATATAGTCGTAGATGGGACGTGGCAGGCGCCTATACGCGATTTTTCTCACGTCGCCGATGGTCTGGCATCCATCGATTCGTCTTGTCACCATTTTTCTCCGAAACCCCCATGCCCCTAGGAGGGATGCGAGGCGGCGGCAGCGGCGGCGATCCGAGCCTCGTGATGCTGTAAATGGCAATCTCTCCCAACAGTCCCTTGATTGCGCGTTATGGCTCTCCGTGCAACCCTGCCGCTCCATGCTTTCGCACGCCACCGCGAGCTTCACGTTACCGAGCGACTGTCCGACGGTTTTGCGCGATCAGAACAACTCGTCACGGGGCCGCATAATCCAGCGGCGCAGCTTATCCCGCGATGTTATTCTGCGCCTTGTACGCTTCCCATTCGCGGGCAACGAACCCCTTGAGGGTGGTCGGCTCGCGTTCCAGGAGCCACCTCAACACGTTGGGGTTGCCGAGAAAGCGAAACCGTCCGTACCACAGCTCGCAGGTGCGGATGACCAGATCCTGATGGCCGGTTTTGGGGCCGCTACCGCCGGCCATGATCCGGGCCGACCATTCCGCCGCAGGCGGCACATGCACGTTGGTATGTCGTCCGGTCACCTCGGTGATGACCCGACCGACATCGTTGGCCGTGTTGGGGCCCGGCGCGCACAGCTCGTAGGTGGCGCCGAAATGCTTCTCCCTCTCCGTCACCACCTTCACTACGACGTCGGCGAAGTCGTGCAGGTCGACCATCGAGTGCGGGCTGTCGGCATTGAACAGCCACTCGAACGTGCCGCTTTCGAAGGCCGGCCAGATGCCCGCCGGCACCATATAGTCTCCGGGCTGCAAGATCGTGAAGTCAAGCCATGACTCGACGATGCGCTCTTCGATGTCGCGCTTGAGCTTGTGCTGGATCAGCTTGCTCGCAATGGAGTGCAGCACTGAGCTATATATGAAATGGCCAACGCCGACTTCGGTCGCGGCGTTCACCATTGCAACCCCCATCTCGAATTCCTGGGGATGCAGCGAGGGGCCGATATGATAGACCGTATCGACGCCTTCGAGCGCCTTGACGAGCACCGCCTTGTCGGTGGCGTCGCCGCTGATCACCTCGGAGGCGCCCAGGGCAAGCAACTCTTCCTCGCGACCCGGCGTCTCGCGAAACGCCCGAACTTTCCAGCCGGCGTCGCGAAGTCTTGGCAGAAGCAGACGACCTTGGTTGCCGCCTGCCGCCATCACCAGAATACGACGCATATCTCCCTCCTTGCCGCAGTAAAACTTCAGTTTTATATCGAGGACGTGGTGGAACATATCTCGAAGTGGGGATTCCTTCAGCCATTCATCGAGAAAGACCCCGCGCTTGGCACGCAAGTGCTGGCCAGGAAAAGGATGCACTCGGGATCGCGTCGAGCCCTCCGTCGGCAGCGCCGGAGACAATTCTCCCTATTTCATGATCGTGCGCGGGTGACGAAAAGGGCTCATACCGCAGGGGCAGGATGGTGGCGGCGCGAGCCGCCACACCCCTCATCCGAGTCTCGGCTCGTCGTCCAGGATGATCGTCTTGGTCTCGAGGAACGGCATCAGGCCCTCCGTCCCGCCCTCGCGCCCGATGCCCGACTGCTTGAAACCACCGAAGGCGATCGAAAAATCGGTGCGGAACGCATTGTGGCCGACGGTGCCGGAGCGCAGTTGGCGCGCGATCTCATAGGCGCGTGTCGCATCCTTGGTGAACACCGAGGCATTAAGGCCGAACACCGTGTCGTTGGCAATTTCGATCGCCTGTGCCTCGCTGTCAGCCGGAATCACGCTCACCACCGGCCCGAAGATCTCCTCCCGAGCGATCGTCATATTATTGTCGACGTTGCCAAATACGGTCGGCTCCAGGAAATAGCCGCGGTTGAGGTGGCTCGGCCGGCGTCCGCCGAACGCCAGCGTGGCGCCCTCGTCCTGACCCTTGACAATATAGCTTTCCACCCGCTCGCGCTGCCGCTTCATCGCCAGCGGACCCATGTCGGTGGCGGCATCGAACGGATCGCCTACCCTGATCTCCTTGAACGCGCCGGCGAGCGCCTCGACGAAGGCGTCGTGACGGCTGCGCGAGACGACCAGACGAGTCAGCGACGAGCAGACCTGACCGGTGAGAATTCTCGCCGATCCGGAGATCGAGCGTGCCGCTTCATCGATGTCGCAGTCGTCCAGAATCACCGCTGCCGACTTGCCGCCGAGTTCCAGCGTGCAGCGCGCGATCCGTTCGCCGCAGAGCGATGCGATGCGCTTGCCCGCCGCGCTCGACCCGGTGAAGGTGATCTTGTCGACATCGGGATGGCGGACGAGCAACTCGGACACCTCGCGCTCGGCGGTGACGATGTTGAGCACGCCAGCCGGCAATCCGATCGCCTTGGCGATCTCGCCCATCACCAGCGCGCTCCCCGGCGACTCCGGCGAAGCCTTGATGATCACGGTGCAGCCGGCGAGCAGCGCGGGTGCGACCTTCCACGCGATCAGGCCGAGCGCGCCGTTCCATGGCACGATCGCGCCGACCACGCCGACAGGCTCGCGGACGAGCATGCCAACGTTCCCGCCCGCCTGCGGCGTGTGTCGCTCGACGAACTGGAACGTGTCGGCAAGCGAGGCGTAGTAATCATACACTCCGGCAAGGCCGGGCGTCACCAGCTGTGCCAACTGCTGGGCGACGCCGACCTCGGAAGTCCAGATGCGGCCGAGCCCCCCGCTGCGCGCCGCCATCTCCTTGCCGATCGCGCGCAGGTAACCCGCACGCTCGGCGTGCGACATGCGAGGCCACGGCCCCCTGTCGAAGGCCTCGCGCGCCGCAGCCACGGCGCGGTTTATGTCCGCCGCCTGTGCCTCGGCGACACGGACGAACACCTCCTCGGTCGACGGGCTGACGACCTCGATCATCGCGTCGCTGGAGGGCGTGACCCAGTCACCGCCGATAAAGAACCGGTCCGGCCGCTCGATCAGTCGCTCGTTCGTGTCTACCGTAGCCATTTAGGTCCATCCTTTCGCCTGCTTGTTTCTGTCATGCCGGTGTTGCGCAGCGCCTGCCAACCCGTCGGAACCGTCCACGGCCCGCCCGCGGCTGATGCCATAACTGACAGGGCAGACGCAAAACGAATGGACCGGCGCTGTGCCAAGATGTGAATCATGCCTCACCAGCCTTGCTTACGCCTAGAGAGACGCCGGAGCCAGCGAGATCGATTAAGACGCTACCCGAAGTCCGATATCTGAGCTATAATGACCGAATGCTCAATGTGAGAAGCCCCGGCAGGTCCGCGCCCCTGCCGAGGCGGGAAGTGCGCGGGCGGTCAACAGAAGGTGGAGAGAGTTTGTCATGAAGTCCCGGAAAATGCGGATCGATTTCAAAGGTCTTAATCCTCGCTGGGCGTCTAACGACGATTTCTCGACGATCATCAACAGTGGCAGCCCACTCGCCACCGCATTCGAGCCCTACCTCAACAAGATCATGGGGCGCGTTCGCGACGTGCTGCCGGCGAGCCAGGAGAGGGTCCGGCGCGACATCGACCTGTTCATCGCGCAGGAGGGGAATCATTATAGGGTCCACGCTCTCTTCAACCGGGAGCTATACGCGCGCTACCCCAAGCTGAAGCAGTTCGAAGCGGAATTGAGCGCAGCCCAGAAGGACATGGCAGAGTCGCGTTCGCTCGCCTATAATTTGGCCTATTGCGCGGGATTCGAGAATCTTGCCTGCTATCAGGCGAAGTTCGCCTATGAGCGGATGCTGTCTCGCTATGACGGCGACCGGCGCGTTTCCACATTGTTCCTGTGGCATCTCGCCGAGGAATTCGAGCATCGTAGCGCTTGTCTAGATGCCTTCGCGGCTTACTCGGGTAATTATTTTATTCGTATCGCCGGGTTCGTGGCGTTTATGCGGCTTATCATCCCGCAGGACAAGAAGATGCGCTCCTACATGTTCGAGATCGACCGCGCGGAGATGACGCCTGAAAGACGTGCCGAGTCGATTCGTTACGAGAAAGCCTATAATCGGGCCTTCGCCAAATACGTGTTTCCTCGCATGCTGAAGATATTCCTGCCTTTCTACAAAGCGTCGAAGCAGACGGCGCCTCAGGCACTGCATGACGCTTTGGAAAATTACGAGGTTGTGGCTCAAAGTCCTGTGCCACTGGCGGCGTAACGCCGGCCGCCGAGGAGCGGCGGCCGGCGAGGACCGATCATCATAGCCGTGCCGCGACGGCGCTCGTCAGACGGTGCTCAGGACACGCTCGTCGACCAGGAACATCTGCATACTGCCGGGCTCGAACAGGCGATCCGAATCGGCGGCGAACATGGCGCCTGTTTCCGGGTCGTCGAAGGCGGCCGCGAATTTCTGGCGCGCGGCTTCATCCTTGAACCAGATGTGCGTGGCGACGTCGAAATCGGGAATGGCACCGCCTTCCGGGTTGAGCGACCTTTGCAGTTCGCCGTCGTCGATTACGAAGTTGCGAACATATTTCGAGAATATCGGCAGCGTGCGTACCGTTAGCGGCGCATGTTTATTCTCATAATAGTCCACGAAGTCGGCATGGCTCATGCCGGGCTTTTTCCTAAGATTCACGATCTGTTTAACCATTGTGCCGTCGTCCGCCACGGCGGCGCTCTGCCCGATGTCGGAGGGCGGCGTCGTCCGCTCATCGACGGCTATGCGCTGGGTCAATCGGTTGTTCAGATGACCGCCAGCGATTTCGTCCCATCGCCCGGCCGTTCCTGGCTCGCGAAGATCCTGTTGAAAGCGGGCAAGGTCAGCGCCGGCGATACGCGCTTCCAGAATAGCCCCATAGCCGGGCGGGGGGGGCGCGTCGGGGACATGCCCGACCGTCACCATCCCGCCTTCGTTTAGGAAATTGCATCGCTCCACGGATAGGTAGGGAAAAGCCCTGGCGAGTTCCGGAACATAATCAGTGTTGATAAAGTTCGCGAGGCCGCGCTGTCCGGTCTGCGCGCCATGCAGTAAAAAGATGATCTTCACCTAATTGTTCCTCTCTTATGACCGCGTAGGCGTAAAAACGCCGTGGAGCTTCAGGGGACGAAGTGGGCGCACCATAAGTCGTGTCGGCCCCGGCGGCTCGCCAGTGCGGCGCACGGCGTCGGGGCAGACTCACTCGGCGGCATAGCATTGTTCCAGTGCCGCCTCTTTTGCGGCGTTCTCTCCGGCAATGCGGCCAAAGATCACGGCGTTCGCGATGCTGAGGCCGCCCGCCGGATACCTGGGACCGAACATGTCCCCTAGCACCTCACCTGCTGCGAACAGTCCGGGGATCGGACGGTTGTGCTGATTCAGAACTCGGGCTTCAGTGTCAATTTCCAGACCGGTGCAGGTCAATCCAATCGAGGCGGCCCGAAGCTCCACCGCGTAGAAAGGTGGCTCTCTGAGGGGATGGAGACCGGCCCTCTTGAAATAGGCGCCGTCGAAACCCTGGTCGACATCCGCATTGTAGCGTTCCACCGTGGCCTCAAGGGGTTCGGCGGCAATGCCCGCTTCCGCGGCCAGGCCCGCCAGCGTTCCACTTGTCTTGATCCTGCCGGCCCGGGTCTGCGCGCGCAGCGACGCCTCGTCCCAGCTGGAAACCCGTCCGCCCTGCTTGTTCGGATCGATAAAGTCGAGGTCGTTGCTGACCTCACGCAGCGACTTCTCGTCGAACAACGCATAAGCGCGCGATTCGCGCTGGGCGTTGAGCAGATAGCCGGAGACGCTGTAAGGAGCAGTTTCCGACATGAACCGGCGTCCGTCGAGGTTGACGACGATGGTCCAGGGAGCGATCGCGGCCGCTCCCTCCACGCTCCTCTGAAATCCCGCGGTCGGAACGGGCATGCCTCCCGATCCTATGACCCGGGCCCCGAGCTCCTCCGCCAGCAATAGGCCGTCTCCGAGGATGAAGGGCAGTTCCCCGGAAACGCACCAGACGTGCTCGCCGTGCTGCGCCATGTCGGGCCACAAGCGTTTCACCAGGTCCCGGTTGTTACCGAAACCGCCTGTTGTGATCACGACGGAGCGCGCACGATACTCCTCGTCACCGACGGCAACTCCCACCACCCGCTGACCCTCGACCAGCAGCCGCGATACCCGGCTGTTCAGGCGGATCTCGATGTCCCGTTGCAGTACATGTTCGCGCAGGATGGCGCCGATGCCCACCCCTTCGTTGTTGCAGGAATGGCCCCGCGCCACCCGATCGCGTCCGCCGCCGAAGACGTAGCCGGGTGGAACCCGGACTCCCAGATCCATCAGAAACGCGAGATTGTCCGCGCCGCGATCGCACGTGATGCGCAGAAGGTCTGGTCGGATCGCGCCCTGGCTGAGCGTCATTATGAAGGCAAACATGTCGTCGGGTGTGTCAATGATCCCCATATCGCGCTGGTGCTGCGTTCCGGCGGCATAGAAGATACCGGTCGACAGCGCCGTCGCGCCACCCAGCTTGTTGTCCGCCTCCAGCAGGAGACACCGCTGACCCGCTTTTTCCACCTCCATTGCGGCGCACATTCCCGCACCGCCGCCGCCGACAACGATCACGTCATATTGCTGCATCATAAATTCGCCTTACCGAGATTTTGACTTGAAACGGGGACGGCCGCGGCGCGCGATGGAACCACGCGCCAGGTGCCGTATCACGACACCGCTTCCTTGGCGGCCATTTGGCCGGCAATCCGTCCGAACACGACCGCATTGGTGATGCTTATCCCACCAGACGGATAGCGCCTGCCGAATAAACCGCCGACGACTTCGCCGGCGGAGTAGAGGCCCGGGATCGGTACGCCGCTCCTATGGAGCACGCGCGCTTCCGTATCTATCTCCGGGCCCGCGCAGGTCACGCCCGAGGCGGCATTTCTCACCTCTACGGCGTAAAAGGGCGGATCGACGATAGGTTCCAGCCCGGTTGTCTTGAAGAAGGCCGTATCGACATTGCGGCTTACATCCGCATTGTACCTGGCGAGCGTCGCCTGAAGCGGTGCGGCCGCTATCCCGGCTTTCTCCGCCAGTGCCGAAAGCGTATCTCCAGCCAGAACCTTCCCCTCGGCAAGCTTGGCGCGCAGCGTCTCGCCTTCCCAGCTCGTACCAACGGATCCTCCCTGACGGTTCGGGTCCACGAACCCCAGATACTGATCCGCATTTTCGAACAGCCTGTGGTCAAAGATCGCGAAGCAACGCGATTCAGTCTGGTCGTTTATGAGGTAGCCAGAGATGCTGTAGGGCGCGGTTTCGGACATGAAACGCCGGCCCTCGAGGTTCACCAGGACGGTCCACGGCGCGATCGCGCTCTGACCTTCGACCTTTCGCCGGAACCCTGTGGTCGGCGCACCGAACCCGCCGTCGGTACCATGCTCGTAACCGACGATATGAGCGCCCAGCCGCTCGGCGAGGAGCAGCCCGTCGCCTTGGACGCAGATCGCATCCTGGTTCACTGCCCACACCCGCTCCCTGCCGTGCTGCGCCATGCT
The DNA here is from genome assembly GCA_946482655.1 of uncultured Sphingomonas sp. The sequence continues at coordinate 15,573 of CAMLSA010000003.1, read as the reverse complement.
GGGCCAGAAGCGCTCGATGAGCGACCAGTTGTTGCCGAACCCCCCGGTCGCGATCACCACCGCCTTGGCGCGATGGACCACGTCGCCGACGCGTACGCCCGCCACGCGGCCGTCCTCCATCAGAATGTCCGAAACCCGGCTGTTAAGCTTGATCTCGACCTTATGTCCCGCGATCGCCTGCGTCAGCATGACGCCAACGCCACCCGACTTGCCGTTGGTCGAGTGGCCCCGCGGGGTCGAGAGCTTGTCGCCGCCGCTGACGATTGGTTCGGGATGCAAGTCCAGCCCGAGATCTTGCAGGAAGCGGAGACCCTCCGCCGCACGATCGCAGGTGACGCGGAGAAGGTCCGGTCGGATAGCTCCCTGGTTCAGCGTCATGATGTATTTAAACATGTCGTCAGGAGTATCGTGTATGCCTGCCGATTCCTGCTCGGGTGTGCCGGCCGCATAATAGATGCCGGTCGTGAGCACGGAAGTGCCGCCAAGCTTATCGGCCGCTTCCAGCAGCAGGCATTTGCCGCCCGCACGCTCGACTTCGATCGCCGCGGACAATCCAGCGGTGCCGGTGCCGATGACGATGACATCATATTGCGGCTTCAACGAAGGTTCACCATTCGTCATATTAAACCTCTTCGATCATATTCTCGCGGTTAACCGCTGATGGCCAACAGGCACTGCGCAGTCGCGTGAACATGACTCTTCCATAGCGTTATGGGAGGCATGTTCAGATCATCTCAGCCTTCCATCGCCGATGTTGGACTGACGCGGTCCAGTTCGCAGATTATGCGCGCTCCATCCTGTGTCCCAGTCGTTCGCAAATCTCGCGATTCCGTGCCGCGTAAGCGCCGGCACATTCATACGTCCGCTCAGCAGTAATACCGAAGTCTTTGAGATCGAACGTGGACTTCTCGTGGCCGATCGTCGGATCTCCAGCGACATGCGCTTCCAGCGCGGCGCGACTCTCGTCCGAGAACGGGATGTCGAAATAGCGGTAGATCGTCTCCGCCAGGCCAACCGGATCGTTGTGCATCTGGTCGATGTGAACATCGAGGAACTGGCGCTCGTCATATTCCTGCCGGGCCAGTTCGCCACGATGGAGGCCCTCGCCCCAAATCTCCATTATTTCGCGTCCCTGCTCCTCGAGCGGCACAAAATCCTTCGCCATCCAACGAAAGTACTGGAGTAGATTGGCGCTTGATCCAGCCGCAGAAACCAGCTCCCGATGCGTCCACACAACATGCGCATCGGGAAAGACATTGAGCACCGCCCGCAGGGTGAAGACATGACTGGGCAACTTAATGACCCAGCGAGCCTTGTTGCCGCCGCCGATCAAGCCCATCATCTGACGATAGAAACGATATGCCCAGGTCGGATCGCAATCCATGAACCATTTGGTATATTCCGGAACGTTATAGCACAGCAATTCAGGTGAATAGAATGTCTTCTGGAGCGCGATATAGCACTCATCCGCCTCATTCGCGCCCTGAGGATGGTAGGCGTTGAACCTGGGATTGTTCGCACGGATGTCATCCAGCGCGGCCTCCGCCCTAAGGTAGAAAGGGTTTTTAAGGGTTTCCTGAAGGCTGGGCCGCGGCATAGGCGCATTCGCGAGCCACATCTCCATGACCTGGTTGGCAGGGTCCTTCGAGAGCAGTCGATGTAGCGCAGTGGAGCCCGTACGCATCATGCCTACGATGATGATCGGCCGTTCGATCTTGCTGTTCGCGTATTGTGGATAATCCTTGAAGCCCTGAATGGCCATCATCCTGCCGATGAGCTGGTTCTTGCCCCATCCGAACCAGAAGTCTTCCGACTCGCGCGCAAGCTGCTTATGTCGGTCGAGATCCAGGAAGGCCAACGCCATGGGCGCGAGGTAATCATTCGATCCGAAATCGCTCAGGCCCGATTCCGCTATCGCGGCCTCGTGCATCTCATCGATTCTCTCTGCAAGCGGCATTTCAAACCTCTCCCGACTTCATCTGTTCGTCATTCTGAAGACCACCGTCGCCAGAATCGCTTCCTGTACTCGATACTCTCGCCCGAACACGGACGCGACTTTCACCTGTTTAATGACGCCGCGTCCAATGCATTTGCGTTGTGGCCGTCATGCAATCTCATTATCGGAATGGACATCGACCGTCGAGCAATTGGAGAGCGAGCGCCATGATCCAAGGAAAAGCCGGCGCATGCACATAACCCTTACGCAATTGAAGCATCTACTCGCAGTGGTCCACGCCGGCGGAGTGTCGAAAGCGGCAAGGAGGATCAATCTTAGCCAGCCTGCCCTCAGCCGCTCCGTGGCGGCGCTGGAACACCAAACCGGTACCATGCTGTTCGAACGGGAGGGATCGTCCCGTAAACTGAGTTTGGCCGGCGCGAGCCTCGTCGCGCACGCCGAGAAGATCGTGCGCGAAGTGGAGGCCCTCGAGCAGACCGTAAGGCTCTGGAGCGAAGGCGTCGCGGGAAGCACTTCGTTCGGGATGGGGCCCATTCCGGCCGCTATGTTCATGAGCCGGCTGCTCGCCAAAATGACGCGGGATTATCCAATGTGGCGGGTTAACGCGCATGTGGGCACGGGCGATATGTTATACGAGAATCTTGCGCGGGGAGATCTGGACTTCATCGTGTATCGGAAAGACTTGCTCTCGCCTGATCGCGACATAAGCTCGATAGCGATTGGTGCGATGCCGCTGTCGTTTTTCGCGCGCCGTGATCATCCGCTCGCGGAACGCGCAGATGTGCCGTATGAAGACATAGCGGCATTTCCGATCGGCCGGGGAAGGATCCCAGAATCCTTCGCACATGCCAACAGCAATCCGATCCTTCGTCTACCACCGGCACTCGTATGTGACGATCAGAATATCCTCAAGAAAGTCATGCTTGCGAGTGACACGATTATCGTCTCCGCCGAAGCACTTCTGCGTCCGGAACTCGAATGCGGCCAAGCCGTCAATATTTCGTCCACATGCGTCGAACCGATCGAGAACCCGCTGCATATAATATGGCTGAGTGAACGGGGTTTGTCACACACGGCACAATGCGTGGCTGAGGAGATCAGGAATTTCATGGAGTTGACGTCCGGTTGCACGACTCTCCTGCAACAGGACGGTGAGTAGCCGGCCTCCAGCGGTCCGCCTATTCGGTACCGCGCGCGCTGGCGGCAGCTAAACCGATGGAGCGGCCTCCTTCGCTGTTTCGGCGCCGGACCAGTCCCTGGACACGCTGAAGTCTTTCTCTCCCCGACCGGCGAGATAGACTGCGGGGTTCTCGGCGATGAAGCTATCGGACGGCGGATCGTTGCGGATCCAGTCCACCAGTTCCCGCCGCTTGACGATGCCCCACTTGCCCTCGATGCAGGCATATTCGTCGATATAACGACCTGCCCAGAACCAATCGCGCTCCTGCCCCTCCTCCAGGATGCGGTGCCAAGCCAGGAAGTACACCTCGCCAGTCGCGCGATCCCCATCCACCTCGATATCGATCTGGCCGAGCAGGTGTTGGGTACGCGCCATTGCGCCGAGGACGCCCTGCGCCCAGGCCGTCCACTCGTCACCGTCGCCCTTGAAGAGGCCGCAATCGACCTGCGCACCGGGATGGAAGGCACTGGCCTGGATCTCGGGTATCAGCCTGTCCTGACCTCGTATATAGCGATAGACGGCCTGCTTGATGTCACGACGCGCCGCGAGATCACGAACTTCCGCTTCCAGGTCGAATGTCTTCACGATATCATCCTCTTCCATGTTTTTTCCGGATCGCGTCAAAGGCGGCGCATCGGAACGGCTTCGCGACAGCCTCTCGCGGAAGACTCGCGCGCCAATCCAGTGATTTGTCGGGAGCAGCTTACAGAATGTCGCCGGAGTCGCAAGCCGCCCGCAGTGCCGGACGGCCCTCGAGATCATGTGGGCTCCGATGACCGCGATTGACCCGCGAACATGCCTCGGCCATGCTGCGGCGAACTCCACAAAGGCCATGGCCGCGAGAGTTGATGTCGCATGGGCGGCGCGGTTGCATGTTCGCGACGCTGAGAGGAGAGATCGGAATGGGTGAGTTCAGCGCTGGCGACGGGCAACCCAGGCAGCGGCGGTGGGGTACGTTCCTGGCCTTCGTGGCCCAGAACATCAGCATGGCGTTCGCCTTCGGTTCGTTCGGCCCTCTCCTATCGAGCACAGAAGCGCATTTCGAGATTTCGCGCACGCTCGCGGCTGCCGGCATGGCGATGCTTTCGGTCTCGGTCGGCGCAATGGCTCCGCTTGTCGGCATACTCTACCAGCGCTTTCCCGCGCGCCTGGTGATGATCGGCGGCGCTCTTCTCTCGGCGGTCGGCTATGTCGGCCTTGCGGTGACTGGTTCCTTCTATGTCGCGCTTGCGATGTACTGCCTGCTCGGCACGGGATTCTGCATCCTCGGCGTGATCGGCCCGGTATTCTTCGTCAATTGCTGGTACGAAGAGAACCGCGGACGGACCCTGGGCCTGATCAACCTTCCCCTGCTATTCTTCGTCATTCCCTTTCTGATCGCTAGCCTTTTGGTCGACCTCGGCCGGTCGACGCTGCTCCTGTCATTTGCGGCGATATTCCTTCCGCTTGCCCTGCTGCTCTGGTCAATGCCCGACAAGGCGGTAGCAACCGGCGGTGCCCGTGCGGCGAACAGCGGCACCGCGGGAGAACCGGGGCCGGAAACGGCGACCATGGCCATGATGATGCGCAGCCCTACTTTCTGGCTCGTCTCGCTGGGCATCGCGATCATCGCCGCCGCCGGCACAGGCTTCCTCACCCACATCGTACCCTATGGCACCGAGCGGGGCCTATCGCTGCAGGGAGCGGCGGCGCTGCTTTCGATCTATACGGCCGGCGGACTCGCTGGCCCTGTGCTGTTCGGATGGCTGGCGGACCGCATCACCCCGCCTTACGCCTTGGCTGCCGCGGCCGCATGTCAATCGATGATCTGGATCCTGCTCGTCTATTCGGGCGGAACCTCATTGTACATCCTCGCCGGTTTTATGGGACTGTGTCTTACGCCGACGATTACGCTCCACGGAGCGGTGATGGGGACCATGTTTTCGCCCAATCAGGTCAGCAAGGCGATGGGAGCCAGTTACCTCATCAAGCTGCCCTTCCTGTTCACCATCGCGCCGCTGATGGGGCAGATCTACGAAGTGACAGGTGGTTATCGTGCCGCCTTCCTGCTCATGGGTGCCTTGCTGGGCGGCACGATCCTGCTGTTCTTGGCCTTCAAGCGGATGCAATCCTCTGTTCGAGTACTCAAGCCCGTCAGCCAGGCCAGCTGACGGGCATCTGTCCGCCCTCGGGACAGACGAAGCAAGCTGATAGACGCTGACGCGGCTCGCCTCCCCGTCCCACGACGTGCTCGCACCTCACGACGGCAGCCGCTCTCCGGCCGCCCCGCCGGAATTGAACGCCGGAGGTCGGTCAGGGCAGCTCAGGAAAAGCGCCGCGTCCCGGTCGAGCCAAGTGCCGGACCGAGGTTCCGGCGGCAGCAACCCCGCGGCGTGCGGCCGAATTTACGATGCTGCCAGCGCGGATTGGGGCACATCCGCGGGCGCGGGCTGCCGCTTGTCGAAGCGGATCCGCAGCTCCTTGAGTGTCCGCAACAGAAGATCCGGCCGATGGGGCGGATCCGGCAGGTTTCCGTCCAGCCGGATATTGTCCAGCCTCGTGAGCAACGCGCGATAGGCGCTGTGGAGCTCCTGTCGCGCCAGGATCCTTCCGACGCAGAAATGAACGCCATTGCCGAAAGCCAGGTGAGTCGCCGCGTTCGAGCGCGTGATGTCGAACTGATGCGGACATTTGAACTGCTTTTCATCACGATTTGCGGCGCCATAACGGACGATCACCACCGAATCCTTCGGGATCGTCACGCCGGCGACTTCGACGTCTTCGACAGCTCGCCTCAAAAGGCCCTGGACCGGGCTCTCGAAGCGCAGCACTTCTTCGACGAAGTTCGGAATGAGCGACAGGTCGGCCCGCAGCTTCTCCATCTGGTCCGGATATCGTATCAGCAGCCAGAGACCGTGGGACATCGCACTCTGCAGGGTATCGAAGCCGGCCGCGATCATCTGGCGCATGATGAACTGATATTCGTCCATCGGAAGCAGGTTGCCGTCGTCGGCAGGCTTGGTCGCCAACACGGTGAGCAGGTCGTCTTGCGGGTTGGCCGTGCGGTCCTCGTACATCTCAGCGAGGAACAGTTGCAGCTCCACCTCCAGATTGGCGGTCTCCACGATTTCGTCGAGATCCATCATATGGGTTATGGGCGCAAGCAGCGCGTCAGCCCACCTCTTGAACTTGTCCAGTTGCGTGGCATCGAGGCCGATCATCCCCGCGACGATCGTTCCCGAAAGTGCGATCGCGAAATCCCTGACGAATTCGCATTGACCCTTATCTATGAAGCCGTCGATCAGGTCGTCGATGATCTTCTCTATCTTCGGTGTCAGGGCTTGCACCCGCATCTTGGTGAGCGCCGTCTCGACCAGTTTTCTATGCTTTGTATGCAAAGGCGGATCGGCATTCTCGAGCGACATGCGATGCTTCCAGCCGCGCGCCGCGAGAATCTCCTCGTACAGTTTCCGTCCTTCGGGGCTCTGCATATCGAGCAGGCTGTCGCCGAAGACATTCGAAAATTGACGGTGGTTGAGCAGCACCCGGCGCACGTCGTCATAACGCGAGACCACATATGCCCCCGTTTCCGGCAAGCGGTAAACGGGGGAGTGCGCATGCATCAGCTCATAGAAATGGTAAGGATTGCTTTGGACCTGAGGGTCCATCAAGCTCATCTGGTCCAGCAATTCCTCGCCGGCTCTCTCCCCATCAGTCATGCTGTCCACCAGAGTTGATTTATTTGACAAGCCAGTCCGCTCGATAGACTTCCGGAAGCCGGAAATCCATGCGGAACGAGGCTAGGCGCGATCCAGCGGAAGAGCAAGCCGCCCCGGAACGGGAAGAAAGCGGGTGATGGAGCCCCATCAGCATAGGCCGAAGCGCGCCGCGGCCCAGGGTTGTCAGCGTGGGCACTTGTCGAGATAGAGATAGTCGGTGGTGAATTCGCCGAGCCGCCGCAGACCCGCAACGTCCTCGATCCGCACTTGGCCGCCCCTGAACGTCAGCAGACCGCGCTCGCGCAGCTCCTTGAGGACCCGGTTTACATGGACAGGGGTCAGCCCCAGGCATTCCGCGAGATCGGCCTGCGTCAAGGGGAGCGCATAGCCTTGGTCGTCGGCCATGCCGACGATCTGGAGCCTGATCTGGAGCTCGCAGACCAAATGCGCGACGCGGGCGGCCGCATCGCGCCGGCCCAGCGATACCGCCCATGCACGGTGGATCGCGGCATCCAGATTGGTGGAAAACCACAAGAGGCGTGTCAGGTGTGGAAAATGTTCGGTCACGTTGCGCAACGCGTCGTGCGAGACCGAGCTGATGCTGCAGTCGGTCAGCGCCAATATGTCATGGTCGAGCCGCTTTAGCGTGAAGCTGTGCAGATCGGCGAAATCTCCCGACACATGGAGTTCGGTAATCTGGCGCTGGCCGTCGCGCATGTCCCTGTACCGGCCCATGATCCCCTCGACGAGCAGCGTCGAATGCTTGAGCGGCTCGCCCTCGCGGACGACGTAGCGGCGGGCCGGGACGGATTGCACCGGCCCCACGATGGCGCGCAACACCCCCTCCTCTTCCGCGCTGACATCGTCGCGGCGGCGCAGCTTCAGCAACAGTTTTTCGATGGTCATGAGGCGCCCCCATAGCATCGCGCCGCCGTCGCCGGAAATCACTCATGTTGCGAACGGATGCCGCTCACGGCTCGTTCCCGCGAACGGTTGGTTATGCACAATAAAAATCCGTGATTCATCATGAAGTTGCAAAAGCTTCTGCAAAACTAATCTACGGCAATCTCAATCCTGTGGGTCCGGGATAAGAACGTTCCACATGAGAAGGGCAGGGTCGCGAGCGTGGCCCACCGGGGGGGCGGGGAATACTGCGTCAGGGATGATTACCGACAAGTTTTTAAAGGGGCGACGCGGTGTCGCGCTCGATTCGAGCGAGCGCGCCGAACTCAAAGCCGCGATAAGCGACATCAAAACGATTCCACCGCGCACAGTGCTGGTCGAGGCGGGCGAACCACTGCGCCAGAGCGCACTTGTCCTCGACGGGATCATGTGCCGATATATCGATGATCGCGATGGCCTGCGCCAGCTGGTCGGCCTTCACCTGACCGGCGATTTCATCGATCTGCCCAGCTATGCGCTCAGCTATCTTGAGCATAATATCGCTTCGGTCACCCAGGCGACGATCGCGATCATCCCGCATGAGAGAATTGGCCGGCTCATGACGAAGCTGGAGCTCGGCCGTAAGCTCTGGTTCGCGACCTTGCTCGACGCCGCGATGCATCGGGTCTGGCTGTTCCGGCTCGGCCGGTTGGACGCCATGGGCCGGGTGGCGCATTTTCTGTGCGAAACCAATGCCCGGTTGCGTGCCGTCGGCCTGAGCGACGGCCACCGCTTCGAGCTCGATCTCACCCAAAATGATCTCGCCGAGATCTGCGGCGTCACCAGTATCCATATCAACCGGATATTGCGCCAGCTTCGCGAAGATGGTCTGTGCACCTATCGCTCGTCACTCGTGGAAATACCACGCCCCGACCTGCTCGCCGCTAGGGGGCAGTTCGACGACACCTATCTTTATCTTGACGAAACCACCGCCCGCTCAGCGTAGGAGGTGCACGATGGACGAAGCAACGCCCGAATTGGCACCCCCCAGTGCGCCGAAGGGCATGAGGGCCGTGGCTACAGCTGAAGCCGGCTACGTCATACTCGATGGCTTGCCCGGGCTGACCGCCACGCTCACGCCCGACGCGGCGATGCGCATCGGCCAAAATCTGATCGACGTGGCTGAGGAGGCCCGACGGCAGCGCTGATTCGCCACCCCCGAAGGCTCGGCCCCTGCTACAATATGTCGATCGCGGTGAGGAATAGCCTCGGCATGGTTTCACGCGTCAGAAAGCCGGCTTCGAAGAGTTCCTGGACGGCAGTACGAATTCGAGGCCGTTGGCCTTCGACCGCTCCCCTCCAGTCGGCGCCCATCCCCGCACCGGCCAGTTTTTGCATGGCACTGCTGTCCAATTCGACCAGGAAGTCTGCGCCGTCCGCAGACGCACGAAAGACCGGCTTGGCCGCGTCGCCCTGTAACGGGCCGAGTTCGATGATCGACATCGCGCTGCAATAGCGCAGGTCGGCCTTAGCCGTTGAAAATTCGTGTTAATGCAGATCAGCGAAACGATAACGGAGACACTGTTGCCGCCTCGCCCTCGGTCCTGCCGACGAATATGCCACTCCCGCTTCACCTGCGCCCGCCGGCATTGTAGCGTCCCAAAAGGATCAGCGACGAAGGATGATATCTGTTGGACACGAGCGGCGGCGCAATGGCGAGGACTGTCTCGCGGCGGATGGTCGCCGAACATTGAGCCGCGCCACCCCGATACTGCTGGTCACCAACATGGTGCCACCGCTGATCGGCGGGACGCCGACGGTCTATGATCGGATCGCGCGCCACGCCGCGCCCCATGTCCATGTGCTGAGCGCCTGGCGTGATCCCGACGAGGGCAAACCGGTCCCCGATTGGGAGACCAGCGATGCGGCGAAAAGCTACCCAATACGCCGCATCGCTTGGCTGCGCCCGCCAAGGATCGAGGCGGTCAGACGGCGTATCGGCCCGTTCGATCTGATCCTGATCGACATGCCCGTGATGTTCGTCGCGTTCGCGGCGGTGGTGTTCACCGGGATACGCCTGGGCGCGAGGACCATCGTTATCGGCGAATTGCAGGGACTGGGTTGGCTGGCGATCTTGCTCGGCCTGCTCACACCCTGGCGGATTGTCATATATACGCATGGCGAAGAGGTCGTGCAGACCGGCTATAATCGCCTCGCCCGGCTTCGTGGGCTCGCGCTGAGATCGAGCGACCGGGTGCTCGCGGTATCCAGCTTCACCCGGGATCGTCTCATCGGCGATTTCGGCGTGGCGGCGGACCGCATTCGCCTGGTCACGCCGGGCGTCGACCTCGATCGTTTCACCCCCGGTACGAGCAGCGAACCCTTTCTCCTCGGGGTCGGCCGATTGATAGAACGTAAAGGCTTCGACCGGTTGATCGAGGGCTTCGCCCGCGTCGCGGCCGATTTCCCGGGCTATCGGCTCAAAATCGCCGGCAAGGGGCCGGAGGAGGCCGGGCTCAAGGCGCAGGCCGAATATCTCGGAATGGCGGACCGCACCGATTTCCTCGGCAGCGTCGACGATGCCGAACTCGTTCGGCTCTACCGGGGGTGCACCGCCTTGGCCATGCCGAACCGGACGCTTCCCGACGGGGATACCGAGGGATTCGGCCTGATCTTTCTCGAGGCCAATGCCTGCGGCAAGCCGGTGATCGGCGGCCGCGCAGGGGGTGCGGTCGATGCGATCGTCGATGGCGAGACCGGGTTGCTCGTCGACGGTGACGATCCCGAAGCGGTCGCCGCCGCGATCCGCAAGCTGCTGGGCGATGGCGCACTTCGTGAGCGGCTTGCCGCGGGCGGGCTCGCCCATGCGCGCCGGCATGGCTGGTCGAGCTCGGCGGATGCCTTCCTCGAAGCCGTCGAAGGCGGGCAGTGAATGGCTGGCCGGCATGCGTCACGAGGACGCGTATCAGGCTGGATCAAGACCGGCTCGAACAAGTATCCGCTTCACGCGTTCGGCGGTCTCCCGCTCCTCCGCTCCTCATCATCATGCCCCTCCTGTTGGAAGGGCTTCGGCAACCGCCCGTGCTAGATCGGTCTGGGAAAATGGTTTGCCGAGCTTGCTCAGGGCGGGATTGGCGCCCGCCGGAAGCTCGCCATAACCCGTCGCCAGTATAATCGGCAGATCCGGTCGCCTGGCAAGCACAAGTTCGGCCAACTGGATGCCCGTCATGTTCGGCATCGCCTGGTCTGTGACGACAAGGTCTATACCGGGCTCGCGTTCGAATATCTCCAGCGCCTCTTCGCCCGACCACGCCTCGAATACCCGATGTCCAAGGTCTTCGAGCAAGGCCACCGTATTCATCAATACCAGCGCATCGTCGTCCACGGCGAGTATGGTGAGGGGGCGAGTACGCGCGGGGGCGGCCGCCTCGTTCAGGACCCTGGCGGGCAAGGTCTGCTGCTTGTCGGCAATCGGAAGCCATAGGGACGCGGTGGTGCCCCTGCCCGGCTCGCTCTCGATCACGAACCGGCCACCAGACTGTTCGGCGAGGCCGTGCACCATCGATAGGCCGAGGCCGGTGCCTTTGCCAATTCCCTTGGTAGTGAAGAACGGCTCCATCGCGCGACTAAGGGTCGTGGCATCCATGCCTTCACCGTCATCAATGACGCTGAGACTCACATAATGCCCCGGCTGCAGGTCCTTATATTGACCCTCGCTCACGACATGCTCCTTCGCGGCAATCGTGATCGCTCCTCCGTGGGGCATGGCATCGCGCGCGTTCACGACAAGATTCAGCAGTGCCATCTCGAGCTGGTTGACGTCGACGACGACTGCGTCGAGGCGGAGCGGGAACCTGGCATCGATCGAGATCGCCGGCCCCAGCGAGCGCTTGATCAGATCGGCCATGCCATGGACAAGGGCGGGAATCTCCACACGCGTCGGATTGAGATCCTGACGCCGGGCAAAGGCGAGCATCCGCTGGGTCAAGCTCGCGCCGCGATGCGCGGCTTCCACCGCGTTGTCGAGCAGGCGGAGCGCCTGGGGATCTTCGGGCATTCGCTTGCGGAGCAACTCGAGGCTGCTCAGTGCAGCCATCAGCAGATTGTTGAAATCATGAGCGACGCCCCCGGTAAGCTGGCCGATCGCGTCCATCTTCTGCGACTGGAACAGCGCTTCGCGGGCCTGTTCGAGTTCGCGCTGTGCCTGCTCGCGCTCGGTGAGATCGCGGGTGATCTTGGCAAAGCCGATCAATTTGCCTCGATCGTCCCGGATGGGATCGATCACGACGCTCGCCCAGAAGTGGCTGCCGTCCTTGCGGCGTCGCCAGCCCTCCTTTGAAAACCGGCCTTCGCATTCTGCCGTCTCGAGGGCGCGGCGTGGCTCTTCGGCGGCGAGATCTTCGTCGGTGTAGAATCGCGAGAAATGTTCTCCGATGATCTCGGAGGGCATATAGCCCTTGATCCGCTGGGCGCCGGGGTTCCAGCTCGACACCCTTCCCTCGGGATCGAGCATGAAAATGGCGTAATCGGTGACGCTCTGGACGAGCAGCCGGAATTGTTCCTCACTACGCTTCAGCGTCGCTTCGGCCTCGATCCGTTCGCTGAGGTCGCGCGTGATTTTGGCGAAACCCAACAACTGACCGTTTTCGTCGCGGACCGGATCGATGACGACATGAGCCCAGAATGTCGACCCATCCTTGCGGACGCGCCACCCTTCGGCCTCGAACTTGCCCTCGGTGGCCGCGATCTGGAGCGCCCGCCCCGGCAATCCCTCCTCGCGGTCCTGCTCGCGGTAGAAGCGGGAAAAATTCTGCCCGATGATGTCGTCGGCCGAATATCCCTTGAAGCGCTGGGCACCGGCGTTCCAATTGACCACGCGCCCCTGGGGGTCGAGCAGGTAGATCGCATAATCGGTAATCGATTCCACCAGCAGACGGTAGCGACCGTCTTCGGTGCTTTCATCCAACCACCTTTGCCTTGGATTCATGGTCCCCCGGTCTGCGACAAGCGGTCGGTACAACTACAATCAGAACCCAACGCGCACCAACTGCAACAGTTCCCAACATAGGTTAGGAAATCGGGTGGCAACGAAGCGGGCGGCGGCGCGTTGAGAGGCCGAACGTTACGGGTGCAGCAGTGACCCGTTCAGCTATACGGGCGGGGAATGCCGAGCGAAATCTTCCAGACCGGATCGAACTGCTGGCGGATCGAGAAAGCCTCTCGAATGTCGGTCATCGTCGACGCCGCCGATTATTTCCGGATCGCGCGTGATGCGATGCTTCAGGCCCGCGAGCAGATCCTGCTGGTAGGATGGGATGTGGATCCACGGATTTTGCTCGATCCCGAGAATGGAGATGACGAAGCGCCCAACTGTCTTGCGGATTTCATTCCCTGGCTCGCGCATCGGCGGCCCGATCTGCGGATCAACCTGCTGATCTGGAACATGGGTTTCCTCAAGATGCTGGCGAGAGGGTTTTCAATCTTCACCCTCGCCCGCTGGAAGCTGGTGCGGCATGTGTCGATCCGTTTCGACAGCAGCCACCCGATCGGGGCGACGCATCATCAGAAGATCCTGGTGATCGACGACAGCATCGCCTTGTGCGGCGGGATCGACATGACGTCGGACCGCTGGGACACGCCCGAGCACCGCGACGACGATCCGCGCCGCAGGCTGCCGGGCGGCAGGCCCTATATGCCCTGGCACGATACGGCCGGGCTGATCGAGGGCGATGCCGCTGCCGCGCTGGGCGAGCTCGCCCGCGAGCGCTGGCGCCGCGCCACCCGTCGGCAACTGCCCGAACCGGCGCGGCATGGCGGCCTCTGGCCCGACGGTGTCGTGCCGCTTTTCTCGGACCACCCGGTCGCGATTTCCCGTACCGTGCCGAAGCAGGAGGGGATCGAGGAGATCCGCGAGATCGAACAACTCTATATCGACATGATCGAGCGTGCGCAGCGCTTCATCTATGCCGATAACCAATATTTCGCGTCGCGCCGCGTCGCCGAGGCGCTCGCGCAGCGGCTGACCGAGCGCAACGGCCCGGAAGTCATCATCGTGAACCCGATCAGCGCCGATGGATGGCTGCAGGAAGCCGCGATGGGCAGCGCCCGCGCGGCCCTGTTCTACGCGCTCGCCCATATCGACAAGTATGATCGCTTCCAGATCTACACGCCGGTGACCAGCGGCGGGAAGCCGATCTATGTCCATTCGAAGCTGATGATCGTCGACGATCGCATCCTTCGGGTCGGCTCATCGAACATGAACAACCGTTCGATGGGCCTCGACAGCGAATGCGATATCGCGCTGTGCAGCGGCACCGGCCATGAACCGGACCCCGCGATCAGCCGGCTTCGCGAAAGGCTGATGGCCGAACATCTCGGCACCACTCCCGAAATAGTCCAGGACGCTTATCGGCAGACCGGGTCGCTTATCGGTGCGATCGAATGCCTGCGCGGGCGCGGCAAGACGCTGATCGAGTTCGAGCCGGGCGAGTGGGGCGATGCGAGCCTCGCTATCGGTACGAGCGAATTGCTTGACCCGGAGTCGGTTGACGAACGCTGGGAGCCTCTGTCTAACCGAGGCTTGTTCCGGGGCTTCCTGCGGCGAGGCACCCGCCAGCTGATCGAAACCATCCGCATCCGCCGCCGCAAGCGCCGTGAGCGCAATCGCGGACGGTGGCGGCGCAAATTCCGCAAGCTGTGGGATGCGACCACCGGGCACGACGATTGACCCTCCCCGGCGGATCGGCAGGCTAGTTCAGCCGAACCTCGAGGAAGCTCGGCACCGGACCGTTCCAACCCTCGTCGGGGCCGTCGTCACGATCGTCGCGACGTGGACGCTGATCCTCCCGTAGCAGACGGCTGTCGCCGCGGGGCGGGCGGCCGTCGCGCTGTTGTCCACGCGGTGGACGGGGCTCGCGCGGCGGCGCGGATTCCGTCTCGACTTCGGCCTCGCGGCGCCGGCCGCGGCCGCGCGTAGGCCGCGGCTCGACCGCGTCCTCGCTTGCCGCTGGCGCAGGATGGGCACGGCCGCTGCGGACGATCTTATGGCCGGTGAGCTTCTCGATCGCATCGATCGCCTCGGCATCCTCGGGAGTCACCAGGGTGATCGCCTTACCGGTGGCACCACCGCGTCCGGTGCGGCCGATCCGGTGGACATAATCGTCGGGATGCCAGGGCACGTCGAAATTGAAGACATGGCTGACCCCCTTGATATCGAGCCCGCGCGCGGCGACGTCCGAGGCCACCAGGATATTTACCTCGCCGCTCTTGAAGCGATCGAGCTCGCGCAGCCGCTCGGGCTGTTCCATGTCGCCGTGGATCTGCCCGGCCCGGAAGCCGTACCGGCCGAGGCTCTGCGCGAGATCCCGCACCGTGGTCTTGCGGTTGGAGAAGACCAGCGCGCTGGTGACGTCTTCCGCTTTTAGCAGGTCGCGCAGCGTCTCGCGTTTGGCGCGGCTCGAGGTTTCGACCAGCGCCTGATCGATCGAGAGATTGGCGCTCGCCGGCCGCGATACTTCAATCTGCTTGGGGTTCGACAGGAATTTGTCAGCCAGCTTCTTGATTGGCGCGGGCATCGTCGCCGAGAATAGCAGGGTCTGGCGCTGCGCCGGCAGTTTGGTGCAGATTTCCTCGATATCGGGAATGAAACCCATATCGAGCATGCGGTCGGCCTCGTCGATGACGAGCAGGCTGCATCCGGTGAGCAGGATCTTGCCACGCTGGAACAGGTCCATCAGGCGGCCGGGCGTCGCAATCAGCACGTCGACGCCCTTTTCGAGTGCCGCGATCTGATCCCCCATATTCACGCCGCCAATCAGCAAGGCCATGCTGAGCTTGTGATATTTACCGTATTTCTC
>CAMLSA010000002.1 GCA_946482655.1 uncultured Sphingomonas sp. | reverse complement strand
CGCCGTCGGGCAGCTCCTGCACCGGCGAGAACGGCGCGCCGGGCGCGCTATCGGTTCGACGCCCGCGCGCGATCTCGCGGTATCACTCGCGCCCAGTGGCGGGTATTGTTCAGCCTGTCGCGCGTCGAGGGCCCCACGCAGAGCGAGCTCGCCGAAATGCTCGATGTCGAGCGAATCACCCTGTGCCGAATGGTCGACCGGCTCGCCGAGGCTGACCTGATCGAGCGCCGTGCCGATCCGTCGGACCGCCGCGTCTGGAGGCTGCATCTGACCGAACGCGCCATGCCGCTGGTCGGTGAGCTCGGCGCGATCGCGATGGAGATGGAAGAAGAGATGCTCGAACCACTTTCCCGCGAGCAGCGCACCGTCCTGACCGACCTGCTGACGATCGTCAGCGACCATGTTCGTGAGTGCGACGAACGGCTTGAACCATCGGTCGCGGGGACGAGACGATGAACAGGATGAGCAGCATCGCCGCTCTTGGCAAGGTGCGCGGCTTCCGGTGCGCGGCAGATCAGGGTCAGTCGGCGCTTCGAGGTTGGCGGCAAGCTCTGCCGTCGGCCGGTGCACGGCTGGAGCGTCATGTGACGGGGCGCGTCGCCGGCTAAGTTCCTCCCCCCGAGGCAAACTGGAAGCATGCAGAACCACAAGTTCTGCATGCTTCGCTTTGCCAAGCAGACCAGGCATCGCTAAGGGCGGGGAACATGTCCGATCCGCGCATCATCGCCATCGATCTCGATGAAAAGACGATCATCTGGCGCAATGCCGATGTCGAGCAGGAGCGGCGCGTCGCCATCTTCGACCTGCTCGAGGATAATTACTTCAAGCCGCTCAAAGTCTATCCACAAGGCTATGCCGGACCCTATCGTGTGAAGCTGCGGGTCGAGGAGGGTCGGCTGGCTATCGATATCCTGGCCGAAAGCGGCGAGCTGCTCGAAACACTGATCCTCGGGCTCGGCAGCTTCCGCCGCCCGATCAAGGATTATTTCGCGATCTGCGACAGCTATTTTCAGGCCATCCGGACCTCGACCGCCCAGCAGATCGAAACCGTCGACATGGCCCGGCGCGGAATCCATAACGATGCGGCGCAGCTGCTGAAGGATAGGCTCGAAACCAAGATCGAGGTCGATTTCGACACCGCGCGGCGCCTGTTCACGCTGATCTGCGTGCTCCACATCCGTGGCTGAGCCGGTTGACATGCGCGAGGTGGCCGGTCGCGTCCTGATCGACGCGGCACGCGAGGCGGCGGCGCACGCCCACGCCCCTTATTCGCGCTTCGGGGTCGGCGCGGCGATCCTGCTCGGCGACGGCCGGATCGTCACCGGCGCCAATTTTGAAAATGCCAGCTACGGCCTTTCGCTCTGCGCCGAGACGGTGGCGATGGCCACCGCCAGCAGCGCGGGCCATCTGCGCGATATCGTCGCCATCGGAGTCATCGGCGGCGCGCTCGCGCGCGATGGTTCGATCAGCGGCTCGACGCTGGTGACGCCCTGCGGCCGCTGCCGTCAGGTGATCAACGAGGCCGTCCAGCTCGGCCGACGCGAAATCGACATCTATTGCGGATCGGCCGATGGTGGCGCCTTCGCTCATTTTCGGGCATCGGAATTGCTGCCACATGCCTTCGGCCCGGCCGATCTGGGCATCGAATAAGGGGGTACCTCGCTGCATGTCGATCATGTCGGACAAGTGGATTCGGGAGCAGGCGCAGAAGCATGGGATGATCGAGCCGTTCGTCGAGGCGCAACGGCGGGACGGCTGCATCAGCTATGGCCTCTCCTCCTATGGCTATGATGCGCGGGTCGCCCCCGAGTTCAAGATCTTCACCAATGTCGATTCGGCGACGGTTGATCCGAAGAATTTCGCATCGAACAGCTTCGTCGACCGTGAGACCGACTGCTGCATCATCCCTCCCAACAGCTTCGCACTCGCCCGGACGGTCGAATATTTTCGTGTGCCGCGCGACGTCCTCGTGATCTGCCTTGGCAAGTCGACCTATGCGCGCTGCGGGATCATCGTGAATGTGACGCCGCTCGAGCCCGGCTGGGAAGGCCACGTCACGCTCGAATTTTCGAACACGACCCCGCTCCCCGCCAAGATCTATGCCAATGAGGGCGCCTGCCAGTTCCTGTTCCTGCAGGGCAACGAGCCCTGCGAGATCAGCTATGCCGACCGCGCCGGCAAATATATGGGCCAGCAGGGGGTGACCCTGCCGAAGCTGTAACGCGGCGTCCACCGCGTTTCGTCGCCAAGTCAGTGCCGCCGCCCGCCCTTGTGGCGGATATTGGCGGGCCGTCCGCGCCGCCCCGTCACCGGCCGTCCGCTGCCTTTGCCGTCACGGCGATGGCCACTCCGCATCGGCTGCGCGGACCCGCCCTCCTCCAGCTCGAAACGCAGCGATCCGTTGATCGGATTGGCCTCGACCAGGCGAAGCTTGAGCTTCGTGCCGAGATCATAGCGCTCGCCGCTCTCCTCCCCGATCAGGGCGCGCGCCGCCTCGTCATAGCGGAAATATTCGGAGCCGAGTGTCGAGACCGGCACCAGCCCGTCGCCGCCCAACCCCTCGACCGTCGCGAAGAAGCCGAAGGGCTGGACCCCGGTGATCCGCGTTTCCAGCACTTCCCCGATCCTGGTCGAAAGATAGGCGGCGACATAGCGGTCGATCGTCTCGCGCTCGGCCTCCATCGCGCGGCGCTCGGCTTGGCTGATCAGCTCCCCGATCGCCGGCATCCGCTCGGCCTCTTCCTGGGTCAGCTTGGATTGCGCGGGAATATCGCTCGCCCGGCCGGGGCCGTTGAGCTTCGGCCGGCCGCCCTCCAGCCCAAAGGCACCGACCAGCGAGCGATGGACCAACAGGTCCGCATAGCGCCGGATCGGACTGGTGAAATGCGCGTAGCTGCCGAGCGCCAGGCCAAAATGGCCCGTGTTCGCGGGCGCGTAATAGGCTTGGGTCTGGCTGCGCAGCACCTGTTCCATGATCTGCGGCCTGATCGCATCGTCGGTGACCCGATCGAGGATGCGGTTGAAGGTGGCGGGCCGCACCACTTGACCAAGGGTGAATTCCATGTCGAAAGTCTCGAGATAGTCCTTGAGCGCGACCAGCTTCTCACGGCTCGGCGGCTCATGATCGCGGTACATGACCGGCGCCTTCCTGGCCTCAAGCGCCTTGGCCGCGGCGACATTGGCGGCGATCATGTAATCCTCGACCAGCCGGTGGGCCTCCAGCCGCTCGCGCGGCGCCACCGACAGAATGCGACCCTTCTCATCGAGCATTACCCGCCGCTCGGGCAGATCGAGATCGAGCGGCTCGCGGGCCTCGCGGGCCTGGAACAGCGCCTTCCAGCACGCCCAGAGCGGCTTGAGCGCGCTCTCGACCAGCGCCGGATCCCACTCCGGCGCTCCGGGCGAGACCGGGGGGACCCCATTGGCATGATCGATCGCCGCCTGGGCGTCCTCATAGGCGATGTTCGCGGCGATGCGGACCACCGCGCGGGTGAAGCGCCATCCGGCGAGCGTGCCATCAGCCTTGATCGTCAGGTGGCAGACAAGCGCGGCACGGTCGACGCCCTGCTTGAGCGAGCAAATATCGGCCGACAGGGCCTCGGGGAGCATCGGCACGACGCGGTCGGGGAAGTAGACGCTGTTGCCGCGCTTCTTGGCTTCGCGGTCGAGTGCCGAGCCGGGGCGCACATAGAAGGACACGTCGGCGATTGCGACGATCGCCTTGAAGCCGCCGTGATTGGCGGGATCGTCGTCGGCCACCGCCCAGATCGCATCGTCATGGTCACGCGCATCGGCCGGATCGATTGCGACGATCGGCAGGTCGCGCAGATCCTCCCGGCTCTCCCCCAGATCGAGCCTCGGCACCAGCTCGGCCTCTTCCAGCACGACTTCGGAAAAGATGTCGGGAATGCCGAACTTGTGGATCGCGACGAGGCTGAAGGCGCGCGGCGCGAAGGGATCACCCAGCCGCTCGGTCACCCGCGCGGTGATGCGCGGCGGACGCCCTGCCTTTTCGGCAAGTACGAGATCGCCGGCATCGGCATCGCCCGCGTCGGACACCAAGGTGTCGCGCTTCTCGCGCTTGTCCACCGGACGCAGCCAGAGTTTGTCACCCTCGCGGTGGAGGACACCCAGCATCAGCTCCTCGCCGCGCGCGAGCTTCTTCATCGGATGGGCGATCCAGCCCTTGCCCGCTTCCTCGGTGCGCGCGAGAATCCGATCGCCAACGCCGAGCGCGGGCACCTTGCGGCCGCGCATCTCCTTCACCCGCAATCGAGGCGGCGGGCCATTCTCGCCGTGCCACGTCTCCGGCACCGCGAGCGCCACGCCCTCATCGGTGACATCGATCACGCGCAGCACGGTGACCTTGGGAATGCCACCCATCTTGTGAAAGGCACGGCCGCGCGCGCTGTCGATCAGCCCCTCATCGGCCATGTCTTTGAGCAGCGACTTGAGCGCGATCTTTTCATTGCCCTGCAGCCCGAACGCGCGGGCGATCTCCCGCTTGCCTGCGGGCACCTCGGACTTGACGATGAAGTCGAGGATCTGTTCGCGGCTCGGAAGACCGGGGGAAGATGGACGGCGCATCGTCCACACATAGGCACGCCGGACCGGTTCGTCACCTGGGCTGGAGTCCAGCCCAGCAATGAATATAAACGCTATTGCGATTGATTTGCACTATGAATGACGCTAGCGCTTTTCCAGCCACAGGGAGTCGGCAGGGTGACGATGCACGCCACAGTAGATCGGAGCGCGGGAAGCGAGGGTGACGCACTCTTCTTCGCCGACCTGCCCGATCCTGCGAGCAACCGGATCGCCGTACAGTCAACCGGGCCCGCCTCCGTTTATGGCGCCGGACGCAAGCTCAACTGGCCGGTGATCCTGACGATCGCCGCACTGCACGTCGCGACGATCATCGCGCTGGTCAAATTGGACGTGATAGTCGTCAAGCCGAAGGCGGAACCGCTGGTCGTGGATCTCATCGCCGACGTTGCCCCGCCGCCCGCCGAGAAGCCTCCCAAGCCCGAGCGGATGCCCGAGGAAATCGTGCCGCAGGTCGTCACACCTCCGCAGATCGTCCAGACGATCGCGCCGCCGCCGGCTCCTATAGCGGTCGCCCCGCCGCCGCAAAGACCCGCGCCCGTAGTGGCGCCGCCGTCTATTCCGGTGACGATCGGCAATCTCGACGAGCGGATGGTCGAGGGAGAAATGCCTCGCTATCCGATTGAATCGCGCCGCAAGCGTGAGCAGGGAACGGTGCTGCTGCGCCTCCTGATAGGAACCGACGGGCGCGTGGTGGAAATCTCGATCGCTCAGAGTTGCGGCTTTGAGCGCCTCGACCAAGCCGTGCTGCAGGCAGCACGCAAGTGGCGCTGGCAGCCGATGATTCGCAACGGCGTGCCGGTCGAGGTGCGCGGCATCCTGCCTTTCACCTGGGCCCTGAAGAGCTGATCCTCCCATGATGCTGGCTATTCCGGGCGTGCTCGGCGATCCTGTGCTTGCCTATGTCCGCAATCTCGTTGCCGGCGCATCCTGGATCGACGGCAACGCGACGTCGGGCCACCAGTCGGCGCTGGCCAAGAAGAACCATCAATTGCCCGAGGATTCGCACGCAGCGCGCGAAGCCGGCAACATCATCCTCGACGCGCTCAGCTCATCGCCGCTGTTCATCGCCGGCGCACTGCCGCTCAAGGTGTTCCCCCCGCTGTTCAACCGCTATGGCGAGGGCGATCGCTTCGATACCCATGTTGACAACGCGATCCGCATCCAGCGGGGCAGTGATTTCCGGATCCGCGCCGATCTGTCCGCAACGCTCTTCCTGTCCGATCCGGACAGCTATGGCGGCGGCGAGCTTGTCGTCGAAGACGCGCTCGGCACGCACGGCGTCAAGCTCGCGGCCGGCGACCTCATCCTCTACCCGGCATCGAGCCTCCATCATGTCACGGCGATCACCCGCGGCGAGCGGCTCTCATCCTTCTTCTGGATCCAGAGCATGGTGCGCGATGAGGGCGCGCGGCGGATCCTGTTCGATCTGGACAGCGCGATCCAGGCGATCGCCATCGAGCGCGGCCAGGACGATCCCTCGATCATCAAGCTGACTGGCGTCTACCACAATCTGCTGAGGAGCTGGGCGGAGGCGTGAGGCGTTGGACCGCTACGCCGCCTTGCGCGCTCGGCGGGCCTTTTCGAGCTTCTTGAGCACCATGTCGCGCTTCAGCCGCGACAGACGGTCTATGAAGAGAACGCCTTCGAGATGATCCATCTCATGCTGAAGGCAGGTCGCGAGCAGTCCCTCCATCCGCTCCTCATGCTTCTCGCCCTTCTCATCGAGCCAGCGCGCATGGATGACCGCCGGCCGTTCGATCTCGGCATATTGATCGGGGACCGACAGGCAGCCCTCATTATAGATCGAGCATTGCTCGGAAGGATCGAACAGCTCAGGATTGACGAACACGCGGGGGCTGCGGATCGGTTTGCCCTCGGCGTCCTCCTGCTCCTGCAGATCGATCACGAGCACCCGCTTGGGCACGCCGACCTGGATCGCCGCGAGGCCGATGCCGGGCGCGTCGTACATCGTCTCCAACATATCCTCGATCAGCATGCGCAGTTCGTCGTCGACGCGGTCGACGGGCGTTGAAATGGTCCGCAGGCGCGGATCGGGTGCTTCGAGAATGGGACGGAGGGCCATGGGGCTGAGCTAGGTAGTTGGGCTCGAATCGTCAAGATATGCGGTCATGTTCGTCAACCCACCGGCCTCCGCGCCCGCAGCGCCTGCGCGAGCGTGCCCTCGTCCAGATAGTCGAGCTCGCCGCCTACCGGCAGTCCATGCGCGAGCTGCGTCAGGCGGACGGGCAGGCTCTCGAGCCGGTCCGCGATGTAATGGGCGGTGGTCTGCCCTTCGAGGGTCGCGTTCATCGCCAGCACCACCTCGTCGATTCCCCCGGCGGCGACCCGGCCGATCAGCAAATCGATCGACAGGTCCTCGGGGCGGACGCCATCGAGCGCCGACAGCCGGCCGCCCAGCACATGGTAGCGCCCGGGAAACAGCCGCGAGCGATCAAGCGCCCAGAGGTCGGCGACCTCCTCCACCACGCAGAGCATTCGCGCATCGCGGCGCGGATCGCCGCAGATCCCGCACGGATCGCTGGTGTCGACATTGCCGCAGACATGGCAGGCGGTGAGCTTCTCGTTGACCGCCTCGAGAGCGCGGAGCAGCGGCGCCATCGCCGCTTCGCGCTTTTTGAGCAGGTGAAGCACCGCGCGGCGCGCCGAACGAGGGCCGAGCCCAGGCAGCTTGGCCAATGCCTGGGCCAGCGCTTCTATCTCCGGAGATGCCATGTTTTACCGATATGGGCTTGCATCATCGCAACGCAAGCGTTTCAGAAGGCGCATGCGCATCGCCTTCATGGGAACCCCGGACTTCGCCGTGCCGACGCTCGACGCGCTGGTCGAGGCAGGTCACGACGTCGCCGCCGCCTATTGTCAGCCGCCGCGCCCGGCCGGCCGTGGCAAGGCGCTGATGCCCTCGCCCGTCCAGCAGCGCGCCGAGGCATTGGGCATCCAGGTGTGCTGTCCAGTCACCCTTCGGGATTCGGAGATTCAGGCCGCCTTCGCAGCGCTCGATCTCGACGCCGCGGTGGTCGCCGCCTATGGGCTGATCCTGCCACAGCCGATCCTCGATGTGCCGCGGCTCGGTTGCCTTAACGTCCATGGCTCGATCCTGCCGCGGTGGCGCGGCGCCGCGCCCGTGCAGCGCGCGATCCTTGCGGGCGATCCGTTCACCGGCGTCACCATCATGCGGATGGAACGCGGCCTCGACACCGGCCCGATGCTCGCCACCTTGGAAACCCCGATGGATCGCAAGACCGCGGGGGAGCTGAGCGACGAGCTCGCCGCCAGCGGCGCCGCGCTGATGATCAAGGTGCTTGCCGATCCGGGCGCCTACCCGCCGATCCTCCAGCCCGAGACCGGATCGACCTATGCTCCGAAGATCGACAAAGCGGAGGCCCGGCTCGATTTCCGGGAGCCAGCCGGACAGGTCGAGCGTCAGGTCCGCGCCTTTAATCCGGCGCCCGGCGCGTGGTTCGAATATCAGGGCGAGCGCATCCGGGTTCTTGCCTGCGAGCTGATCGAAACCGACGGTCTCGGGGCCCCCGGGGAGGTGCTCGACGAGTGGCTGACGATCGAATGCATTTATGGCGCCATCCGCCCGACCCGCGTCCAGCGGGCAGGCAAGGCCGCGATGAGCACCGTCGAACTGTTGCGCGGCTTCGCGATTCCGCCGGGCACCCATCTTTGACGACGCGTTTTCGCCTGACGGTCGAGTTCGACGGACGTCCCTTCATGGGTTGGCAGCGCCAAGCCCACGGCCCCAGCGTGCAGCAGGCGATCGAGGAGTCGGTCACCGCCGTGACGGGGGAAACGGTCGTTCTCCACGCCGCGGGCCGGACCGACGCGGGCGTCCATGGCCGGGCGATGGCGGCGCATATCGAGATCGCCAAGCCGATCACGCCCTATCGGCTCAAGGAAGCGCTCAACGCCCGCCTGCGGCCTGCGCCGGTCGCGATCCTCGCCTGCGAACCGGTGCCGGGTGACTGGCACGCGCGTTTCTCCTGCATCGGACGACGCTATATCTACCGGATCGTCAACCGCCGCGCTCCGCTCACCCTCGACGCCGGCCTCGCCTGGCAGGTCGCCACGCCGCTCGACGACGTGGCGATGCACGCCGCCGCGCAACGGCTGGTGGGATTCCACGACTTCACCACCTTCCGTTCGGCGCACTGCCAAGCGGGGAGTCCGGTCAAAACGCTCGACCGGCTCGACGTTCGACGGGACGGCGAGTTGATCGAGATCGAAGCGGCCGCGCGCTCCTTTCTTCACCATCAGGTCCGCTCGATGGTCGGCTGCCTCGTGCTGGTCGGCCGGGGACGCTGGAACGCCCAAGATCTGTCCCACGCGCTCGAAGCGAAGGACCGCGCCCGCCTCGGCCTCAACGCGCCGCCCGACGGGCTCTATTTCACGGAAGCGGTGTATCCTGATAGATGCAGAGGAACTTGATAGACCCCGATAATGCGCCTCGACCCTCCTTCGACGACTGCCCGGCCTACCCCCGTCCTGCTCCGAACAGGCTCGCCAGCGCCTTGTCCAGCATCATCAGCTGCCACAGCAGCCGGCCATGATCGGACCGCCCGCTCTGATGCTCGGCGACGATCGTGTCGAGCGCCCGGGCGTCGAACCAGCCCGTTTCGCTGAGGGCGGACCCCCGCGCGACACGTTGCGCCTCCGCGGCGAGGGGACCGCGGAACCAGGCGCCGATCGGGGTCGAGAATCCCATCTTCCTGCGGAAGAGAATATCGTCGGGAAGGTAGCGCCGCATCGCCTGCTTCATCAGCCATTTTCCGGTCGTGCCACGCGCCCGCATCGGCACCGGCAGTCGCGCGCCGAACTCGATCAGCCGGTAATCGAGCAGGGGTTCGCGAACCTCGAGGCTCACTGCCATGCTCGTGCGATCGACCTTGGTGAGAATATCGCCGGGCAGCCAGATCTTGAGATCGGCATATTGGGCACGATCCAGCCCCTCGCGCGCGGGAGCCGCCCGCATCGTGGAGATATAGCGATCCTCGGCGCGGTGCCCCTGCAGATCACTGCGGGCACGGTCCGAATAGATGCGCTGGCGCAAGGCGCGCGCCGTGACCCCGACGGCGTCGGCATAGGCCTCCTCTCCCGGCCGACCGAGCGCCTGGAAGGTCGCCTTCGCGCGCAGCATCTGGGGCGCCCAATCGAGCTTTGGATAGGCGCCGCCGAGCATGCCGAAAAGCCTCGCCCGAAACGATTGAGGCAACAGCCGGCGGAGCTTTTCCTCGGCGTTGAAGAAGGTAAGCCGGCGGTATCCCGCGAAGGCTTCGTCGGCACCGTCGCCCGACAGCGCTACCGTCACGGTCTCGCGCGCCAGTTCGGACACGCGATAGGTGGGCAGCGCCGAGGCATCGGCGAAGGGCTCGTCGAACGCGCGGACCAGCGTGTCGATGAGGCCATAATCGTCGGCCGACACGATCCGGCTGCGATGATTGGTGGCGAAACGCATGGCGACCGCGGCGGCGTGGCGGGTCTCGTCATAGCCGGGATGATCGAAGCCGATCGAGCAGGTCTGAACCGCCTGGGCACTCGCCTCGGCCATCAGCGCGACCACCGCCGAGCTGTCGACCCCTCCCGACAAGAAGGCGCCCAAAGGCACATCGGCGATCATGCGGGAGGTAACCGCCGCGCGCATTTTCTCGACCAGGGCCTCTTCGAGCTTCGCGGCCGACCCTCGTTCGCGATCCGCGAAGCTGACGTCCCACCATTGCACCGGCCGAGGCAGAGGCAGCCCACGCTGGAGCATCAGATAATGGCCGGCGGGCAGCTTCTTCACGCCCGCGACGATGCTCGTGTCGTCGGGCACGTAGCCAAGCCCCAGATAATCGTCGATCGCGCTGAAATCCGGCCTGCGGCGAAGCAGCGGATGGACGAGCAACGCCTTCAGCTCGGAGCCGAAGATCACGCTGCCGTCGGACAGCTCGGCATAATGAAGCGGCTTCACGCCGAGCCGGTCGCGAGCGAGGAACAGGCCACCACGCCGCGCATCATGGATGGCGAAGGCGAACATGCCGTTGAGCTTCGGCAGGCAATCCGGCCCCCAGCGCAGCCATGCCTGCAGGATCACCTCGGTATCGCTTTGCGTGTGGAAGCTGTGGCCAAGCGTCTCGAGCTCGGCGCGCACTTCTCGGAAATTATAGATTTCGCCGTTGAAGATCAGCACCACTTGTCCGTCGTCGCTGGCCATGGGCTGGACGCCACCGATCAGGTCGATCACGGCAAGCCGACGGTGGCCGAGGCCGACACCCGGCGCGGTCCACACGCCGTCGCCGTCGGGGCCGCGGTGCGCGATCGCATCGGTCATGGCGCGGATGCGGGATTCGTCGACGGGCTTGGCCGTCTGAAGATGGTATATTCCGGCAATTCCGCACATGGGCTCAGTCGAGTCCGATCATCGCATCGAGAGCGCTCAGTTGCGCCTCCCAGCCATAGCGCGCAATCATATGGGCGCGCGCGGCATGGCCGAGCGCTTCGCCTGCGGCAGGCTCAGCTAGCAAATGGCTGACCGCGTTGGCCATGTCATAGCCCTGGGCGACCAGCAGATGCTCGCCGGGAACCGCATCGATCCCCTCATAGGCGGCCGGCGAGGCGACCACCGGCCGCGCCATCGCCATCGCCTCGAGCACCTTGTTCTGCACCCCCCGTGCGATATCGAGCGGCGCCACCACCACCGAAGCGGCGGCGAGCCACGGCCGCACATCGGGCACTTCCCCGGTGACGATCACATTCTTCAGCTCGGCGAGCTCACGGACCGCCGGCGTCGGATCGCGCCCAACGATCGCGAACAATGTAGTGGGATGCTTAGCGCGAATCGCCGGAAAGGTACGCCGGGCAAAATAGGCGACCGCCTCGACATTGGGACGATAGTCCATCTGCCCGGTGAAGACGATCATCGGCTCGGCGCCTTCCAAGCGCGGAAAGCCCGACGGGTCGAAGAACATAGTGTCAATTCCGTTGTCGAGCGTTCGGACATGATTGATTGCGAGCCCGGCACGCTTGCGGAAAAGCGCCGTCTCGGCCTCGCTGACGAACAGATTGATGTCCGCCCAGCGCCCGACGTCATTCTCATATTGCGCAAGCAACCGGGCCTCGCGGCGGTGGACCCAGCCGACCAACCCGGTCCCGGCCGCACCATAAGCGGCGAATTTCTCAGAATCCACGTCGACGAAATCCATGATGAACCGGCGCCCGCCGCGGTCGTCCGGAACGAACTGGGCCATCTGGCCGGAATAGGCGAAGATCGTGTCGATCGGCCTGTCGGCCAGCAGTTCGTCGACCATCCGCATGATGCGGCGCGAACCGAAGGCGGTGATCGAAACCGGCTCACCGAGCAGCAGCGCCTCCATGCCGGCGCGCAACTTCGATTTGCGGCGCACTTCGATGTGGAGCGAGGCGAGGAGCGGCATCAGCTCCTTGGCCGCCTTCCGGTCGTCCTCGCTGTCGACGAAGCCGAGCAGATGGACCGGCCGGCGTCGCGCTATATGGCGCAGCATATGGAAACTGCGGATGCGGTCGCCGCGATCGGGCGGAAAGGGAATCCGGTGCGCGAGGAAGATGAGCTCGTTCATCAGCCGAGCCCTCGGGCGATCCAGGGACCGAGGCGGTTGGCGATGCCGAGCGGCAATTTCCGCCACAGCGCGACCTGGAGCCGATAGCGTGGGCTCGCGGGGTTGATCTGGCGTGGCTCCTGTCCGTCGGCGGCGCGGACGGCATAGGATAGCGGCTGGGGCGCGAACCCCCAGTTCCTCTTGAAGGCGAAGGCTCCCGTGCCGAGTTTCGAGCGCCCGAAATCGAATATGGTGCAGCCGCGCCTGCGGGCGTGGAGCATTAGCGCATAGTACATCATGTCATTGGCGCGCCACGTCCGTGCCGCGCCTGTGCCGCCGCCCCAATAGGGCATCACCACCCCTTTGTGGTAGAGGCTGAGTACACTCGACAACGGCTGCCCATCGCGGCTGACGGTCAAGATGTCGGCATCTCCGTCATAGTGATCGAGCACGGCATCGAACAGTGCGCGAGGGAAGACGGGCGTACCCAGATTGCGGACGCTTTCCGCATAGACCGCATAATGATCGGCTCGGTTCCGCTCGGCCGCGCCCGTGCTTACCGTCAGATCGAAGCCCTGCGAACGCCGCACCTCGGCGCGCTGCTTGCGCGGGATCGCCTGCAGCTCAGCCTCGTCATCGGCCGCGAGCGGCCGGGCGAAGCCCGCATAGGTGCCGCTCTCGACATGCCAGGCCGCCCCGGACGGCAGCGCTCCGCCGCGCAACTCGAGCGACGGACAGCTCAGCCGTTCGGCGAGGTTCCAGGCGGCGTCGGCCAGCGCTTCGACGATCTCCTGATCATCACCGATCGCCCCGCCACCGACGGCGAAGCCCACCGAGACGAGCGCGCGGCCGAACAGCGGCGAATGCACCTCCGTCAGTGGCAGCACGCCCGCGACGGCACCAGCGCTGCCGGCGACGAGATAATGCGCGGTCTGCCCGCAGCCGCGCTCGACCGCACGACTCCAGGCGGGACGGTGGAAGGCGCTGCCCGCTTCATGCTTGTTCACATAGGCGTCGATCGCCCGCGCATGCGCGTCATCGTGCAGATCGGCGCGGCGGATCGAGAGCATGGTTCAGAGGGCCTTGGCGGCTTCAGCGGCGGCGACCGCATCGACCCGTCCCCAGCTGAACTCCCGGATCACCCGCTCGAGCTTGCTCTCCATGGCCCCGAGGCGCGCATAATGCCGCAGTTTCGATCTGAACGGCGCATCCATGACGCGCGGCTGGTCGGGGTCGATCTCCCAAGGGTGGAAATAGAAGATGGCGGGGCGCTGCTCGGCATTGACCTGCCGAATAGCCCAGCGCGAGAAGGCATAGGGAAGGAGCCGGAAGAAGCCTCCCCCGCCGGCCGCGACGACACGGCCGCACAACCGCGCGGTGGTCACCGGCAGCTCGATCAGGGCGTTGCCGTCGACCGGATGGAAGGCGAAGCGCGGCGCCTCGGGCCAGCCATAATGGTCATGAATCACGGGGGCGACACTCGACGAATAGGCATAGCCTTCTTCCGCCAATATCCGGTGCGCCCAGGGCGTGCGCTGATCGATCGAAAAGCTCGGCGCGCGGTAGCCGGTGACCTTCTGCCCGCCCAAATCCTCGAGCAGCGAGCGGGTTCGGCGGAGATCGTCACGAAACTGGTGGGGGCTCATGGTGAAGACGCGGACATGATCCCAGCCATGGCTGGCGAGCTCATGCCCGGCATCGACGATCCGGCGGACCAGCTTCGGATAGCGTTCGGCGACCCAGCCGAGGGTGAAGAAGGTCGCCCTCGCCCCCGCGCGCTCGAACAGATCGATCACTGCGTCGCTGTTGCGCTCGACGCGCGGGAGCAGCGTGTCCCAGTCCTCGCGGCGGATGGTCCGTTCGAACGCGCCGACCTGAAACCAGTCCTCGATGTCGACCGACAGGCCGTTGACCACCATGGGCCGGTCAGGCCGCATCCTGGTTGCCGCCGTTGCCCTGCGGGTCCTCGGGCGCGGGCGGATCGGTCTCCACCAGCTCGACGAGGAGCGCCAGGGTCCGGCGCAACATGGCTTCCTGCTCGGCAAGCCGCGCCTCCAGTTCGGCATTGCGCGCCGCATAGTCGATGGCGCCTCCGGTGGCGTGTGCCGGAGACGGCGGCGTGGCGACCGGAGCTTCGGGTTCGCGCGGCGCCTGTCCGATAGGTGCCCGGGACACCGGCCGCACTGGTTCGGGCGCGTAGTTCGGCGCCGGCGTCATATCCACTGCACGCAGCGGCGGACGTGTGGTCGGGATGGGAGGCGTCAGCGGCGGGACGGCGGCCGGTGGGGTATCATCGTAGCGCGGCGGCTGTTCGATCGTGGGGGGCCGAACGTCGCTGGGCAAGGGCGAGTAGAATCGGGTCGCGTCCGACGCCGGCGGCTCGTCATCATCCATCGGCGCATAGCTGTCATAGGAGGGCGGCCCGGATGGCGCACGCGGCGCAGGCGCCGGACTCGGGGGCTGGGGGGCGGCGATCTGAGCCGCGGTCTGGTCATATTGATTGTGCGGCATGGCATGCGCCATCGGCTGCGGCCCGGCTGCCGGCAGGATGCTCTCGCTCGCCAGGTCGGCGGCGACATCCTCGACCACCTCGCCGTCGATATCGGTCAGCCGTTCGATCGCCCCCTGGAGCATCACTCGGCCGGCGAGCATGTTGAGCCGGCGTGGAATGCCGCCCGACAACCGGTGGAACGCGTCATAGGCGCTCTGGGTGAAGCGGGGCGTGCCCTTCCAGCCCGCGCAGGCGAGCCGATGCATGATGTAGGGCGCGGCTTCGTCCGCATTCATCGCGGTCAGATGATGAGTGGCGATGACACGCTGGCGGAGCTGCTCGAACCGCGGCTGGGCGAGCGCATCACGGAATTCGGGCTGGCCGAGCAGGAATATCTGGAGCAGCGCCTGTCCGCCGAACTGGAAATTCGACAACATGCGCAACTCTTCGAGCGCCGATATCGGCAGGTTCTGTGCCTCGTCGACGATCAGCAGGGTGCGCTTGCCGCCGCGCGCCTGCTCATGAAGGAAGCGCTCGATCCGAGCCAGCAGCTGGCCCTTGGCGGCGACGTCGGTCGCAACGCCGAGCGCCAGCGCAACGATCCGCAATATGTCCTCGCCCTCGAGTTGGGTGGACACCAGATTGATCGCGGTGAGCCGTGCCTTGTCGATCGTCGCCATCAGGCGGCCGGCCAGCATGGTCTTGCCGGTGCCGACTTCGCCAGTGACGACGATGAAGCCCTCTCCCTGCGCCAGCCCATAGCCCAGATAGGTCATCGCCTTGCGATGCGTCGCGCTCTCGAAGTAGAAGCGTGGATCGGGCGTGAGCTGGAAGGGCCGGTCGCTCAGCCCATAGGGATCATGGTCCAAAACGACTCTCCCCCCCGGATGGAACGCGGCCCGGCATGTCAGAACTGATATTGCAGGCCAAGCTGCGCGCGCCCCGAGACATCGGCCGTGATCCCATCCTGCTTGGAGGCTTCCACCGCAAAATTCGCCTGCATCCTGATACCACGCCCGAAGCTTCGATAGTAATTGGTAGCGAACGATCCGGACTTCGCATCGGGCGCTCCGATCTGTCCGTTCTTAAACAAATTGCCTCTGAAAGAAAAGGAGAGGCCGGATTTGCGCGTGAGCACGCCGGACATCGACAGCTCGCTGAAATAGATCTGGTCGACTACTCCGTCGAGCGAGAACAATGTGCCCGGAGTGTCGATATAGGTACGCCGCGAATAGCCCGCAGAGGCAGTGAAGTTCCAGCGGCGCATCTGATGACTGAACATGATGTTTCCCGCCCGCTCACGATAGCTGCTCGCCGAAGCCTGCCCTACGGACCCGCCGATACATTGGCCGGTGCCCGCGCCCTTGCCGAACAGACAGTTCTGAACCGCGCTGTCCGGATTGGAGGATTGGCCGAGATCGAGATTGGCCGGCGACGCGGCCAATCCGCCGGACAGGCCCTGCCCGAAGCTTTGGATGCGGTCGGTGACCGCCAGCGTCAGCCCCGATCTCTGGCTCGGCTTCATCTCGAAAAGCCCGGTCACGCTGAGGCCGCCATAGCGATAGCCGGCCCGCGCTTCCAGGCGCGTCCGGCGGCCCGGCTTCCAGATGACACCCCCGTCGGTGATGAGGCCGCTCATGTCATAGGTGATCGTTCGGGGGCTCGCCGGGTCGACAAGGAACCGGCCTTTTGAATCGCGCACCGGGATTCCGATCGACGGATCGGCCAACGCTGCGCGTTCGGAAATCCTGATGCGTTCATAGCCGCCGCTGGTCACCACCGCGAAGCTGCGGCCGACCGGCACGACGATCTCGCCGACCGCATTGAACGAACGGGTATGCTCCGCGAGATTGCTCACGTTCTCGCGCGCATATTCCACACTCGCGGTCCAGTCGAACGGCAGGGAGCTTTGCTGCATCGCGACGCTCGCGGTCGCCTGCTGGACCTTCGATTCATCGAAGCGGTTGCTGAGCGGGCTGGTGGCGAGGCCCGTCTCCCGCCCTTCGTTCTTGGTATAGCCGTAGCGATAGGTGGCGGCGAACCCGAGATCACCGAATTTGTGGGCGAGCGTCGGCTGGATGAAAGCCGAATAGGTCTGGGTCAGGTTCTTGGCGTTGGCCGAATTGATCTGAGGCGCGGCTCCGCCCGCATCGACGCGGCTGCGCGTGACGAGGACACCGCCGTCGAGCGTCACCCATTCGTCGATCAGCTTGGCCTGCGCGCGCATGACGCCATCCTGGTTGAACGACTTGTCGAGATCGCCCAGTTCGGGAAGCCGGTAGGACAGGCGGTAGATTCCCGTGACGGTGATCCGGCGGTTGTTGATCTGCGCGAGGACGTTGCCCGATACCTCGGTGTAAGTGACGTTCTCACCGGCGCCGCTGAATTGCAGATCCGCGACCTGTTCGGCATTGATGCCCGCGCCGAACACCGGGCGATCCGCGTGCGCCGTCCCGCACAGGCCGCTCCCGGCGAGGAGGGCCACCACCGCTCGCGATATGGCACTGCTCATCGCGGCGCTTCGTAACCATAATAGCTGCCGAAACGGCGCGCGTTGGGAGCGAAGCGCGCGCCGTTGAGCAGGAGCTGAATTTCCTCGCAGCCGCCGAGCAGCAGCACCGCATCACGCAATTCGGCCTCAGCGGTCTTGTCGGCACGAACGACCAGCAGCACCTGGCCGACATGGTAGGCCAGTACCGAGGCGGGCGACGCCGCCAGCGCCGGCGGGCTGTCGAACAGGATGATGCGATTGGGCTTCGACGAGAGCCGCTCGATGATCAGGCGGGTCCGGTCGGCGGCGATCAGCTCGGTCGCCTCATTGGTGTATTTGCCGGACGGCAGCACCGAGAGGTTACCCACGTCGGTCTTGATCACCAGCGTCTCGACGTCGATATCCGGATCCGCGAGCGCATCCATCAGGCCGACGGGCCCGTCGATACCGAGCGTCGACAGCACCGTCGGCTTTGCGAAATCGCCGTCGATCAGAAGCACTTCGATGTCGCG
Organism: uncultured Sphingomonas sp.; assembly: GCA_946482655.1. The sequence goes on along the minus strand of CAMLSA010000002.1, from coordinate 65,668 downwards.
TTCATTGGCCATCGACAGCGCCAGATTGACCGCGCAGAACGTCTTGCCCTCGTTGGCTTGCGCCGAACAGATCAGGATGCGCCGGCCGTTGGGAAGCGCGGTCGGCCCGATCGCGTTGAGCAGCAGGGTGCGCTTGACGATGCGGAACTCTTCGGCGAGCGCGGTGATCGCCGCATCGGGCATGACGAAGCCCTGATCGATCAGGTCGGCCCGGTTCACCTTGGCCGTTCGATAGGCGATGTCCCGAGCCGGCAGGGCGCCCTGCTCTTTTTTGGCGGCGGAGGACGCGTCGGGGGGTGGCACGACATCCCTCTCGCCCGCCGCCGTCGGCGCCGGCTGCGATCGTGAAGGCATGGGCGGCTGCCCTGGCGCGGGCGGAGCCGCGATGGTCGTGACGTCGCCCGCCGAAAAGGCCGCTTCATAGGGCAATGGTTCGGGCGCCGCCGGGATCAGCGGAGCATCGATCAGCTGGCCTTGCGCCGGCCCGCTGTCCGGCATGATCACGCGGGCGCGCAATACCGCTTCGAAATCATAGACCGACCCGGCCCGCTCTATCAGCGAGGCCTTGGGTTTGCGCCGCCTGCGCGGCTTCTCGGTATCGTCGCGGTCGTCCATCCGCTCAGGCTACCATGATACGTTTGACGAATTCGATCAGCATCAGCAGCATGAACATGCCCGGAAGTCCCGCTGCTGCCGACGAGAACCACATCATCTGCTTGCGGCGGACCGCCCGCGCGTCGGCGGTAATCACCTCGGAGATCGATCCCAGCACCGGCAGTCCACTCGCCTTGGCGAGCTGCTGGGTCGTCGTATAGACGTTCGACAATTGGCTCTTGGCGAAGCCGACGCCCGCCCCCACGACCACGCCCGCGATCAGCACCGCGGTCAGCAGCATCGTCCGGTTGGGCGCTGCCGGCTGCTTGGGCAATGAAGGTTGATCGATCACGCGAAAGCGAACACCATCGGTCTTGCCGCTTGCGTCGGCGCGCAGCTTGGCGGCCTCACGCTGGGTGAGCAGCTTGTTGTACTGATCCTTAAGCACATCATAATCACGATCAAGGCGGGCCTGGTCGATCTGCTGGCCAGGCGCGACGAGCTGACGCTGCGCGATCATCGTCACCGCGCTCTGGAGCTGATCCTTTCGCGCCTGGAGCATGGCCACGTTACCCTCCCGCTCGGCCTGCATGGATTTGAGCGAAACATAGACCGGGTTGGGCGTCATCGGGACGTTCCTGGGCCCTCCGCGCGACTTTTCGGCCCGAAGCTGGCGGAGCTGGGAGCGCATTGCGATGACGTCCGGATGCTTCTCGGTCCAGCCCCGCGAGATCGCCTCGGATAGCTGCACCTCGAGCGTGCCGATCCGCTGGTCGATCGAATCTACACCGCCGACCGAGCCCGCCGGGATCTGCGCCGGAGTCGCCGCAAGCTGGCCATTCATCGCGGCGAGCGCGCTGCGCGCCTGCATGAGGCCCGACTCGAGATTCATCATCTCGTTGCGCGCGGACTCCATCCGCTGATCGAGCGAGCCGATGCCCGGCAGCTGGCCCATTGTCTGCTGCGCGATCATGGCCCGGCGCCGATCCACCTCGGCAAGCTCCTTCGCGCGCCGGGCCAGCTGGCTGTCGAGAAATTTAAGGGCTTCCTCATTGTTCGATTTGCTGCCGACGATGTTTTCCGAAACGAATATCTCGATCAGCTTCTGCGTCACGTTGCGCACGATGAACGCGGTCTGCTGTTCGGAGACGCCGGCCAAGCTGACCCGCGTCTTGATCTCGAGGAGATCCTCGCCCTGCGCGGTGATCGAGATGCCGCTACGCAGCGCCCCGACCAGCGACAGCGCTTCGGCCGAGGTCAGCGGCCGTTCCCCGTTGGAAATGCTGCGCACGACGCGCTTCAGGATCTCGGTAGACGTCAGCGACTGGCGGACGCGATCGATTCCCTTCTGGATGTCACCTTCGCTGCCGTCGCCGAGCAGCGATTTCACCTGCACCGAAATCCGTGCGCTGCTTTCATAGGCGGCGGGCACCCGCATCACCATCAGCCAGCCGACGACACAAAAGCCCCAGGCAACCGCGAGCGCAAGCCAGCGCATACGCCAGATGGCGTAGAGCGCAATCCTGATCTCGGTGTAGATTGCTTCCATCGACCTAGTCCGTCACCCCCATCGGTTCCGATCCGCTTTCTAGAACACGCTCTCGGGAATGATGATCACATCGCCCGGCTGCAACTTCACATTGGCCCTGATGTCGCCCCGCTTGAGCAGGCTGTCGATCCGCAGCTTGAATTCCTGCTGTTGTTTGGTGGTCGGATCGTACCGGATCAGCTTGGCCCGGTTGCCCGCCGCGAACTCGGACAGGCCACCCACCGCGATCATCGCATCGAGCAGCGTCATGTCCGAACGATAGGCGACCGAGGCCGGCTTTTCGGCCGCGCCGACGATCCGGATCTGCTGGGCGAAGGTGCCGGAGAAATTGTTGACGATCACCGAGACGATCGGATCGGTGATATAGGTGGACAGCGCGTCGCGGATGTCGTCGGCCAATTTGGCCGGAGTCTTGCCGACGGCGGCCATGTCGTTGATCAGCGGCAGGGTGATGCGACCATCGGGCCGGACCTGGACCTGCGCGCCCAGCTCGGGATTGCGCCACACGAAGATGGTAAGCGCGTCGAGCGGCCCGATCGTATAATCCTCGCCCGCCTGTGCCCCCGATGGAACGAACGGTGCGGGGGGCAGCTCCTTCTGCTTGGCGGCGTGCGCGGGCGCGGCGAACATCACGCTGACCAGCATGATCGCGACCGCCAGCTTTTCAAACGCAGAACCCAACCCCATCTGCACTTCCTCCAGGGCCTACACGCCCAGACCGGGCACCCCCATGCCCGAAACGCTAATCCGTCCCCATACCTCATAAGGCATGAACAGATTCTTAGGAATCACAGGATTTCAGTCCCGTCTATGGTTAATTCGACGGGGCCCGGGTGGCCTAGAAAGGCCTGCGGGCTCGCGCTGGCGCCGTAGGCCCCCGCCAGGAACAGCACGATGACATCTCCCACCCCTGCCTCAGGCAGGCCGACATGGTCGCCGAGGCGATCGATAGGGGTGCATAGGCATCCCACGACCGATACCTCTTCGACGCTACCCGAATCCCGCGATTCCGTCAATGAAATCGGATAGTTGCGTTTCACCACCGTACCGAAGTTGCCACTCGCCGCGAGTTGGTGGTGGAGCCCGCCGTCGACGACGAGGAAGATCTCGCCGTGACTGATCTTGCGGTCGACGATCCTGGTCAGATAAACTCCCGCCTCGCCCACCAGCCACCGGCCGAGCTCAATTGTAAATTCCGCGTCCGCGAGTATCGGAGGAAGGTTGGCGAGCGTCCCGGCCAGCGCGGCACCGACCGATTTCTCGTCGAGCGCGTGGTCCGCGGCGAAATAGGGAATGCCGAAACCTCCGCCGAGGTTGACGCGCGGCGGAGGCGTCCCGGCCTCAGCGCTGATCCGCGCGGCAAGCGCCACCGCGGAGCGCTGGGCGTCGATCAGCGCCCCCGCATCGAGCGCCTGCGAACCGGCGAAAATGTGCAGGCCGCGAAAATCCGCGCCGGCCGCGCCGATGCGGCGGATGATCGGCGCCGCCTGCTCGGCATCTACTCCAAAGGGCTTGGCGCCGCCGCCCATTTTCATGCCCGATCCCTTGAGCTCGAAATCGGGATTGATACGCAGGGCGAGACGCGGCATCCGGCCCTTGGCTTGGCCGATCGCGAGCGCCCGCTCGGCCTCGTTGGCGGATTCGATGTTGAGCGTGATGCCCGCCTCGATCGCCATTTCGAGCTCGCGATCGCGCTTGCCCGGCCCGGCGAACGAAATGCGCGGGGCGTCCATGCCGGAGTCGAGCGCCAGCCGGGCCTCGCCAGCCGAGGCGACGTCGATGCCGTCGACCAGCGCGGCGATCGCCCTCACCAGCGGCGGGTGTGGGTTGGCCTTCACCGCATAATGGAGCGACACGCCGGGAAAGGCGGCCCGGAACCGCGCAATCCGATCGCGCACGATCGCCACGTCGTAGACGAACAGCGGCGTATCCCCGGCGAGCTCGATCCACTCATCCGCCGTGCGCCCGCCGATCAGCAGCTTGCCGTCGCGCCAGGCAAAGTCGGCGGGAATGGGACCGGTCGGCTTCATAGCCCCGCCTCCGCCTTGAGCGCCGCGCGGTCAAGCTTGCCGTTGGCGTTGTGCGGCAACGCGTCGCGCCAGATCACCCGCGCCGGCTGCATGAAGCCGGGCAGGTTGCGCTTGAACCAGTCGGCGAGACGCGCCTCGGCATCCTCGCCCGCCGGCCGCGCATAGAGCAGGATAGCCTGGCCCAGCCGCTCGTCGGGAATACCGAGCGCGACCGCCTCCGCCACGGCGCCGCTCGCCACCGCCGCCTCCTCGATCTCGGTGGGACTGATCCGGTTGCCCGAGCTCTTGATCATCTCGTCGTCGCGGCCGACGAAGCGCAGCAGCCCGGCCGCGTCGCGGACCACGGTGTCGCCCGACCAGACCGCAGTTCCGCCATGAAGCGATCCCGCAGGCGCTGGGCGAAAGCGCTGCGCGGTGCGTTCGGCATCCCGCCAATAGCCTTGGCCCACGAGGGGTCCGGCATGGACCAGCTCGCCGGGTTCATCATCGGCGGCCAAGCTGCCATCGGGCCGGACGACCATTATTTCGGCGAAGGGGACGGCACTGCCGATGGAATCCGGATGCGCGTCGATCAGCATGGGGTCGAGGCAGGTCGACCGAAAGGCTTCGGTCAGGCCGTACATGGAGAAGAGCCGCGCATCGGGGAGCAGCGCGCGCAATCGCCGGACCAGGGGCACGCTCATCCGTCCCCCGGTGTTGGTCAGCCGCCGGAGCGGAGCGATGCTTTCGGCCGGCCAATCGAGCTCAGCGAGCTGGATCCAAAGCGGCGGCACGCCCGCCAGGGTGGTGATGCCGTGACGCCCGACCCCGCGAACGACGTCCCGCGCGGTCAGATAATCGAGCGGATGGACGCAGCCGCCGGCCGCCCAGGTCGAAAGCAGCTGGTTCTGCCCATAATCGAAGCTGAGCGGCAGCACCGCCAGGGTGCGGTCATCCGACCGGAGGCCGAGATAATGCGCTACACTGATTGCGCCGAGCCAGAGGTTGGCGTGGCTCAGCATCACCCCCTTGGGCCGCCCGGTCGAGCCCGAGGTGTAGAGGATCGCGACCAGCGCTTGCGGATCGGCCGAGGACTGCGGCATCGCCCGCCGGCCTGCAATCAGTGCTGCCCCTTCTTCTTCCTCGATCAGCAGCACGCAGCCGTCGGGCCGGTCGCCGGGCTCGAAGCTGTCGGCGCGGCCTCGGCCGGTGATCAGCAGCCGCGCCTCACTGTCGGCGAGGATATGGGCGACCTGACGATGCTTGAGCAGCGGATTGATCGGCACATGGACGAGCCCCGCCCGCGCCGTCGCGAGCGGCATCAGGCAGGCGAGCCGGTTCTTGGGCAGCCAGCTCGCCACCCGGTCGCCGGCCCGCAGGCCGCGCGCGAGCAGCCCGGATGCCAGGGTTCCCACCGCGTGATTCAGCCCGGCATGGTCGAGCACACCTGCTTTGTCCACGAGCGCCGGCGCATCGCGCGCGCCCCTCAGCGCGATGTGGTCGAGCGGTCTGGGCGTGGGATCAGGCTCCATATTCATCGGCGTCTAGTCTATTTCGCATCCAAATCCTTGTCCCGATTAAACGATCGGTCTAGGTGGGCGCGATTTCGCGACGTGCAGGGATTGAAGACGTGAGCGCAGCCGATCCGACCGTGACCGAGGATGTGGTGCGCTCCGTTCTGGTCGACGTGCTCGCGCTCGATCGCAATCGCGTGGCCGGATTCACCGCCGACACCGCTCTTTTCGGCTCGCTGCCCGAACTCGACTCGATGGCGGTGGCGGGCCTGCTCACCGAACTCGAGGACAGGCTCCACATCATCATAGACGATGACGAGGTCGACGGCGAGATGCTCGAAAGCTTCGGCGCCCTGGTGACATTCGTCGAGGACAAGCGGAAGGCGTAATCTCCCCGTTAAAGCGCCGCTACGGTCGCCTTCGCCTCGAAATCCGCTTCCGCCAGGAAGCGCTCCGCGTCGAGCGCGGCCATGCAGCCGGTCCCCGCGGCGGTGACCGCCTGGCGATAGATCTTGTCGGCGACGTCGCCGCACGCGAAGACACCCGGCACATTGGTCCTGGTCCCGCCCTTCTCGACGATCAGATAGCCGTCCTCGTCGGTTGCGAGATGGCCGCGGAACAGCTCGGTCGACGGATGATGGCCGATCGCCACGAAGCCGCCGTCGACCGCAAGGCGCGAGCCCTCCCCAGTCTGGGTATCCTTCAGATCGATCGCGACCAGGCCGGCATTGCCTTCGCCCGCGACGAAGCGCTCGACCTGCTTGTTCCAGATCACCTTCACATTGGGGTGCGCGAACAGCCGGTCCTGCAGGATTTTCTCGGCACGCAGCGAATCGCGGCGGTGGATCAGGGTCACGTCATGGCTGTGATTGGTCAGATAGAGCGCTTCCTCGACCGCGGTGTTGCCGCCGCCGATCACCGCGACCTTCTTGCCGCGATAGAAGAAGCCGTCGCAGGTGGCGCAAGCCGAGACCCCCTTTCCGCCCAGTTCCTCCTCTCCCTCGATGCCGAGCCACTTGGCCTGCGCGCCGGTCGCAATGACGAGCGTGTCGCAGACATATAGGGTGCCGCCGTCGCCCTTGAGCCGGAACGGCCGTTCGTTCAGATCGACATCGACGATCGTGTCCCAGATCATCTGCGCGCCGACATGCTCCGCCTGGGCCTGCATCTCCTCCATCAGCCAAGGCCCCTGGATGACATCGCGAAAGCCGGGATAATTCTCGACATCGGTGGTGATGGTGAGCTGCCCACCCGGCTGGAGCCCCTGCACCACGATGGGCGCAAGCCCCGCGCGCGCGCCATAGATGGCCGCCGACAAGCCGGCGGGGCCCGATCCGAGGATGAGCATGCGGGTGGAATGGCTAGCTGTCATGGGGCGCGTCGCTCCGGAGAGATGGGATCGATTCTCAAGGGTCAGATAGGGACGCTCGCCCCCGCTTGGCAACACGGCTCGCTTTACCGGGCCTTAGCTTTCGTTCGTTACGGACGTCGAAATTCTATGGGACGCGAAAGGCGGGATTGGATTCGGGCAATGATCAGCAAATGGCGCGATCTCTTTCGAGACCGAAGCGGCAAGGGAATCGTCAAGTTCGCGGTGGGAAGCTGTCTGCTGGCCACCGCCTTCGTCAGTTCCTCACCCGTCTTCGAGGCTAATCCGTATCTAGGCAAAACGGTCGGGGAGCTACGCAAGCATTTGCCGGATACGCTGGACACCATCACGAGAGCGCTGGGCGGCGGCTGAGCGCGGGACGCCACGACGTGCTCCCTGCAAATGATTATCAGAAAATGATTGACACTGTTGCGAGTGATTATCAATAGCCTGCCCCGACATGGCGCGAACCGCCACAATGAGGGGAAAAATCTTGGCTCGCATCGATTCGCCGGCATCATCCGGCCTGACTGCACCGGCATTTCTTGCGCTAGGCTGCATCGGCTTCATCGCGTCGTCGCCTGCCATGGCGCAGGACGGCAAGGCCGCCGAGGGGGAAAAGCGCCTCGGCGGCATGACCGTGGCCGATACGGCGATCGAGGAGGAGGGCTACAAGGCCGAGCGGATCGAGAGCCCCAAGGCGGTGGCGCCATTGCTCGACACGCCCCGCTCGATCGTCGTGATCGACAAGCAGGTCATCAAGGAAACCGGTTCGGCGACGCTCGTCGACGCCTTGCGCACTGTTCCCGGCATCACCTTCGGCGCGGCCGAGGGTGGCAACCCGATCGGCGACCGCCCGTTCATCCGCGGGTTCGACAGCCAGGGCTCGACCTATCTCGACGGCGTCCGCGACATCGGCGCGCAGAACCGCGAAATCTTCGCGGTCGAGCAGATCCAGGTGGTACGCGGCTCGGATTCGACGCTCGGCGGCCGCGGCAGCGCCGGCGGCTCGCTCAACATTATCTCGAAGCTGCCCGAGCGCGAAACCTTCTTCAGCGGGTCCGGCAGCTACGGCACCGACGACTACAAACGTGTCACCGGCGATGTGAACGTTCGCTTGTCGGACAAGGTCGCCTTCCGGCTCAACGCGATGTGGCACGACCAGGACGTCGCCGGCCGCGACGCGATCTACCAGAAGCGGTGGGGGGTCGCACCCTCGGTCACGATCGGCATGGACGGCCCGACCAAGCTGACGTTCAGCTATTATCATCTCGACACCGACGAACTGCCCGACAGCGGCCTTCCCTTCCTCTATGCCTGCTCGACGACGGTCTGCAACGCACCGCTCGGCGACAGCTTCACAACTCCTGCGCTCGGCACGATCACCACCGCCGGCGGCGTTACCGGCAAGGTCCGCCGCAGCACCTTCTACGGTCTCAAGAGCCGCGACTTTCGCGACAGCAAGACCGATCAGGCGACGATGCGCTTCGAGCATGATTTCGGCGACATCAGCTTCCGCAACACCTCGCGCTACAGCCACACGTCGCAGGCCTACAGCTTCCTGCTGCCCGACGACAGCCAGGGCAATGTCTTCGGCACCAGCACGACGGCGAACCCGGCCAATATGGCCGCACAGGGAGGGTATGTCTGGCGGCGCGCCAACACCCGCTTCGGCTACACCGATTCCTTCATCAACCAGACCGACCTCTACGGCACGTTCGAAACCGGCTCGATCAAGCACAGCTTCGCCATAGGCGGCGAACTGAGCTGGGAGAAGGCCGAGCGAGGCGCCTTCGTCCTGTCGGACGGACGCGGGAACTCGCCGCGCTGCTCGCCGCTCGCGATCGCTCGCTTCTATTGCACTGATCTGTTCAATCCGAACCCCGACGATCCGTGGATCAACTATTCAGCCGACACGGCGGCCGGTGTACCCACTCCGATCACGCGCGGACTGCCCACCAGCCGGACGGTCAATGACGCCAACACCAAGTCGATCTACGCGTTCGACTCGATCACGCTGACCGAGCAGATCATCGTCAACCTGGGCGCGCGCTATGACCGTTTTCACATCAGATCGACGCTGCCGATTGCGGGCGGCGTCCGTCCGGTCGTCCGTCGCACCGACAATCTTTTCAACTGGCAGGCTGGCGTGATCTTCAAGCCCACCGCCAACACCAGTATCTATATCTCCTACGCGACCGCCGCGTCGCCGCCCAACAGCCTGCTCGGCGAGGGGCAGGAGCAGAATGCGCTGCTCGCGGCCCAGGCGGCGAGCGATGCGCTCAAGGTCGAGAAGACCAAGTCGTTCGAGATCGGGGCCAAGGCCGACTTGTTCGGCGGCGGCCTGTCGCTGACGGCCGCGGTCTTCCAGACCAGGACCAAGAATGCGCGCGCCATCAGCGACGCCAACACCGTCGCCTTCATCGGCGAGCGCCGCACCCGCGGCGTCGAGCTGGGCTTCAACGGCAACATCACCGACGAATGGAACGTCTTCGGCGGCTATACCTATCTCGACGCCAAGATCGTCGATGCCGGGTTCACGGCGCTGACGGTTGCCGGCGCCCCGACCGGCACGGTCAGGCTTGTGCCCCACGTCAACACCGGCAAACAATTCCCGCAGACCGCGAAGCACACCTTCACACTGTGGACGAACTACCAGGTGACTCCGGCGCTGTCGGTGGGTGGCGGCGCCTTTTACTCGAGCAAGGTTTTCGGCGGCTATGCGGACAACCGCACCGCCACTCAGAACAGCGCTGGCGTCGTGACCATCACGCCCGCGACCACGACGCTCGCCCGGGGCGTGCCGAGCTACTGGCGCTTCGACGCCCGGATCGGATATAAGATCACCGACAATATCGACCTGTCGGTCAACGTACAGAACCTCACCGACAAGGCCTATTTCAACCAGGTCTACACCAGCCACTATGCGGGGATCGCGCCGGGCCGCTCGGCCTTCGCGACGCTGAGCTTCAAATATTGAGCTCGGGCGACTAGGCTTCTGGAGGATGGCCCGTCCCGAAAGGGGCGGGCCTTTCTCATTGGGGTGATCATGAGCGACGGCGACCTGACGATCGAAGCGATACTGGCGATGGACGCGGACGATCTCGCGCGCCGCATGGCCGCTCCGCCCGAAGAGCGCGCCGCCTTCGTGCGGATCGCCGCCGAGGGCGGGATCGCCGAGGCGCAGGCGGTCTATGGCCAAATGCTGCTCGACGGCGCCGGCGTCACCCCCGACCAGCGCGAGGCGGTGCTCTGGTTCTACAGGGCCGCGCGCCAAGGCCATGTGATGGCGATCAACATGATGGGCCGCTGTTACGATCTCGGCTGGGGCGTTCCCGTCGACAAGGTCCGCGCCGCCCAATGGTTCAAGGGCGCCGCCGATCGCGGGCTCGACTGGGGCCTTTACAATTATGCCACCGCGCTCGCCCTCGGCGCGGGCGTGCCCGAGGACAAGCCCGCCGCGTTCGCTCTGTTTCGCCGCGCGGCCATGATGGGCAATGCTAAGGCGATCAACTTCGTCGGCAGCTTTTACGAAGATGGCTGGGTTGTCGAGCGCGACCTCGATGAAGCCGCCTACTGCTACGCCAAGGCGGCCGAGGGCGGCGATTTCCGCGGCCAGTTCAACCATGCCCGCATGCTCGCCGAGAGGGGCCGGATCGAAGAGGCGCTAGCCTGGCTCGCTCGGGTGCCCGAAACCGCGACTGACGCCTTCCTGGCAAAGGCGCGCGCCTGGCTGGAGCAGTCGCCTCGCCGTGAATTGCGGAACGCCGTGACTCTCTTGCGGCGAGAATCGTAACCGGCCGAACCAAATGGCGTTCCGATCGTTTCCTTGCCGACAACCAGTGCAAGACCGCGGATGAAATGAGAATATTGGTCGTAGAGGATCATGGCGACCTTCGTGAAATGATCGCGGATCACCTGGGCTCGAGCGGGTTCGCGGTGGACGCCCTGGGCCGCGCCGACGAAGCCAGCACGGCGCTCGCGCTGACCGACTATGATTTGGTCCTTCTCGACCTCGGCCTGCCCGACGGGGATGGCGCCGTCGTGTTGCGCGAAGCGCATCGGAAATCGGCAAGGCTGCTGCCGGTGGTCGTACTGACCGCTCGCGACGCGGTCAGCGATCGGGTGCGGCTTCTGAACGCCGGCGCCGATGATTTCATCCTCAAGCCGTTCGATCTGCTCGAACTGGAAGCGCGGCTCCGCGCGGTGCTGCGCCGCCCCGGCGTGCGGACGGAGAACCGGCTGCGCTGCGGCAACCTTTCGATCGAACCGGGAACCGGCGATTTGTACGTGGACGGACATCGCGTCGAGATCGCCCGGCGCGAGTTTGCGCTGCTGGAGGAGTTGATGCGTGCCTGCGACCGCACGGTGGTTCGCGAGGCGCTCGAGGACCGGCTCTACACGTTCAACGAACCAGTTTCGCCAAACGCGCTCGAAAAGTCGGTGTCGCGGCTGCGCCGGCTCCTGATCGACGCGGGCTCCTCGGTCGTGCTCGAGACCAAGCGGGGTATCGGCTACCGCCTCTCGGCGCTCGCCACCGTGCCGTGAGATCGCCTTACCTGTCCTTTTTCGGAAGAGCGCAACCCAGTCTCCGCCGCCGGCTGACGCTCGCTATGCTGGGCCTCTTCGGCCTCGGCGCGCTCACCTCCACAGCCTATCTCCGCTCGGCGATCCATCTCGATCCGATCGAAGCCATCCTGCTGCTCCTTTTCCTCGGCCTCCTGGTCCTGTCGGTCGTCGGACTGGTGCTGCGCTGGATGCTTCGCCCGTTGCGCCACGGACTCCGCCGGGCGGCGGGAATCGGCCCCGACGCATTGGACGGAGGGATCGAGGCGAGCGAGCTGCCCGCCGAGGTAAGACCGCTGGTGGACGCGTTCAACGGCGCACTCGAACGGCTGGAGCGCGCCTATGAGATCGAGCGCCGGCTGACCGCGGACGCGGCGCACGAGATGCGAACCCCGCTCGCGGTGCTCAGCGTGCGCCTTCAGCGGGCGCGAACCGCCGGATCGCCCGTCGACTGGCCTTCGATCCAGGCCGATGTCGATCGCATGTCGCGCCTGATCAATCAGATGCTCGATCTGGCGCGCAAGGAAGCCAATGCGATCCTCGGGCGAGACCGGGAAGAGGTGAACCTGACGCGCACCGTCCGTGAAGCCGCCGCCGCGGTCTTGCCGCTGGCCGAGCAGGCCGGCCGCATGATCGACGTGAAGGTCCCGCCGATCACTATCACGGTAAAGGGACATGCCGAGGATTTGCGGGACATGGTTCGCAATCTCGTCGAGAATGCGGTTTTGCACGGCAAGGGGCTGGTGAGGGTCGAGCTGAGCCGGCGACCGCCCGAACTGATCAGCCTGACCGTTTCCGATCAGGGAACCCCGCCCGCCGACGCGGAATCACTGTTCGAGCGCTTCCGCAAGGGCGAAAAGACTTCGAAAGGCTCGGGGCTCGGCCTTGCGATCGTCCGGCAGGTCGCAAGATCGCATGGCGGCAGCGTCGCATTCCTCGATCAGCCCCAAACCAGGATCGAGCTATTGCTGCCCGACCGCGAACGCCCCATGCGGATCCAAGGGTAGGGCGGACACGCGCGCAGCATGCCCGCGATCCGGAGGGAGCGCCTTCGGTGGCGCCATGAGCCTTCCCCCCAAGGGAGGGATGAGATCGGTCCCCTCAATCAGAACCCGGAAGGATCCCAACTGCTTCAAATATATGACGGGTTTGCGTCATCCTGTCAGCCTGTCGTCAGCTAGGGATGCCATAGTCGTCAATGGGTGCATTTCGGGTTCAAGGTCTGACGCATGTATGCTTCCGTGGTCCCGCCTCCCCTCCCTTTCCGTCCAACACCTCACATGGCAAGCGAAACACGGATACGCCGGCCGTCGAGCCGGGGGCGTCAGCCCCTGTGAGGCTGGCGCTCGGCCGCATGATCGATGCTCAGAGGCCCACCTTCAATCATGGTTCGGGCAAGCCAGCGCGGCACGCCCTCGAAGAACAGCGCGGTGCCATTAGCAAGCGGCGCAGAAGCTCTTCGACCGCGGCATGCTCGGCGACGTGGACGAGCACCCAACCATCTACCTTTCCGCGCTGGATTTCGGAAAAGCATGAGTTCGGCCCGGCCACCCGATCCACCACCGTCACCTAGAGAGATTATGATGTCCTTTTTTTGCCGATTGGGGGCACATCGCTGGATCCAGAGGCTCGCCACATATAATCCCCACCGCCTCGTCAAGCGATGCCGCAGTTGCGGCGTGGCGAGAGTCGTCCATCTGAAAAAGCCGGTATCCGTGATCGACGCGCCGCAGGATCTTTCCAATATCCCCGCCACGGAAGAGAACCGGCCCGCATCGGGAAAGATCATCTACGACGAGCGGATGCTGCGTGGGCGTCACGTGTCGCGAGCATCCGAGGAAGACCGGGTGGCCTGACCCCCAATTCGGGAGAAGATCGCGCCAGAGGCAAAACCGCGGGCGGGGACGTGGAAGCCAGCTGGGGCGCGCGAATTGCTCGGCCTCTGATCTCTCTTACGGCCCCGATTTGACGAACAGCCGCGCGAAGCGGGCGCGGGCGGCCTTGTCGGCCTTGTCGCGCTTGCGCTCCTCCTCGGTCGCCACGCTCACCGCGGCGGTGGTGTCGCGGAGACGCTCCGACAGGAAGACCGCCAGTGCGCGGTAGAAGCGCGCGGCGAATTCCGGCTCGCGTTCGAACCTGTCGAGTATCTGCTTTCGGGGGATGGCGAGGATCTCGGTCCGCTCCTCGGCCCAGACGGATACGACCGGGGGGTGCCGCTCGATGAACGACATCTCACCCACCACGTCGCCATGATGCAGCTGGGCGACGCGGCCGCCATCGTCGAGGACAACCCCGAGCTTTCCGCTCGTGACGAAGAACAGTTCGGCCAGCGGCTTGCCAGCCGCCACCAGCCGCTCGCCGGCATTGAGCGTGCGCAACTTGCCGACCGACAGCAGCCATAGCATGTCGGCGTCGCTCAGACCCGCCGCGATATACCGTGCATTCTGCATCAGCGTCTCAGCACCCTGTTCCGGAGATATTCGCCATAGGCGCTCTTGCCGAGCGCCGCGGCCAGCTCTTCGACCTGCCCCGCATCGATGAAGCCCTGATCGAAGGCGACCTCCTCGGGACAGGCTATCTTGAATCCCTGGCGCTTCTCAAGGGTCCGCACGAATTCCGCGGCCTCGATCAGGCTGTCGGGAGTTCCGGTGTCGAGCCAGGCATAGCCGCGCCCCATCAGTTCGACCGAGAGCTTGCCCGCGGCGAGATAGGCCTTGTTGACGTCGGTGATCTCGAGTTCGCCCCGCGCCGAGGGCTTGAGGCTCTTCGCGATCCCGACGACCTCGGCGTCGTAAAAGTAAAGGCCGGTTACCGCCCAATTGGATCGCGGCCGCGCCGGCTTCTCCTCGATCGAGACGGCGCGCATCCCGTCATCGAACTCGACCACGCCATAACGCTCGGGATCGGTGACATGATAGGCGAAAACAGTCGCTCCGGTCGCTCGTCCCACCGCGCTCCTGAAAAGATCGGTCGAGCCATGCCCGTAGAATATATTATCGCCGAGGATCAGCGCGGACGGTTCGTTCCCAACAAAGTCCGCCCCGATGATATAAGCGTGGGCAAGCCCGTCGGGGCTGGGCTGGACGGCATAGCGGATGTCCATTCCCCATTGGCCGCCGTCGCCGAGCAACGCCTGGAAACTGGGGGTGTCGCGCGGCGTCGAGATGACGAGTACCTCGCGGATGCCGGCAAGCATCAGCGTCGACAGCGGATAATAGATCATCGGCTTGTCGTAGACGGGCAGCAGCTGCTTGGAGCCGACCATCGTCATCGGATGGAGTCGCGTGCCCGAGCCGCCCGCCAGAATGATCCCCTTCACTTATGCCCCCGTCCGGGCCGCCGGCCCCACCAGCTCATCGATAATGTCGCGCACCGCGGCACGCCAGTCGCGCGGGTGAATGCCATAGTCGGCGGTGATCTTCGAGGCGGAAAGCCGCGAGTTGGCCGGACGCTTCGCGGATGTAGGATAATCCGCGGTGGTGATCGCCTCCACCTTCGCATGGGGCCCGCCCGCCGATGCGCTCAAAGCGAATATCTCGCGCGCCAGATCGCACCAGGTCGCCTCCCCCGAATTGACGAAGTGATAGGTGCCCGTCGGCGCCGTCCGGTCCTCGATCAGGCGCAGCACGATGGTGTGAAGCGCCGACGCGATGTCCTGCGCCGAGGTCGGGCAGCCCCGCTGGTCGTCGACGACTCGCAGGCTGGCATTGGCGGCGGCGAGCCGAAGCATCGTCTTGAGGAAATTGGCGCGGTGCGCCGAAATAACCCATGCGGTGCGCAAGATCACCGAAGGCGACTGGCCGGCTCGAACGGCACGTTCGCCCTCCAGCTTCGACGCCCCGTAGGCACCCAGCGGGGCGACCGGATCCTCCTCGCCATAATAGCCGTCCTTCGTCCCGTCGAAGACATAGTCGGTCGAGAGGTGGATCAGCGGGATTCCGGTGTCGGCAAGCCAGCCGGGCGCCTCGCCGTTGACGAGAAAGGCCGCCTCGCGCTCCTCTTCGGCCTTGTCGACCGCCGTATAGGCCGCGCAGTTGATGATCGCGTCGAAGTTGCCTCCGCGCAGATAGGTGGCGAGGCTGCGCTGCGATCCGATGTCAAGCTCGGCGCGCGCCGGAAAATGTATAGACATATCGGCCGGCCAATCCTGCCGCGCCAATTCGAGGCCGACCTGCCCCTGCCCCCCGGTGACGAGAATGCTGCGCATCAGTTCCCGGCCAGTCCGAGGCGGCCGGTATCGTAGCGCCGGGACAGGATATCGCCCCACCAGTCGCGATTATCGAGATACCAGCGGACGGTCCGCTCGATCCCCTGCTCGAAGCCGACCAGCGGCTGCCAGCCGAGCGCTTCCCGTATCTTGGCGGCATCGATCGCATAGCGATGATCATGGCCGGGTCGATCGGTGACGAAGCGAATCTGATCGGCATAGGGCTTGCCGTCGGGGCGCGGACTGAGCCGATCGAGCGTCGCGCAGATCGCCTTCACGACATCGATGTTGCGGCGCTCCGCATCGCCGCCCACATTGTAGGTCTCCCCCGGCACGCCGGCCTCGAACACCCGGCGCAGGGCCCGGGCATGATCCTCGACGAACAGCCAGTCGCGCACGTTGGAGCCGTCGCCGTAAACGGGCAGCGGTTCGCCGGCCAGCGCGCGTATGATGATCAGCGGGATCAGCTTCTCGGGGAAATGATAGGGGCCGTAATTGTTCGAGCAGTTGGTGACGAGCACCGGCAGGCCATAGGTGTGCCCCCAGGCGCGCACGAGATGGTCCGAACCGGCCTTCGATGCCGAATAGGGCGAGCGCGGGTCATAAGCGGTGCTCTCGGTGAAGTGGCCCTCCTCCCCCAGCGAACCGAATACCTCGTCGGTCGAGATATGGTGAAAGCGGAAAGCCGCCTGCTTCCCGGGCGCGAGACTCCGCCAGTGGCCGAGCGCCTGCTGAAGCATATTGAAGGTGCCGACCACATTGGTCTGGATGAACGCGCCCGGGCCGTCGATCGAGCGATCGACATGACTTTCGGCGGCAAGATGCGCGACGATGTCGGGTTCGAACTCGGCAAACAGCCGCCCGACCAGTGCCGCATCGCAGATGTCGCCCCGGACGAAGCGGTAACGCGGGCTGTCGTCGATCGGCGCCAGCGAGCTCAGCACACCCGCGTAGGTCAGCTTGTCGAGATTGAGCACCTCATGCCCGGTCTCGCCGATCAGGTGGCGGATCAACGCCGAACCGATGAAGCCGGCGCCGCCGGTAACCAGGATACGCATCTTGTCTCCGATCATAACGGCCTAGGGCGCGAGGCGCGACCTCGATTCACGGTTCGGGCTTTTCAAGCCTGAAACGATCCAGGTCCAGCGGCTCGCCATCATAGGCGAAGGGGCTGACCCAGCCGGCCAAGACCGGCAATGTCATGTCCTTGGGGGAAAGCGTCGGTCCCCCGGGTGGCAGCGGCCAATCGATCCCGATCGTCGGACAGTCCCAGCGGATGCCGCCCTCGGCTTCGGGCGCATAAACGTCGGACACCTTGTAGATCACCTCCGTGTCGGGTTCGAGCGTGACGAAGCCGTGGCCGAAGCCGATCGGCACGTAGAGCTGGTCGCCATTGTCGGCCGACAGCTCGGCCGCGACATGATGGCCATAGGTCGGCGACCCAGCGCGCAGATCGACCGCATAATCCAAGATCCTACCGCGCGCGCAGCGTACCAGCTTGGCCTGGGCGTGCGGCGGGGCCTGGAAGTGGATGCCGCGGATAGTGCCCGCCTGCTTCGAATAGCTGTGATTGTCCTGAACGAACTCCTCGACCACGCCCTGCGCGGCCAGGCGCGGACGATGATAGGTCTCGACGAACCATCCGCGATCATCGCCGAAGCGGCGCGTGTGGATCAGTTTCACCGGCACGTCATCATTCCCCTGCTAAGTCGATGCGCGGATCGCAGGGCTTCGGCTCGATGTCCAGTGCCGCGCGTCTTGGGCGGGAGTGCTCTATCATATTGCGGTGCGCCATCGCCTCCTCTACCACCCGCCCCGCTTGGGGAAATCACTAGTCTGGAAACTAATGCCGTTCGTTGACAGCCATAGGCCGCAAGCCGTCAGAGGCCGCTTCGGCGGCTTCGTGCCGATATGAGGCCCCCTCCCCTTTTCGTCCGCCGGATCTGGTCACGCCTGTTCCCCAAGGCAGAACCGCCGAGCCGGACCTACGTACGGCGCGGCAATGACGCGCGCGCGCGCCAGGACTGGGCCGCCGCGGCTGCGGCGTTCCGGACGGCGGTCGAGATCGATCCCGAGCTCGCGCCGATTTGGATACAGCTCGGCCATGCGCTCAAGGAACAGGGCGAGCTGGGGCCCGCGATCGACGCCTATGCGGAAGCGGCGAGGCGTCAGCCCGCCCTGGCCGAAGCGCACGTCTTCATGGCCCATCTCTACAAGCAGCTCGGCAGGACCGAAGCCGCGATAGGCCATTTCCTGAAGGCGCTTCACGCGGGCGAGCGATCGGCCAACCAGGAAGACGAATTGCTGCGCCTGATCGCGCATCAGGGCGAAAAGGGCCGACCGGCGCTCATCGCCCTGCTCGGGGACATGCTCGGACAGCTCCCGCCGGGCTCCGCTGAAGCGCCGCTGGTCGGCCAGATCCGCCGCGTCATCACCGAGGACATGGCCACGCCCGCCGCCGGGCCGGTTCCCGGCCCGCGGCCGGCGCTCGTCTTCGACATCTCGGACCTGATCAGCTATTACGCCAATGCCCGGCTGCCGACCGGCATCCAGCGGGTCCAGATCGAGACGATCGAGGGCGCCCTGGCGCGCGGCGGCGACCGCGACATCCGGCTGTGCTGCTTCATCGACGGGCGCGACGAATGGCTCGAGCTGCCGCTCGCGCGGATGCGGGCGGTCGCGCGGCTCAGCACGTCGGGGGGAGACCGCTTCGATCCCGAATGGACCGAGGCGGTGGCGGGCCTGCGCCTCTTCCTGTCGCTGACCAGCCCGTTCGAGTTCCCGCAGGGCGCTTCGCTGATCAACCTCGGCACCAGCTGGTGGCTGCAGAATTATTTCCTGTTCGTCCGCCATGCCAAGGCGACCCGGGGCATCCGCTACATCCCGTTCGTCCACGACATGATTCCGATCATGGCACCCGAGCATTGCACCCGCGGGCTGACCCAGGATTTCATCAGCTGGGTGATCGGCGTATTCGATCACGCCGATCATTTCCTGGTCAATTCGAACGCCACGCGGAAGGATCTGCTCGCGGTCGCAAAGACGCTCGGCCATGAGCTCGACCCGTCCAACGTCGCGGTCGTCCCGCTCGACGCCGATTTCCGCAAGGCCGGTTCGACCGAGCTGCCGGACCGGGCGCTCGACCGCTGGAGCCTCAAGCCCGGCGGCTTCGTGCTGTTCGTGTCGACCATCGAATCGCGCAAGGGTCATCTGATCGCCTTCGACGCATGGGCCGAGCTGATCGCGCGACATGGGCCCGATGCGGTGCCGCAGCTGGTCTGCGTCGGCAATCGCGGCTGGCTCAACGATCGAATCTATGAGCGGCTTACCGGTGACCAAGCGCTGTCGGCCAAGGTATCGATGCTGTCGCGCCTGTCGGACGAGGAGCTGGGACTGCTCTACCGGACGTGCCGCTTCACCCTCTATCCCAGCCTCTACGAGGGCTGGGGCCTGCCGGTCACCGAATCGCTGTGCCACGGCAAGGTGCCACTGATCTCGGATGCGGCGTCGCTGCCCGAAGCGGGTGGCGAATTCGCGATCTATGTGCCTGCAGGATCGGTGCCGGCGCTGACCGACGCGGCCGAGAAGCTGATCCTCGACGCCGATCACCGCGCCGCGGCGGAGGCGCGCATCGCCGCCGGTTTCCGCCCGCGCGCCTGGAACGACATGGCCGGCCAGATCGCCGACGAGCTGGATCGATTCGCCGAGCGTGACGCGCGTGAGGGCACCATCGTCCTTCCGCCGCCGCCGACCGCCAAGATCGGCGCATGGCATCCGATGATGCGCAACGAATCCACGCGGATCTGGCCGGGAATGCATACCGGCGAAAGCTTCCGGTCCGATCTCGGGTGGCATTGGCCGGAATCGCGTGGCTGCCGCATCCGCTGCGAAGGCGGCGAGATAATCGTCCGCCTCCCGGGGCCGCACCGGCCGCTGAGGATGATGATAGCATTGCTCGGCGACGAGCATGCCCCTAGCGTGTGGACCATAGGATGCGGCGACACCCTGATCGTCGGCGAACTCGATATCCGCGCGAAGACCTGGGTGCGGCTCGACATCGCGGCGGCCGACGGCGAGCACGACCTCACCCTGCGGTTCGGCGCACGGGCGACACCCGATGGCATGGTGGTCACCTATTTCGCCCAGGGCTTCTTCCTGCACGAGGCCGACGACGCGGCGACCCGGCAGGATTTTATCGAGGCGGTGGCGCTGGGCCGGCTCGATGCGCTCAATGCCTTCAGGGAAAGCTGACGGCTTGCGAGGATGACGGCGCAGCCCATCCGCGATAATAGGGTGGCCATGTCAACCATGGCCGCTCCGGTGGAAGCCGTTCCGTCACCGCTGCTGCCCGCGGGCGTCGAGATCATCCTCGATCTGTCGCGGCTGATGTCGCGCACCCTGCACGCGATGCCGACCGGGATCGACCGGGTCGAACTGGTCTATGCCCGCACGCTGTTTGGGCTCATCCCCGATCGTCTCCATTTCGCCGCGGTGCATCCGTACGGCCTGTACGGACGCTTGCCGCGCGAGGCCGTGGTCCGCTTCCTCGACGAGACCGAGGCGCGCTGGGCGAGCCAGGAGAAGCCCGGCCGGCGCGCTATGATGCTCGGCGCCGCGCGCAGCCTCGCGCGGTTGCGGCCTCGCCGGGTGCCGCCGCCGCCGCCGGGCACGCGCCGTTACTATGTCCAGGCCTCGCCCCACCATCTCGACAGGCCCGACCGGGTCCGCGTCAAGTTGCGCGCCGAGGGGGCCCGCTTCATCTGCCTGGTGCACGATCTCATCCCGATA
Source organism: uncultured Sphingomonas sp. (assembly GCA_946482655.1). Next base: position 45,072 of record CAMLSA010000002.1, on the reverse strand, counting down.
GAGTTTCCCGAATATGCGCGGCCCAACGGCGCCGCGACCCACCAGCGACGCATCCGGACGATGGCCGCGCTCGCCGACGGGCTGATCGCCAATAGCGAGGCGACGGCCCGGTCGATGACACGCTTTCTCAACGGATCGCGTCCGGCGCCGCCGCTCCGCATCGCCCATCTCGGCTGCGATCCGCTGCCGGGGGGCGACGAGGCCGCGCCGCCGATGCCGCGGCCCTATTTCGTGGTGCTGAGCACGATCGAACCCCGCAAGAACCATCTGCTGCTGCTCAACATATGGCGGCGGATGATAGAAACGCTGGGGCCCGACCGGACTCCCCATCTCGCGATCGTCGGGCGGCGCGGCTGGGAGAATGAAAATGTCGTCGACATGCTCGAGCGCTGTGTCGCGATCCAGGATCATGTCCACGAATTTTCCGGGCTCTCGGACCGTTCGGTGAGCATGCTCTTGCGGCATGCCCGCGCGCTGCTATGCCCTTCCTTCGCGGAAGGATTCGGAATGCCGGTGACGGAGGCGCTGCTGTGCGGCACCCCGGTGATCTGCAGCGATCTTCCCGCGCTGCGCGAAGCCGGGGGCATGGTCCCCGACTTCATCGATCCTTTGGACGGGCCGGAGTGGATCAGGGCGATCATGGACTATAGCGCGGACAAGGCCGGCAGGCGCGACCGGCAACTCGACAGGCTGAACGGCTGGACCGCGCCGGGCTGGCACGGCCATATCGGCGTGCTGCTCGATCTGGTGCGCGAGATCGATGCGGGGGGAGGAGACCGCTGATGGCGACCAAGGCGTCCGGTTCGAGCTTCTACCATGATCTGACGCTGCAGCTCGACGTGATCGGTGCGCTGGTGATGCGCGAGCTGCACACGCGCTATGGCCGCAGCAACATCGGTTATCTCTGGCTGATCGGCGAACCGCTGCTGCTGGCGACGGTGATCGCGGCCCTGCATTCGTTCCAGCCGCACCATGTCGGATCCAGCATGCCGCCGGTCGCCTTCGGACTGCTCGGCTACTGCGTATTCATCATTTTCCGCGGCATCTTCAACAGGGCCGAGAGCCTGCTCGATAGCAGCCTGCCCTTGATGTATCATCGCATGATCTCGGTGCTCAACCTGTCGATCGCCCGTGTGGTGATCGAAGCGGCGGGCTGCCTCTGCTCGCTGGTCATTCTGATGGGCCTGGCGATTCTGCTGGGTTATGCCGAACTTCCCGCCCGGCCGCTTTACCTGTTCGCCGGAATCGGTTGGATGATCTGGCTGTCCTTCGCGCTGGGGCTGAACGTTACGGCGATCACCACGGACCGCCCGACCCTGCAGCGGCTGGTCCATCCCATATCCTATTTCATGATGCCGCTCTCCGGCGGCTTCGTCGCCAGCGAATGGCTACCTCTCAATCTGCAGCAGATCTTCGACTGGAACCCGATGGCCGGCCTGTTTGAATATGCGCGCTATGGCATGTTCGAAGGCGCTTCAGACAAGCATCTTTTCGCGGGTTATGTCACGGGCTGTTGCGCCTTTTTCACCTATACCGGCCTGATCGGCATTCGCCGGGTTCGCAACCGCATTCACCTGAACTAGAAGATCGCCGACAGGCATTATTGGATATTCGATGCACGGAATCATCAAGCCGCAATCTTTGCAGGACAGCGTCGATCAGACCGATTGGCGATCAAAGGCGCTCGGCTGGGGCCGCCGCAACAAATGGTTCCTCGCCATCGTCGTGCTCCCGACGCTGCTGGTCGGCATCTATTATTACCTGATCGCCGCCGATCAATATCAGTCGGAAGCGCATTTCCTCGTCAAGACCGGCGACAATGCACCGACCCCGTCGAGCGGCCTGAGCCAGCTTCTGGGTCTTGGCGGAGGCGTGTCGCAATCGCGCAGCGACGCGATCAGCGTCAACGATTATCTCGATTCTCAGCAGGCCGTGGTCAATCTCAACCGCAGCATCGACCTCGTCGAACGCTTCCGCCGGCCCGAAGCCGATGTCGCGACGCGGCTGTGGTTCTCCGAACCGACCCCCGAAATGCTGCTCAAATATTATCGCAAGCAGATCGACGTCAAGCTGAACCCGGAAACGGGGATCACCACTCTCCAAGTCCGGGCTTTCCGCCCTTCCGACTCCTACGCGATCATCAATCAGCTGTTGCGCATGGGTGAGGAACGGGTGAATCAGATCAACCGGCGCAGCCAGGCCGACGCGCTCAAGACGGCGCGGCGCCAGCTGGCCGAGGCGGAGGATGCGCTGGTCCAGATCCAGAGCCGGCTGACCGCCTTCCGTCAGCAGCGCGGCGATCTCGATCCCGAGGGCTCGGGCAAGGCGCAGATCAGCCTGGTCACGACCCTGCAGGGTCAGCTCACCGGCGCGCGTGCGCAGCTCAACGCGATGCGTGGAATCATCTCCCCCAGCAGCCCGCAATATGTCGCGACCGCCGCGCGCGTACGCGCGCTGGAGGCGCAGGTCGCGGGGCAGACGGGGAAGCTGACCGGCGATGGCGGCACGATCGCCGCGCGCTTGGGTAACTACCAGGATCTCCAGATCCGCCAGGAGTTCGCGGCCAAGCGCTACGAGGTAGCCGCCGCCAATCTCGAGAAGGCGCGGGACGCGGCGATGAAGCAGCAGCTGTACGTCGTTCGGGTGGTGGACCCGAACATGCCGGTGAAATCGCAGTTCCCCCAGCGGGGGAAGGTCGTCCTGACCGTCTTCCTGTCGCTGCTGGTGGCTTATGGCATCGGCTGGCTGATGGCTGCGGGGGTGCGCGAGCATTCTCTCTGAGCCGCGCATTGGTGCTTGTATAGAATCGGCTTGGATAGCCCGCCAGGGAGCCGCAATTGGACATCGTCATCCTTCAGACCGCCGATGCCCAACGGTATAAGCGGATGCTCGACGCGACCGCGCGAACGGCGATCGAATATGCGCGGCGGCACGGCCTCACCTATGAGAACTATATCGGAATAAAGCGAGGTTACTTTCCTTGGCATGCGACCTTCAATCGCATGTTCCAGTTCCGCGAGTTGCTCGACAGGGGATTTAGGGGCTGGGCGGTCTACATGGATGCGGATGCCTATATCCACGATCTGGACTTCGATCTGCGAACCTACTTGCGCGACAAGGCTGACTGTGCCGGTGTGATGACGACCATCCCGGAAGCACCCTTCCCCTGGTGTATCAATGCCGGGGTGGTCCTGCTCAACCTAGGCAACCCGCAAGGAAGCGAAATTGCTGTCCGCTGGCGTGAGCGCTACCTGTGCATCGACGACGCGCGTCTGAGGACGATGAGCGTATGGGATGACGGGGAGAGTGATCAGTCGATGCTCTTCGACATTCTCAACGACGACGCTGCACTTCGGAGCGGGGTTCATTTTGACGATGGCAGCGTGATCAATTCCCACAAGGCAAAATTCATCCGTCAGCTCCTACGCTCCCTGAGCCCGGATCTTGGCGAGCGGATACGAGCCCTTGAGGCGGAAGTCGACCTTATCCTCGGGGAACATAGTTATAGTGCGAACCTGCCTTCCATGATCGTGTCCGGACTTTATCGTGCCCTGCTGCGCCGCGATCCGGATCCTACAGGCCTGAACGGCTATGCCGATTACATTCGTGAAGCGGGGATTGAAGACGGTACTCAATTCGTAGCCAACGAATTGATGAACAGCGCCGAATACCGTGAAAGGCACGCAAGTTAACGTCAAATCAACGCGGCGCATGAATGGGGATCGCATTGACCTCGCTGGAGGCGCTGATTGATCTTCACAGCCGAGTAGTCAGGGAGACGCTCATGCATCTCCCAAAACGTCCGCTTGGCCGCGCCACTCCGCCACGCTAGTAAGCCCGGATATGTTGATTGAATGGCAGGTGAACATTTTGGCCCATCATCCCGCTGCTGACGATCTGGCCTTGGGCCGACCTTCCGAGCAGAGCTCAACCTGTCAGTGGTCTGCTGCCGGCTCAACCCAAACGGACGCTGCTTTCGTGGTCGAGGGTATCATCGATCGGAACGATCGGGAATATGCCAATCACACTGCCCAAGAGCTGTTTCCGTGGTGGCAAGTCGATCTAGGCGCGACCTACCGGATCGACACGATCCGCTTGTTCAATCGGCGCACATATGCTGAGCGACTCTCCCGATTCAGCATTCTCGCATCTGTCGATCAGTCAAACTGGATGACAATCCACAGGCATGACGGAAAGTCGATTCTGGGAGCCGACGAGGACGGCGCGATGATCGCAATCAATCGGCCAAATCTAGCTCGCTATGTTCGGGTGCGGATGGACGGTTTCGGTCATCTGCACTTACGGGCCGTGCAAATATTCGGGCATCGTCCCGACGAAAAGGAAAACCAGGTTATCGCCGCATTCACCGCTGCTCATTCTTCGGCCGAGCGCGACGCCATTGCCGGACGCGTGGGAAGGATGCTCAACATCGGCGATCTCCAGGTGTTCGCCGATGATGAGCGATACAGCGCCCCAATCATCAGGTCGCTGGAGGATGGCGGATATGAGAGCGCAGAGCGAAGCATTCTTTACGCCGCGCTACGCCCGCAAGATCGTGTGCTCGAGATAGGAACGGCGGTTGGCGTCCTGTCTATGACCGCCGCGTCAGTCGTCGGGCCAGAGAACGTCACCACCTACGAAGCCAACCCCTATATTCTCGAGGACGCCCGCCGAAATTTCACGGTCAATGGATTCGGCGCCATCCGGTCCTTCAACGCCGTGTTACAAGCGCGAGCGAAAATGGCGGGCATGCCGCCGGCCATACCGTTCGCGCTGTCGCGGGACTTTTGGGCGTCTCGGCTCGGCGCTACAATCAACGATCCGGATATCGTCGAAGTCGTCGATATTCCTACGGCCATCCTCGAAGACATGATCGAAGCGCATCGCGCCAATTTTCTCATTTGCGATATCGAGGGGGGCGAAGCCGATCTTCTGCTGCAAGCAGACCTGAGTTCAATCGACACGATCATAATCGAAACCCACTACTGGGCAGCCGGCAAGCGGGCTATTTCCGACATGATCCGCAAGTTCATATCCGACGGTTTCGATATTGATCTCGATTTAAGCGCACATCACGTCAGCTGTTTCCGCAGAGGGCTTTGCTGAATTGAGCCCGGGCATCACGACGGCCAGCTCGATCGCCTGAACGGCTTCTTCAAGATCGATCACTTTGACCGTATCGTCCACAGCGACTCCCACCAACATCGGGCAAGTCTATGAGCTTCGACAGCTGCCCTGATCAGCGTTCAACAACGCCTATATCGATTGCCCATCAGCATGGCAGCAATGATCCAATCTCGAACGAACTCCTCAGCTTACCGCGCCTTCTGGACGACGAAGGTGTGACTGAGTCCATGCTCACCCGCGGCCCCATCCTCACGCACTTCCAGCGCACGACAACAGGTGTCCGCTATGATGTCAAAAACCACATTTTGCGGCAGCGCATTCATTTCCATCTGCGGCTGATCGCGGTCAAGATAATCAGCCGCCGCAAATTTCTGGCCGCGCATGAATGTCGGCATCTGGACAATAGCGACGCCGCCGGGAGCAAGTGACGTTAGCAGCTTTCCGTACAGCGCCGCCATTACCGGTGGCGGGTTATGCTGCAGGACTATGCGACTGATAACGAAGTCGAAACCATCATAACGATGAAGATCGTCGACGGAGGTGATTGCATGGAAGGAAACATTGGTAATCTTTTCAGCCCGTGCGCGTTCCCCAGCCAGATTCAGGTGCGGTGGAGAGATATCGATTCCCACTACTTGCGAGGCATGTTCCGCCAACGCCATGCTCAGCCGCCCAACGCCACATCCGAAATCCATAGCCCGCGCGAACCGCGTCGGGAGCCCCGCGCGCCTCAGGAAGTTTAGATGGAGCTCAATATCGCCCCTGCCACTGGCGTAAAAATTGTCGATATTCGCAGCTAGCTTCTCCTGGCGATATTCTTCACTGGTCAGAACCGACCAGTGCGGCTCGGTCGTTCCGAAAGCTTGCCACGCAATACCGATCCGGTCGAACATCCTTTGCAATTGATTCGGAGTACAGTCGAGATCGATGTCGTTTCGGGCGATGTCCAGAAACCGCCCGATCGGTAGCTGGCCGGCAGGCTGGAGATTGAATCTGCCCCTGAATTCTGCGCTACCGAAAAAGGCAAGCCGGAGTTCGGTCAAGTTTTCGGCGGCCATCATCGTTTCGACGATGGCTTCGCTCTCCGGTTCTCGCGCCAGCAACATCCGATAAGCCCAGATGACCTCTTCGCGCGTGACGCTCATTCGCGTGGCGCCGTTGCCGAACCGGGCAGGCCGACAACGCCCGGCAGCCGATCATTGCGCCAGACCTGCTCGCCATCCACGAACAGCACGCGTCGTCCGTCCATCGTCGCCCGAAGCACGCACGGCACCTCGGACTCGCAAACCCAGCCGTGATCCTGCAGAAGATCGAACAAATGGCCTTCGATCGTTCGCGAATGCGTGCCGATAACTAACCGCCGGACCTTCGAGTTCAAGGCATTGACCCCAGCTGCAATCACAATTTCTTCATGGCCCTGAATATCGATATGAACAAGGTCGACCCGCTTCTTATCGGCCAAGAGGCTGTTCATAGAGATACAGCGTATCTCCTCCAGTTCGCCACGCATCGCTGCTGCATCGCGCTCGCCATCACCGAACACCGCGTTGGCGCCATAATCGTCGGTCGCTATGGAAAGCCTTGGGAAGAAAGCTACACCGTCCGAGGCTCCAGCGACCGCATGATGCAGACTGTGGCGATCGGGATCGATCCCATTCATGCGGAAATTATCCAACATGAAGGCATGATGTTCGGCCGAGCCCTCGACCCCAGTCAGATCGATCTCCTCAATCCCGCGAAGGCGTGCCGCGCGCTGCGAGGCGACTAGCCATGGCGCCCAGCCGGCACCCAGTTCCATCGCGGTGAAACTGTTATCCGCTTCGAGGACGCTACGCAGTGTTCCAACCCATTCGGATGTACCGTGCAAGCTGGGCTCGCGGTCTCGTGGCACGCTGTTGAACACATAGCCGGCCAGGTGGTGCCAGCCTCTATCCAGATATTCGACCTTTGTGGCAGAACCAAACATATCACGAAAGGCGCCGTCGACAGGAGTTTTTTCTGGAAACGGCGCAAACGCGTTGACGATGGCAAAGTCACTCATAGGGGTGCCGCCCGGAGAGCCGACCTCGAACTCGCGTGTGGTCATGATGCGCAGGCGAAGATTGTTGACCGTGTCTCCGTCGATAAGATGGTGCCGTAGTTCGTTGTTGCTGGGATCCCTGCGGCATTGACACTCCTGTCATCGGACGCGATGCCGGATCGGCTTACTCATTTGCTCGGGTCGCGCAAAGGTTAGATGCAAGGAGCTTCGATCAGTCGGATCCTAACAGCTACTCTCCCACAATCAGCCCGTCACATAAAGCTCCTCGACATAGCCCGCCCTCAGCCAGTGCCGGTGCCGCGCGGCGCGGCGGTATCCGCCCGCCTCTCCGATCAGTTTCGGCACCGCTGTCTGGCCTGGCAGGTTCGCCTCCTGGTTGATGCTAAGGATATGAGTGATGCCAAGCCGCCGCGCGTCGGCCAAATAGCCGAGTGCCGCGCTCCGCTCGATCTCGGGAAGCGAGTCCGCATTGAACATCACGTCGATCGATCCGGGATCGGCTTGTGCGAAGGCCCGGCCCTGAAGGACCGCGACCGGCTCTTCCGCCTCGCCGGACAGCGACACCTCATGCCCCGCCCCGGCCAGCACGTAGGTCTGGACGGCGTTCATGGTCGGAAGATCGTAGAGCCGGTAATTTTTCATCCCCAACCGCAGCGCGTAGAAGGCGGTCAATCCTGCCCCGCCGCCGATCTCGGCGATCCGCGCATCACCTCCGAGGCCGAGCGCCTCGGCGAGCTGGCGGAGCCGCCACGCCGCGTGGATCGAATCGAGCATCCGCATGTGGAGGATCACGCCGTCGCCCGCCGCGATGCCGAGATGGCCGCCGATATGCGCGGGAGGGGTGAGATCGGCATCGAGCGCCTTGGCCACGCCGCGGAACAGCTCGGCCGGGTCGGTCAGCGCGTTGACGCCCCAGGGTCCGTTCTCGGGATTTTCGAGCGGCAGCACGCCCACCGCCTCGGCGAGCGAGACGAGCTTGTCATAGGTCCAGCGGGCCAGCCGGTCCGCGAACTGCCTGCTCTGCGCCCGCTGATGCTGGCGCGCGCCGCCGAGGAAACCCTGGGCGATCCCGGCCCGGCCCAATCCGGCCAAGTCGCGCGCTACGAGTTCGGCATCGCCGCGGTTCAGCGCCTCTGCGAACCCGCTCCAGACCGGATCGGAGGGCAACGCGGCCGGCGCCCAAGCCGCACAGATCCTGGCCGCTATGTGGGGGCACGGCGCGGGTACGGGCGCTTCGACCAGCGGGAGCTGCCGCGGATCGCGATGCGCCAGCCGCCCGGCCCAGCGATCCTCGTCGCCCGAAGGCCGGCTCACGGCGATCTTGCCGTCCTGGCGGAAGACCTCGGCGACCGCGGCCTGGATCGCCTGCAGCCGATCTTCGAAGCTGGGCGACAATGTTCTCAGATGCTGGCGGATGAAGGTCGCGTGGGGCCCGTTGATGAAGCTCATCTGCTCGACCAGAACCGCCTCGCCGATCGGTCGGTCCCGCCGGAGGATCTGGTGCAGCAGATCCTGGTCGTTGCCCGCGCCGAACCACTCCACACCCGCGCGCAGCTCGTCTTCGCCATGGACGGCGAACGCCTCGGCCCACAGCTCGACAAGCCTGCGGCCGAGCGGATGGCCGAGGTTGACCAGCGCGACCCCGGCATTCACGTCCCACGCCTCGCCGGTCACGCCCGATGTCGCGAAGATCGCCGCGCGATCCCCCTTGTCGGCAAGATAGGCGGCGAGATCGAAGTCGAGATCCTGGATATAGGCATCGGCGTCGAGATAGAGCGCCCAGCCGGCGAAGCCCCGCTCGATCAGCTCGGCCAGCATGGGGATGCGATTGAAGGTCGCCTGCCAGGCATGGAAACCGCGCTTGACGCCGACGAAGCTCTCATAGCCGAGGCCGTGGCGGCGGCAATATTCGCGGACATTGGGCGCCGTGGCCGCGAGCATCGGCGCATAGCGATCGGCATCCGAGGTCTGCAGGACGATGATGTCGTTGCCCGCCGCCCGCTTGCGGGCGCGATCGCGCGCCGCCGCGCCGAGCCGCAGCACCGCGCAGAACTCGTTGCGGCCGCGCACGGTGTCGTACAGCCCGGCCAGCTCGAATCCGGTCAGGCCCAGCGCGCCGAGCGCCTCGATGATCAACTCGAAACTGTCGGGCGTGAAATACCAGGCATGGACATCGATATAAGCCCCGCCGCTCGCATCGTGATCCGCGAGGCCGCGACGGACGCGATCCGCGAGATCGGCGGGCGTCGCGGGGCCATGGTCTCCGGCCCAATGGCGGGACGGATCGTTATGAGTGGTCAGCGCGACATGCTCTATCACGCTCGACAGGCTGTGCCTGCGGCGCTGCTCGCGGTGCGCCTGGAGAACGTCGGCAATCGTGCTTTCGGCGAGGTGATGGTCGAAGCAATAGCGCTTGTCGGGGATGATCAGGCAGAACAGGCCGTAGGGCTCCAGCACGCGCTCGACCTGTTCGAGATGGTGGATCAGATCGGGGTTGTGCTCGATCGCATGGCTGCTGATCACCGCGTCGAAGCGGCGGCTGACCTGCTCGAGCCCGCCGACATAGTCGATCCAGGCGGGGCATCCCGCCGGATCCTTGCCGATCTCGACCGCGCGGGCGCGCAGTTGCTCCGCGTCGAGAATATCGAGATAGGAGATGCTCGGCCCGCGCAGCAGCGGATCGCAGAACGGCCCGATCTCGAGCACCGAACGGCCATCGTCGATCAGCGCGATCAGATTTTCGCGCAAGGCGAGGGGCGAGGCCACCCTGCCCTCGGCGCGTCCGATCCGGGCATAATGATCGGCCGCCTCGGCCGGTGTCAGACCGAGATCGGGATTGGCGGCGAGATAATGACCCGCGTCGAACCTGGGCGGCAGTGCGCCGGGCGCTTCGATGCCCTCAGTCTTCCCGTCAGGAGCGATCCCGAAGACCTCTTGCCGTGCCATGCTGCCCGGTTAGCCGCTTGGATCGGGCGAGCCTAGCCCGAAATGCTCCAAAATCCTTGCTGCGCACGAGATAGGGAGCGTTTTCAGTTATCTGTACCACGCTCCCGGGTCGTCTGCGGGCATCACCTCGAAACGGTCGCGGCGAAGCCCCGGGTGCCAGGCGGGATCGTTATCGAGCCAATGAGCCCAACGCTGGCGGAACAGCGCATATTGATCGCCAGCCGCGGGGGTCTCGCCTCGGGAAGCCTTCTCGGCATGGATCATCTCGGCCTCGGGCGTGCAGATGATACGATAGCCCAGCGCCCTGATCCGCAGGCACATGTCGACATCGTTATACTCGAGGGTGAACTGCTCGTCGAAACCGTCGATCACTTCCAGGACTGAACGGCGCGTCGCGAACAGCGCCCCCGTCACCATCGACCATTCGCGCTGGACCAGCGCCCAATCCTGATAGCTGCCCGCGACCTTCACCCGTTCGGCCCAGGGATGGGCGATAGCGCCGAACAGCGGGGCTATGCCGGCGTGCTGCAACCGGCCATCGGGATAGAGCAGCCGCGCGCCCGCGCCGCCGACGGTCTCATCCATCGTGAACCCGATCAGCGCCTTCAGCCAGCCCGGCTCGGTGGGGAGCAGATCGTCGTTCATCAGCACGATCTGTTCGCTCGCCGCGCTTCGCCACAGCAGGTTCATCTTGGCGGCATAGTTGAAGGGTTCGTCCGCGCCGCGCAGCGTCTCGATCCGCCGCAGGGCGAAGGGCCAGTTCTTCCCCGCCCAGGCGGGTTCGCCGGGGATGTCGTCGCCGACGATCACCGTCAGCCGCTCCAACGGCCAATCGGTCCGGGCGACCGCCTTGAGCAGCTGTTCGACACAGGCTGTGCGCGCCCCCGACAGCTTGCTCCGGCGGGTGGGGACGATCAGCGACACGTCGGGAAAGGCGCCGCCGAACTCGCGGACCTGGGCCAGGCTGCCCGGTGCCCGGCCGTCGCGAAAGCCATGGTGCGCGAATTGCGCCTGCCGGGACAGCATGGCGCGCCGGACCGCCCGCTCCGCCCGCGGTCGCGGCCCGCGATACGCAAGCAGCACCTTCGCTATCCGTTCGATCGAAGCCCCGGCCTGGTGGGCGCGAAACAGAAGATCGTCGAGCATCGCAGCTCCCGTTTCGGGCCGCAGACCGATCTCGGCGAACAGCGAAGCCCGGACTATCAGCGGCGCGCCGATATAGTCCTGCGCCGCGAGGAGGGTGAGATCGAAGGCGGGCTTGAGCCGCAATTGATCGTTCCCCCGATCTTCGGCCGCGGCAAAATCGTCGCCGTAGAAGATGCCGACATCGGGGCGCGCCGCAACGGCCTCGCGCCAGTCATGCTCGAACAGCGGCGACAGAACCGATTCGCGCGGCGCCAGCACGATCCAGTGATCGCGGTCCGCCGGCAGATCTTCGGGCAGCGGCGCATCGAGCACGCCGTCGGGGCTCAGCAGGACCAGGCGCAGCGCCGTATCCAGCTGCGCCCGTTCGACTGGAACCCCCGCGCCGAGATTGGTGGCGATATGCGTACCGCCCTCATTGCCGGGCGCCGCCGACGTCGCGGCGAAGCTGGCGGACACCCTCGCCGCCACCGCCTCATAGGACAGCCGTTCGGCGATCCGCTCGCGCGCCGCCGCTCCCTTGGCATCGCCGCCCGCCTCGATCGCGCCGGCGGCGCGGATCAGCGTCGCGGTTAGCGCGGGCTCGTCGATCCTCGCCCACTCGCCGCCCTCGGTATAATGGCCGAAATCCCGATCGAGCCGCCATTTGTGCCACTTGACCGCCCAGCCGCTGCTCGCATCGAGGAAGTCGCGGCTGCCGCCGAAATCGGTCGCCACCACCGCCTTGCCGGCCGCCATCGCCTCGGCGATCGTCAGCCCGAAGCCTTCTGAACAATGCGGCGAAGCATAGATGTCGGCGAGCGCCATGAGCTCGCCAAGTTCGCCGGCCATCATCGACCGATCGATCAGCAGCGCGCCCTCGGTGGCTTCGACGAGCGCCCGAAAGGCCTCGCCTTCCTCGGGCCGGTCGTGGAGATGCTTGGTCTTGAGGATCAGCGACCAGCCGCGCGCGCCGAGCCCGGACGCCGAAAAGGCACGGACCAGTGCCGCCGGATTCTTGCGCACCAGATAGCTCGATCCGTCGAACACATAGAGGATGGTGCGGCGATCAGGGGCGAGGCCGAGCCGCGCGAGCGCGCCCGCCCGATCGGGCACGGCCGGTTCGGTGACCGGCACGACATGGGGAATGACATCGACGGGCGCCGATCCCTGCGCCGTGAACAGGTCCGCGCAATATTGGCTGGGCGCCCAGATCCGGTCGACCGCGCCGAAGTTGCGCCGCCAGGCGGGCGGGATATGGCCCATCTCCCATACCCAATAGCCGATCCGGCGATGCGCATCGGCGATGGCGGCGCGCTGCTCGTCGGTCAGCAGGTGCCAGCTGTCCGGGTTCAGGTGAACCAGCGCAATGTCGGCACGGCCTTCGAAATCGACGATGTCGGCGGGTGGCGCCAGCGGCCTGTGGATATGGAAGGGCTTCTTGATGGGGTGGAGATTGAGCAGCGCGCCGGTGCGCCGGATCGCGGCGATGATCCCGCGGCTCGCCTGGCCGAGGCCGTTGTCGTAATTCCACGGGCCGTAGAAGGCGACCCGCACCGGTCCCTCGCCAAGCCTTGCATGCGGCAGCCGGCGGGCGAGCAGGCGGCCGCCGTCATCGATCGGCCCCTGTTCGGCCGCTGCCGCCAGGGTCGCATCGATCAGCGGCACGTCGAAGCCGGCCTGGCCCAGGGTTTCGCGCCAACCGGCGATGTCGGCCGCCTCGAATTCGCCGCGCAGCAGCAGCAGCTTCACCAGCGGCAGCCCATCGGCGATCAGCTGGCGCCAGCCGAACAGGGTCGGGTTGATCGCGGTCGCGCTCGGGAACAGGATCTCCACGTCATGCCCGGTCTGCTCGGCCATCTCGCCGAGGCGGATTTCATAGGCGCGGATCACATGATCCTTGCGGGTGAGCAACCGCAGGTCGTCCATGAAGCCGTGGAAGGAGCGCGACGACAGCAGCCGCGGCTTGATCGCTAGGAAATAGCTCTGGACGTGCCAGCGCCATTCATGGCTCTCGGTCAGCCCGATCAGATCGGCCGGGCTGCGGCGCACGCGATCGATGATCGCGCCGATGCGTCCATCGCCGGTCGCGGGCAGCACGCTGTCGTTGAGCAGGTAGAGCGTGGTCGCGCCATAGAGGCGGGGATAGAGCTTGAGCGCGTGGCTCCAGGCTCCAAAATCATAGCCAGCATTGCGACGCACCATAACCGCATCGGCGAGTTCGATTAGATCGGCCGGCAGATCGACCGGCCGATCCACCGTCGCGACGAGGAAGATGCCGAGGCCCTGCGCCTTGAGAGCCCGGAGATAGGGCAGGACATGCGGCTTGATCTTGCCCGTGCGCGAATGGGTGACGAACAGCGCGATCTCGCTCTCGACCGGCAAGGTGAGCGGCTTGACGACCTCGCCCGGCACGCTCCACGCGACCTTGTGCTCCGCGGGATGGCGCGACGGCGGAAACATCGTCACCGGGCCGGGCTCGAGCAGGGCGGCGTCGGGCATACGAAGCGCGGTGACCTCGACGGCCTCGCCATTCTCGCCCAGTTCGATGTCTAGCACGGCGCGAAAGGCGAGCACGCCGTCTTCCCGCCGCTCGGGCACCGCCTGGCCGACCAGCCGCCCGCCGGTGTGGAACTCTACCCAGGGCTCATCGCTGCCGCTTTCGAACAGCACCCCCGAAATGGAGCGTTCGAACCAGCCTTCGATCAGGCCTCCCCGCGGCGCTTCCGGTTCTGGTTCTGGCTCAGGCTCGGGCGGCACCAATTCGGCAAGCGCGGCGGCGGCATATTCGTTGCCGTCGAGGTCGAAGCTCTGGCGATAGCGCATGATCGCGCCGTCGACGTCGCCCGATCGGCGGGCCAGATGACCGCGGCACAGCGCCAGATCGGCGTCGTCCTGCTTGAGGTCATATGCGGCACGGTAGGCCTGATCGGCGCCCTCGCTGTCGCCGCATTCGGCCAGCATGTGACCGAGTTGGACCCAGATCGCGAAGTCGTCGGGCCTGTAGCGGAGAAAGCGGCGATAGTGCGCTGCCGCCGCCGCCCAGCACCGGGCATCACGGGCGGCGTTTGCCCTGCCCAATGCACGTCTTGTCGCCCGCCTTCGCCAGAACCCGCCCGTCATGTCCTGCTCGCTATCATGCCGCGACCGGTGACGAAATAGGGTGAGACATGCGGAACATCCTGTCGAGGCCGACTGTTCAGCACGGCGCAAAGAAGCGGCTTCTTAGAAATAGGAGCGGTTTCCCTGCAAGCCGTTAAGGCTATGGCAGGGGGGTACCGCAATTGACAGCCACGCCAAGGCGGCTATTTGGGCGCCCCAGCGTGAAGGTGCATGCTTGGGCGAATCCGCCAACGATGGGCGGCGAACTGGATGATTTTCAACATCGATCCGATCGACAACTGGACAGGTCGCCGAAGACGTCGGCTCGCTCCGCTGATGCTGGGCGCGGCGGCACTGTTGAATCTCCCGGTGCCCGGCTCGGCCGAAACGCTGATGGACGCGGTGGAAGCCGCCTACGCCACCAACCCGATACTGGTCGAGCAGCGCTATCGCCAGAAGAGCACCAACGAGGCTTACGTCCAGACCCGTGCGCAATATGGCCCTAACCTGTCGCTCACCGCCACGGCCGCCTATGACTATTCCAAGCTGCGCTCGCGCACGCAGAGGAGCGAGAAGGCCGGCGAGGCTTTCCTCAACCTGCGTCAGCAGGTCTACAGCGGCGGACGGCAGCGCGGCGCGCTGGAAGAGGCGCGCGCCAATGTCCGCGGCAGCATAGAACAATTGCGGCGCGTCGAAGGCGAGACTGTCCAGGATGTGATCGCGGCCTATGCCGCGGTGCTGCGCGATCAGCGCCGGCTTGAGGTGGCGCGCGAAAACGTCCTCGTTCTGCGCAGCCAGATGGACGCGCGGCGCGCCAGGCGCAAGGTCCGCGACGTCACCATCACCGATGTCGCGCAGGCCGATGCGCGCCTCGCCGCGGGCGAAGTGCAGATCGCCAGCGCCGAGGCGCAGCTCGCGATCAGCCGGGGCGAATATCTCCGGATCGTCGGTCATGAGCCCGGCAAGCTCGAACCTCTCCCCGAACTGCCCGGCCTTCCGGCTTCGATCGACGAGGCGCTGGACGTGGCTGTCGCGGAAAACGCCAACCTCCAGACAGCGCGCTATGCGGAAGAGGCGTCGCGCGCGAATATCGCCGAGCAGCGCGGCAATCAGCGTCCAAGCGCGGCGATTCAGGCGTCGGCCGGCAAGTCCGGATCGCTCGAGCCGCTCAGGACCCGCGATTATCGCACCGAGATCACCGCCCAGCTGACGATCACCCAGCCGCTCTGGCAGGGTGGTGCGATCCGCTCACGCATCCGCCAGGCACAGGACCTCAACAATGCCGCGCAGGCGGTGGTCGACGCCGAGCGGCGGCAGGCCCTTCAGGATGTCGTCTTCGCATGGAACCAGCTCACCTCGTCGCGCGTCGCGGTCGTGTCGGGGACCCGTCAGGTCGAGGCCGCGCAGATCGCCTTCGCGGGCATGGAGCGCGAGGAGAGCTATGGCTTGCGCAGCCCGACCGAAGTGCTCAACGCCGAGCAGGAGCTCGCCTCCGCTCAGCTGAACCTGTTGTCGAGCCGATACCAGGAATATATCGCGCGCAGCGCACTCCTGCTGGCGATGGGCCAGCTCGACGCGCGGACGGTCAATTCGGCCATCCCGGCCAAGGATCCCGAGGCCGAGTTCAAGAAGGTCCGCTGGCGCGGAATGCTGCCGACCGACCCGCTGCTGATGCTGGTCGACCATGTCGGATCGGCGAAGCTGTACCCGAAACGCAGGCCCGACCTGCGTGGAGACAGTCAACCGAAGCCGACCGGATCGCCCGCGATGCAGCCGACACCCGACAAGCGCTTCACCGATGCACCGCTCGTGCCGATCATGGACAGCCCGCTGATTACCCCGGACCAGTTGCCGCCCAGCCTGAGGCACTATGAAACCGCTCCCGCCAACCAAGGTCCACGGCGATGAAAAGCTTTCGCGGCCCATGGGGCATCGTGATAAGAGGCGCCCGTCCGGCGGCTGACCGGCGGGCGTCATGTTCAGGATTGTGTCTGCCCCAATGATACCCGGCTCCGCCCAGAAAGCTCCGAACCCGCTCGCCGATGCTCTGGCGATGGGGAAGACCTCGTTCCTGTTCGCCGGGTTGTTCAGCCTCGCGAGCAATCTGTTCTATCTCGCGCTGCCTATCTACACGAACCAGATCTACAGCCGGGTGCTCACCAGCCATAGCGGCGCCACGCTGATCGTATTGACCGTCGGCGCGGCCATCGTCTTCCTGGTGTCAGGCATTCTCGATCACTTCCGGACCCAGGTGCTGATCAATTACAGTGTCGCGTTCGACCGGCGGCTCGCCAGCAGCACCTTCGCGGCGCTGTTCGACCTCGTCGTCCGCCGCAAGGGCGGATCGCACGCCCAGGCGCTGCGCGATCTCGACATGGTCAGGAGCATGATCGCCGGCAATGGTACCACGGTGATATTCGACGTGCCCTGGATCCCGGTGTTCATGGGCATATTGTTCGTGATCGACCCCTGGGTCGGCGCGCTGACCTTCCTCGGCGGCCTCGTCCTGCTGATCCTGGCATGGCTCCAGGACCGCGCGACCCACAGCGCGCTCAAGGAGCAGAACCAGGCTTCGATCAAGAGCTATTCGTTCACCGATGCGGCGCTGCGCAACGCGGAGATCGTCCGCGCCCTCGGCATGCTGCCCACATTAGGGGCCGCCTGGGCACATTTCCGGCAGGTCGCCCTCCAGATGGGCGTGGTGGCAAACCAGCGCAGCAGCTTCTACGCCGCGGCGATCCGCTTCGTGCGGATGCTGATCCAGATTCTCATCATCGGGCTCGGCGCCTGGCTGATCATCGTCGGCGACATCGCGCCCGGCCTGCTGTTCGCCAACATGATCCTGTCGTCGCGCGCGCTCGCGCCGATCGACCGGATCATGGGCTCCTGGAAGGCATTGTTCGAGGGCGCCCAGGCCTATCGCCGCCTGCAGGAAGTGCTCGACCAGTACGAGCCGCCGGTGCCGGCGACGCAATTGCCCGTCCCGGAGGGCAGGATCACCTTCGAGAATGTCAGCTTCGCTCCCGCGGGCGCGCCGAGCCTCGTCCTCGTCAACCTGAACTTCCTGATCCGGCCGGGCGAAATGGTCGGCGTCATCGGGCCATCGGGCGCCGGCAAGTCGACGATGCTGCGGCTGATGTGCGGGATCTGGAAACCGAACAGCGGCACCGTCCGTCTCGACGGTGCCGACGTGTATAGCTGGGATCGGGCCGACTTCGGCAGGAACGTCGCCTACCAGCCGCAGGATACCGAGCTTTTCGCCGGCACCGTACGCAACAACATCTGCCGTTTCGCGGTCGGGGCGGACGATGCCGACATCGTCAAAGCGGCCAAGGCCGCCGGGGCGCACGAACTGATCCTCCGGCTTCCCAAGGGCTACGATACCGACCTTGGCGAATCCGGCGTGGTATTGTCGGCCGGCCAGCGGCAACGCGTCGGCCTCGCGCGCACGCTCTATGGCGAGCCGAAGGTGGTCATCCTCGACGAACCCAACGCCAACCTCGATGCCGATGGCGAGACCGCGTTGCTGCAAGCGCTCGAGGGCATCAAGGCGCGCGGCGCGACCATCGTCATGGTGTCGCACAAGCCGAGCATTTTCGCCGGCGCCGACAAGCTCATGGTCCTGCGCGGCGGCCAGGTCACCCAATATGGCCCGCGCGAGGAAGTGCTGCGCGCCCTCCAGGCCGGCCAACAGCGTCCGGCGCTCGCGGAGGTCAAGTCGTGAACCTGCTTCCCGATTTCCGGCGCCTCCTGACGCGCACCGAGCCTGCGATCGATCCCGACAGCGACGAAGCCGCCGCCGCCTATGTCGCCGGCCCCGCCGCCGACGACACCGAACTGCGCCGGTCGCTGCGCGGCCCGATCATCGGCGGCTCCATCGTCGTCGGCCTGCTGATCCTGACCTTGCTGCTCTGGGCCTTCCTGTCGATTTCCGGCGCGGTGCTCGCCATGGGCGTCGTCAGGGTCGAGAACAACAGCAAGGATATCAGACGGCTGGAAGGCGGCATCGTCCGCCAGATCCTGGTCCGCGAAGGGCAGCGGGTGAACAAGGGCCAGGTGCTGATCCGCTTCGACGATACCCAGAGCAAGGCGGTGGTCGACGTCTACCAGAACAATGTCGACAGCGCCCGCGCCAACATCGCCCGCTTCCAGGCCGAGGCGAGCAGCGCTGCCGATGTCGTCTTCCCGCCCGAACTGACCAGCCGCGCCGCCGACCCGAAGGTCGCGACGCTGATGGAGACCCAGCGCGGCCTGTTCCAGACCCGGATGCTGCTGTACAGAAGCCAGGAGCAGGTTCTCCGCTCGCAGGCGCAGCAGCTCGCCACCCAGCTTTCCGGGCTGCGCGTTCAGGCGCAGGCGATCGACGATCAGCGCGATCTGGTCCAGCAGGAGCTCAGGGACGTCCGCGAGCTCAGCCGGCAGGGCTATGCCCCCGAGACCCGGCGGCTGGCGCTCGAGCGCAACGCGGTGAACATCCGCGGGCAGCGCGGATCGATGACCGCCGAAATGGCCCGCGCGCGCCAGTCGATCGGCGAGATCCAGCTCCAGATCGCCCAGCTTCGGACCAAGCACCAGACCGAGGTCGCCGACGGAATCCGCACCGCCCAGGACCAGCTCGCCGAGAGCGAGCCCCGGCTGCGGGCGACGCTCGCCCAGCTCACGCAAACCGAGATCCGTGCGCCGGTCACGGGATATGTCTTCAATCTCAGCCAGTTCACCGAGGGCGGCGTCGCCACCCAGGGGCAGCAGCTGATGCAGATCGTCCCCGCCAACGCCAAGCTGATTGTCGCGGCGGAGATTGCCCCGCAGGACATCGCCGACGTGAAGGTCGGCATGCCGGCGCGGGTGACGCTGACGGCGTACAGCACGCACAGCACGCCGCCGATCGACGGGCGCGTCACGCTGGTTTCGGCCGACGCCAAGGTCAACGAAAAGACCGGAGCATCCTATTTCACCGCCGAGGTCACCGTCACGCCGGCCGATCTCGCGAAGGCCGGCCCGGACGTCAAGCTGACCCCCGGCATGCAGGCGAACGTCGCGATCGTGACTGGCTCGCGCTCGATCATGACCTATCTGCTCCAGCCCTTCCGCGACGCGATAGACGATTCCATGCGCGAGAAATGAGGCCGGAGCGCAAGGTCGATTTTCTCGTCGCGGGCGTCCAGAAGGGCGGCACCTCCGCCCTGTTCGAGTATCTCCGTGGCATGCCGGGGCTGCAGCTTCCCGACGTCAAGGAAGCGCATTTCTTCGACGATGAGGAGCGGGTCGACTGGGCCCGCCCCGACTATGGCCGCTATCACGAGCTGTTCGTCGATGACGGCCGGCTGTGGGGCGAAGCCACGCCGATCTACCTGTATTGGCCCAACTGCCTCGAGCGGATCGCAGCTTACAACCCTGCGATGAAGCTGATCCTGCTGTTCCGCGATCCTGTCGAGCGCGCCTGGTCGCACTGGAAGATGGAATTCGCCAAGGGCAAGGAAACCGAGCCCTTCCGGTGGTGCATCCGCGAAGGCCGGGCGCGGCTCGATCCCGGTGACCTCCGGGCGCCGGGGCATCATCGCGTCTACAGCTACGTCGAGCGCGGGTTTTACGGCAGGCAGGTCGCGCATCTGCTGACGCTGTTTCCGCGTCGGCAATGCCTCTTCCTGCAATCCGAATTGCTGCGCGACCGGCCCCGGGCGGCGCTGCAGCAGATCTGCGCCTTCCTCGATCAGCCGGAGCCGGCGGAAATTAGTGCCAAAATGGTGTATGTTGCCCTGGAGCGGGATTACGGATCGGAGCTCGATCCGGTCGATATTGCCCTTCTGGCGGAACTCTATGCACCTGATCTAGCCCGGTTTTCTGAACTGACGGGCATTGATCCTTCAGACTGGGCCCGAAGCTGGGGCCGTTGTGCAAGCGTATGACCACCCCCAAGTGGATGGCGAATTGCAGCGTGAATAGTGCGCCAAGTACAATTTCCTGATCTTGGAACCCCGCCGCCAATACAGAGAATGGATTGCGCACAATCCAGCGCCCCGACATCGCTTTTCCAACATTTTCACCGGAATGAAGGAGAGTTGGTAGCTATAGCCTCGGCGCAACAGATGCGATAAATTGCTCGGCGACGTTATTGCCCTGCGCTTTTTGCCTGTTGCGCGGTTGAGAAAGCTTGGCTAAGCAACGTACTGGGCTTGCTCGTTGAACCATGCCACGGGGGATCGGTTCACGAGCGGCAAGGGGCGCTTCCCGCTCGTGATAAACGGGAGGTGGCACGCTGCTTGCCCGGGTTAAGGTTCAACTGGAGGTTACTAATGGCCACTTATACTTTTGAGACGATGTCGCAGGCTGATGCCACCGGCTTCACGAGCGATGACACATTGATTTTCTCGAGCACGTCGGCGACCCCGGCGAACGTCACGGTTACCGAGAACGCCACCACTACCACTCTCAGCTCGGGCGGCAAGTCGTTGACCTTCGCGCAGAGCGCGCTTCTCGATGCTGACCTCAACTTCACGAGCTCGTTCAACTCGGGTTCGGACTCGCACCTGATCGTCGGCACCTCGGGAGACGATGCTGCCGCCGCTTTCGATGATTTCGGCACCGATGGCGATTATGCCTACGGCCTCGCCGGAGAGGACACCCTGACGGGCGGCGCCGGCGATGACAACATCTTCGGCGGTGACGACGGCGACGTCATCACCGGCGGCGCGGGCAACGATCATATTTATGGTTTTGGGCTGACCGGTGATCCGTCGACGGACGAGGGCGACAACATCGACGGCGAAGGCGGCAACGATTACATCCAGGGCAATGCCGGCGAGGACACCCTCGATGGTGACGCCGGAAACGACCGCGTCAACGGCGGCGGCGATGACGATACGATCACTGGCGGCGATGGCAAGGACACCGTCAACGGCAACAAGGGCGAAGACGTGATCGATGGCGGCCTGGACAATGACAGTGTCCGCGGCGGTCAGGACGATGACAGCGTCAGCGGTGGCGATGGCAATGACATCGTTCAGGGTGACCTCGGCGACGACACCGTCGTTGGTGGCGCCGACATCGATCTGCTGTCGGGCGGTGCTGGTGCCGACGTGTTCCAGTTCGCTGATGGCGATGCAGCCTATGAGACCGATCCCGAGGAAGACACTTTCGGCCTGGTCGATGTCATCACTGACTTCGCTTCGGGTGACAAGCTCGATATCGATCTCACGCTCACCGATATTGCCTTCCAGGCTTCGGGCGTGACGTTCACGGAGTTCGGGGCTGCTGAGAGCTATGCCCAGGGGCTGTACGACGCCGGCGGCAATGTCGACACGGTTGTCTATGCGATCCAGGTCGGTGCCGACACCTACCTGTTCTACGACGACACCGGTGCGGCTGGCACGCAGCTCAACAGCGCGATCAAGCTTGATGGTATCGATGCCGATGCCTTCTTCGATCCGGACGCGCCGAACGGCCGCTTCGTCAACGCCTAACAGCAACAGGTCTCAGACCAAAGAAGGGGGGCCGATCCAATCGGCCCCCCTTTTCCTTTCGGGACTTATGCTCGCCACCATATCCGCAGCGGCCTGCGATGTTCATGGTTCACACACATCACGGGTGCACGGCCAGCCGTTCCATTCCCGGTACCGGCCTTCTATACGGTTTCGATACAACGCTCGTAATTGCTGTTGATGAGGGTAGTCATCGAGGAAGGCGATCGAGTACCGGTCCATCCCGGAGGTCCGATCTCGCCTAAAATTGTTGCCGCATATGCTTATGTCGGACCGGCTTCGGCGCGGACCGCCGATGCACCTTTATCGAACTCGGGCTATCGATCGACGCCTTCCCTATCCACCCGGTTGCCCGTCGTGCTTGTCGGGACATCATGCCTTGGGCGGAAGATAATCCGCCATGAGTTGCCGCATCATGGCCTGGTCGACCGTCCGCTTGGTGGCGATCGCCCAGAGATCCCAAGCTCGCTCGCGCCGCCGCATGCCGATCGTGCCGAAGCCGGCCCCGCGCAGTTCCGTGGTCAACGTCTCTGCCGTGAAGGCGGTGCGATGCGCCATATATTCCTCGCCCTTGGTGAGCGAGGCGGCATGGCCGTAGATGATGTCGAGCGCGGTGATCGGCCCCGCCGGGGAGATGTAGAGCGGATCGGTCAGCCTGCCTTCGGCCACCTGTTTCGCCACCGATTGGATATCCGGGCAGGTTACCACCAGAAACCCGTCGGACTTGAGGACCCGCCTGAATTCCTTCAGCACGCTGGCGACCTGATAGGAATAGACATGCTCGACGTTGTGAGACGAATAGACGGCGTCCACGCTCTCGTCCGTGACGGCTGCCATGTCGGTTATGGTGCCCACCAGATCCGGATTCACGCTCGGATTGATGTCGAACCGTATCTCCTTCCAGCCCTGCCGGAACCCGGACGTCATCCTCTCTATTGTCGCGCTGCCGCAGCCGACATGAAGGACCTGTTTCGGCAGCGGGGGCGATGTAACCGAATTGCTCATCGAATGATTCCCCCCAGAAGCTCCGCGCGCCGACCAATTTCCGATCCGTCCCTCGCCAGAACCTCGTCGATCATGGCAAGCCAGCCCGGCACGCCGACTGTCTCACGATCGAAATGCGACAGGGCGGCGGCGCGTGCGCGCCTGCGCATCTCCCTATAGCGTTCCGGGTTGCGCACCGCGTCGATCATCGCGCGCGACAGCGCATCCACGTCGAAGAAATCGAGCAGCACGCCATTCTCCTCGGGTCTGATCGCATCCCGCACCGGCGCGGTATCCGAAGCCAGTATCAGGCATTCGCAAGCCATCGCCTCGACCAGCGACCAGGATAGGGTGAAAGGATAGGTATAATAGACATGCGCCGCGCCGATCGAGAGGATGTCGATCATCCGGGCATGATCGACATGGCCGACGAAGTGGACACGCTGGCGATCGAGCCGCGCGCCCAGCTCGTCATACATCGCCTGGCGCCACGTCTTGCCGTCCTTGCGGGCGCCGCCATAGCCGGTCCCGTCCGCGCCGATCGCGATCACCTGTGCCTCGGGGACCGCATCGAGAAAGGCGGGCAAGGCGCGCATGAAGATATGGAAGCCGCGCAGCCGTTCGAAATTGCGGTTGATGAAGGTGATCACCGGAGTCGAGCGATCGAGCACCCGGCCATCGGCGAGCGTCACCTTCGCTTGCGGGTTCGCCCGCGCCCGCGACAGGTCTATGCCCTCATGGAGTATCTTGATCCGTTCCCGGAATACCGGCGGAAAGGTGGATGCCTGGAACAGGGTCGGGCTGACGATCCGATCGGCCATCGTATAGGCGAGCGACTGGGTCGCGTTCTTGCCGTTGGTCCGCATCGCGCCTTCGAGGCTCGGCGTCTCGAACTCGCGATCGAAGTTCACGTCCCCGCCGAACTGGCGATAGTAGAATTCGCCGAACAGGATCAGCCGCGCCTCGGGGAAGATGTCCTTCATGTGCAGCGTTTCGCCCCAGCCGGGATGGCCGATGATGAGATCGGGAACGAACCCCTTCTTGCGCAGCTCGACCGCCGCCGCCGCCGCCGCGCGGGCGCGGATGAGATCCGCCTCGGCGCGGGTCGCGGGATCGAATATGCCGGGCGTCGTACCCCGCTGGTTGGCCCAGCGGATCAGCGTCACGCCGGCGCGTTCCTTGGCGGTCTTGCCGCCGATCGCGGCCACCTTGTCGCCGCGGGCCATCAGGGCGTCGGCGATATGGGGAAACTGGCCCGGAAAATTCTGATGGACGAATAATATCCGCCTGCTCATCGACGCCCTTTCGCTTGCGCTTCCCCGCTAGGGCGGATTGGTCCTTTTGACCAGAGGGTGCCGGCTTCAGTCGATAGCGATGGCGAAGCGATGATCGATCACCGCCTTGCCGGCGCGCAGCACCTGATAGCGTGCCGCGTAGCGCCCTGCCGGCCAGGCGGCGGCGCGGCGCTTCTTTCCCGTGAAGAGGATCGTCTGCGCCTTGTTCCGGTTGAGCGGCTCGGCCCGGTTGTCGGCCAGGATCGAACCGTCGGGGGCGGTGACGGTCAGTTGCTGGACATCGCCGCCCTCCAGACCGATCGACTGGACGAAGGCCACCAGCGCGGGCGCTTCCCGCGACGGCCTCGGCCGCTGATCCTCCCCCCGGTCCTGGGCCGCCATCATCGTCATCGGCCCGGTCGCGAAGCCGGCGACGAGCACTTCACCCGCCTGATAGGCACGGGCAAGGCCTGCCGATCGTGCCCAGATGTTTCGCCCACCATCGCATTGGCCGGGCTTCGCGCCCACGGCGAAGGGATCGACCGCCTGCCCCCGCTGCCGGATGATGAAATGGAGATGGGGGAATTCGGCATCCCCCGACATACCGACATTGCCGAGCGGCGCGCCGGCCTTCACCACCTGCCCCGGCTTCACGAGCAGGCTGCCCCGGGCGAGATGGCAATATTGGGTCTGCACGCCGCCGCCATGGCGGATCACGACGCCGTTGCCGCATTCCTTGCCGGCGACGGAAGCCTTCCCGGCAACCCTTACCGACACGTCCGGCATCCCGTCGCGCCTGTTGAGCACCGTGCCGTCGGCCGCGGCGAGCACGCGCACGCCGGCACGCTGCTGAACCATGCTGCGGATCCGGAAATCGGTCCCGTCATGCTTGTCATAGGTGCGCGCGCCGCAATGATGGTCGCGTGCGGCTGGAGACGGGTCGACATCGACATAATGCTGGATCGCGCAGCTCCGGCCGAGCTTGCAGGCGATCGGCAGGGCCAACTCGGGCAGGCCGCCATCGGCCGCGAGCAGCAGCGGGAGCGCCGCCAGGAGGAAGAAACCGCGCTTCATCATCAACCTCGCCTATCGCCGCAACGCTTCGAGCCGGTCGACGAGCATCGGCGCCACAGCAGCCACGGTGCGCTTCTCCCAGACATGCGCCTGCGCCGCGACGGCCCGCCGCGCGGCAGCTTCGCTATCGTCGAGCACCGCGCGCAGAGCATCGAGCCAGCCATCGGCCGGTGCGAACAACGCATGACGGGCGAGTTGGGGGTCCGCACGATAGGCGGGCCCATCGCCGAGCAGCGGAAGGATGGCGAGCGCCGCATAGTCCAACGCCTTAATGTCGGACTTGCAGCGGTTGAACGCATTGTCGGCGAGCGGAGCCAGCCCCAGGTCGAACGGCCCCTGCGCGCGCAGCCAGCGCACGAAGCGCGGATAGCTGACCGCATCCGCCGGCGGCGCGAGGTGGTGGAGCCAGGGCGCGGGTGCGAGATCGGGATCGATGCCGATCACCGTCAGATCGAAGGCATCGCCGCGCTCGGCGTATAGCCGATCGAGCGCGG
Organism: uncultured Sphingomonas sp.; assembly: GCA_946482655.1. Next base: position 19,430 of record CAMLSA010000002.1, on the reverse strand, counting down.
GCCGGATGAGGGCGAAGTCGCGCCCGTGGGTGTGGGTGCCCATATAGACCATGCGGACGCGCTCGCCCGAGAAGGGCGCCGGCCGCTGGTGCCGCCAGTCGCGCCAGAGACGTGGATCGATGGCGTTGGGCACGATCGCGCTGCGGGTGCTGAACGCGGCATAGGCATCGGCGAGCTCAGCGGTCGAGAACCAGGTCTCGGCCGAGGCGGCGATCGCGCGATCGAGTGCGGCGTTGAGCGGTCGATAGAGATCATGCTCGGGATGATCCGGCCCGATCAGCGTGAACGCATCGTCGACATCGACGACCAGCGCAGCGCCGATGCCGCCCAGCCGCCGCACCAGCGCATCGACCGCCGCGATCGACGGCAGCGCAGTGCGCTGAACGATGCAGACGTCGCAATCGGGCACGGCATCCTCGGCGGCGCCGAGAGTCACGCGGACGCGGCCCGCCACCGTTTCGTCGGTCAGCGGTGCGACAAGCCGGATATAGGCCGAGCTCTGCGGGCCGACCACGCTGTGCCGGGCGATGACGTGGACTGCGAGCCGATCGTCGAAATCGGGTGGGGGCGCGGGGAAGGGCGCCGGCAAACCGAGCAGCGCGAAGGCATCGCCGATGAAGGTCCGGGCCCGCGCGTCGAAGCTGTGCTCGGCATGAACATAGTCGGCGGCGAGCCGCTCCGCCTGGCCGCGTGGCCGCGCAAGCAGATGGTCGACCGCCGCCGCCAGTTGCGAAGGACCCGATATCTGCACCACGGCGTCGCCGAACACCGACGCCATCGACGGCACCGGATCGGACACCGCCCTGCCGCCGCTGCCGACGACATCGAACAGCCGGTTGGACAGAATGCCGAAGGCGCGCATCGACGGCCAATGATCGTTGAGCACCACCCCGGCGGAAGCGTAGAGCGCGCCGAGATCGCGATTGTCGATATTCCTGGCCTGGACCAGCTCGTGCGGCACCCGCCCTTCCCAACCGCCGCCGAAGATCACCGGCGAGCGGCCCGCCTCGATGGCCCAACGGACAATCTCGCGGTCGACGCCGCGCGAATTGCCCACGAACACGACCTCCGGGCCGGGCGCGGGGCTATCCGGTGGATGAAAGCGTCCGGGATCGGTCGCCTGCAGCAGCGGCGCCACCGGCGGCCGTACGATATGCTCGAACAATGCCGCGTGCGAGGCCGAAGCGGCATAGACCCGGCTGTAGCGATCATATTCGTCGAAGGCGACCTGATCGGGATGGCTGATGTTCCACAGGAAGCACATCTGCCCGGCCCGGGGCTCATAGGGGATCAGCCCGCGCAGGACGATGACCAGGTCCTCGCTCCTGACCGGATGGCCGAACCATTGCCCGCGAAAGTCGATCCGCGCCTTGTGCCCCAGCCGCTCGATCGCCGCCGCCAGGCTTTCGGCGAAATGGAAGTCGCCCCAGGCGGCCTTCTCCTCCTCGGGCGCGGCGATCTTGATCGCGACGTTGAGCTTGAGCTCTGCCGCCAGCGCATGTGCATCCCGTCCGGTCGGAAGATCGAGCCTGTTCTTAGCGCGGACAAGCGCCTGGAACGCGGCGGGCTCGCTTACGGTGATCCGGCCCCGGTCGCTCTTGGCATCATGATATTCGCAGCCGACGAACGGCGCATAACCGACCGCGCGGCCCTTGGTGTAGCGCAGGATCAGGTCCCAATCGACCATCCGGCGGAGATTGGTGTCGAAGCGGCCCTGTTCGGCGACCAGCGCGCGGCGGTGGCAGAAGGCGTTGAGGTCGACATAGTTTTCGGCGAGGCAGGCGTCCCAGTCGTAATCGTCGCCGCGATAGCCGGTGAGCTGGTTGAGCTCGTCCCGCAGCGCGATCCCCGAATAAGCGGTATCGAGCCCCTCCGAGGTCATGAACAGCGCCATCACGTCGAGGAACCAGCTCTTCCAGCTATTGTCGCTGTCGAGATAGGCGACGATCTCGCCGGTCGCGGCGTCGAGACCGAGATTGCGCGCCGCGCTGACCCCGCCATGCTCGCTCTTGATCACCTTCACCCGCGCGTCACTGGTGAAGGCGGCGGCGATCTCCGCGGTGCCGTCGGTCGATCCGTCGTCGACCACCAGCAGCTCGAAGTTCGCATGGCTCTGCGCGAGGACCGAGCGGATCGCCGCGGCGATCCGGTCACTGCGGTTCCAGGCCGGCATCACCACGCTGATCAGCGTTTCGTCGGCCCTGCGATGCGCCGCTTCGGGCAGCGCGGCGAGCCCGCGCAAGAACGCCTCTTCGCGGGCGATGTCGAAATGCCGGTAGAAGCGGCGCGGGCGTTCGTCCGAAGTCTCGTAGAGGGGACGGCTGATCGGGATGGCGATCCGCCCTTCCGCAGCACCCACCTCGAGAAAATGACGCAGCGGATCGCCCACCACATCCTCATAGGTCTTGCGATAATAGAGCCCGTCGAACAGCGGCCCGGTCGAACGCCCCTCGGCCGCGCCATGATGGATGTAATGATGGAGCGGGTGCATCCCCGCCGCATGCACGTCGGCATGGATGCTGTTGTACCAGCTGCTCGAAAAATAGGGGTTGGGATCGAGCGCGTCGTCCTCGCGACCGTGGCGGATATAGTCGATCAGCGGATTATGGCTGGCGATCAGCGCCGCCAGTTCGGCATCGACCGGGCCGACGCCTAGCCCCGCTCTGTCGACCAGCGTTTGCATCACCGGCTCGTGCGATGGCTCCCCCGGCGCCTGGATCAGCTCGATCCGCCCATCCTCCACCAGGCCGATCCTGCCGCCGAGCGCGAGCGGTGCGAGCCCGAACAGCCGTTCGACCGCATGGCCGAGTGCGCCGTCGCGCTCCCGGCTCATCGTTCCCGTCTCGCCGAAATCGGCCAAGGCGGCGACCTTTTCCAACAGCGTCCTGCGCGCCCAGAAGAAGGTGCCCGCGAAGAAGCCCCAGTCGGCGGGCGGATAGGCCGGGGCGACCAAGCGCGGCGCCAGATCGGACAGCAGCTCGGCATTGCGGAACAGGTGGCTGGCCACCGACTTGTAAAGCGGCTTCGACCCGAGCAGCGACAGATCATCATGGTCGTCGAAGGCCTGGACGATATCGGCGACGAGTGCCGGACTCGCGATCATCCCGTCATAGGCGAGCTGGCGCCATTCGGGGGCATAGCCCGAGCCGCCCTTCTTGGTGTGGAGCTTGCCGATGATCTCATAGCCGCGCCTGGCCAGCAGCGGCAGCAGTTCGAACAGCGGGCCGATGTCCCAGCCGCGATTGGCGACCGGCACGATCTCTGCCTTGCGCGGCAGCCGATCGAGCGCGGCGATTACGCTGTCGTCCAGCACGACGCTGTGCGTCACGAAAACATCGACCGGCGCACCGATCGCCGCCACCCGATCGATCAGCTCGACCGCCACCTCGGGATAGAAGAGGTGGAGAACCAGCGCAGCCTTCACCGGCCGGCGATCCCGGCCGCCAGCCGCCGCGCCATCTGCCGCGCATAGAAGCCGGTGTAGAACAGCGGGTTCGGATCATAGCCCCTGGGCGCGCCGATCGTCAGATAATGCTCGACCGGATCAAGCCCGGCGTCGGCGGCATCGGGATAGGTCGCCAGATACCAGGGCTCGTCGAACAGCCCGCTGCCCCGGACCATCGCCACCGCTTCGGCACGGGGCGGGGTCGGCGCGGGCATCGACTGGTTGGGCGGCGCAGGTGCGGGCGCAGCTTCGGCCGAAGCGGGGGGCGCGGCAGCGCCGCCCGCGCGACGGTGACGCAGCTCGTCGTGAATGACGTCGTCGGTCAGCCAGGGAACGGCGTCCAGCCTGGAATATGCCTCGTCGAGCGCCTGACGCGTCTCGGCGTCGTCGCGGTCGATCAGTGCTTCCAGTCCGTGCCGAACCGCCTCGACGATGCCGGCAAGCGGCTGCTCGACACCCGCTATATCCTCGTCGACATGGTGGCGCAGCGCCGGATCGAGGAAGCCGGCGATCGCCGCGGCGGTCTCGCCTTCAGGCATGGCTCCGCCGGTCAGCGGCAGCAGCAGCCGCGCGGCATGGCGCCAGTCGGCGAGCATGGTATCGAAGCCGATCACCGTGCGTTTCAGTGCCCGGGTCGCGCGCTCGGCGTCGATCATATGCCGGAGCCAAAGCAGCTGCGCGAAGGCGACGGTGGTGCCGTCGCGGCTGGCGATCGAGCGGGCGATGGCGGCCGGGCTGCGCAGCATCAACACCGCCCGCGCGGCGACACCATGTTCGGCGAGCGTCTCGACGATGGTCGGCACGAAGCGGCACTGGCGCGGATCCTTTATCGCGATCAGCGGGGCATCGCCGAAGGCGGCGGTCACCGCCTCCCAGATCCGGTCCTTGCGCGAGCGCAACGCGGAGGGATCGAGCCGCGACAGATCGAGCGGGCGCGGATCGAACCAGCTCGACCGCGCGACGCGCAGCAGCTGATCGTCGGCCTTCACGATCGCCGCCGACTCCCAATAGCCCCGTTCATTGTCCCGATGCGCGTCGATCACGTCGGCGGGCAGCGCCGCGCCCAGATAGCCGATCAGCCGGGCAAGGGCCGAAGTGCCGCTCCGGTGCATGCCGAGCACCAGGATCGCGGTGCGCGCTTGGCTGTTGTCGGGCCGCCCCAATCTCGTCTCCGCTTTGCTTCGCGGGTGACGGTTAGCGGCTTGCCGGCCAAAAGGACAGAGGCGGAAGATGTACCGTCTTCCCCGCCTCCGCCGGGGCGAGGTCTTGTCTGGCCCTGGCGTTCCGATCGCGATAGGGCTGCGCCATGCAGGACCCTTCGCGCTTCGAGCTGGCGACCGACGCCAATTTCGTCGAGACGCTCTATCTCGCCGCCAATCCGGACGTGGCCCGCCATGTCGCGGCCGGGGGCGATGCCTGGAAGCATTTCGAGCGGCACGGCCGGGCCGAGGGGCGCAAGCAGCTCACCCGAGCCGCGGCCGGGCTGACGGGCACGAGGCGCGAAGCGAAATATGCCCGCTTCGCCCCCTTGCTCGATGCGTCACGCGGCGCTGGCGGCACCTTTCGTTTTCTCGAAGGGCGCGACAGCTTTCCGGTCAGCTATGGTGCATCCGCCCATTCGCTGAGCGACTATGACGACGAGTCGGCCAATGCCGGCATGGGCGATTTCGTCGAGACCGTCAGGGCCAATCCCGACAAGCTTTATCTCGACGTCGGCTGCGGCCGGCGCAGCCGGACCTTCGACAATTGCCTCTATCTCGAAGTCTATCCCTCGGTCAGCGCGGACCTGGTGATCGAGCCCGCCTGCCGCTACCCGATCGCCGACGCCTCGCTCGACGGGATCGGCTGCTTCGCGGTGATGGAGCATATGACCGAGCCCTGGATCGCCGCCGCCGAATTCGCGCGGATGCTCAAGCCGGGGGGCATGGTCTTCATCGACTATCCGTTCCTCGTCCCCATCCACGGCTACCCGTCGCACTATTACAACGCCACGCGCGAGGGGCTGGCCCGCCTGTTCGACCGGGGGTTCGAGCCTATCAAGCTGCAGACCGAGCCCAACCAGACGCCCGATCACGCGATCCAGTGGCAATTGGCGGGTCTCGCCGAGGCGTTGACCGACGACGCCGTCCGCGACGAGCTCAAGGCGATCAGCGTCGGTGATCTGATCGCGCAACCGCCCGGCAGCCCCTTTTGGCGGAGGGTGATCGCGGCGACGCCGGAAAAGGCGCGGAGCATGTATGCGGCCGGGAATACCCTCATTGCGCGGAAGCTCGGATGAGGCCGCCGGTCAGTCCTCCTCCGCATCCAGCATCGCCTCGTCGCACATCACCTCGATCCATTGCTTCGCGGCGGCGACGGTGGCGTCCTGCCCCAGCTCCGCGTCGCCCTTCGCCGCGGGGAGATCGATCCCCGCCGCATGCCGCAGGAACACGGACATGACGTGCGCGACGCCCTCCTCGGTCACGTTGCGCAGGTCGTCGGCGAAGTAACGCGCGGCGGTCGGCGCACCCGTGACGATCTCATAGGACGGAAAATAGAAGACTCCTTCATGGTCTTCGACGACCTCCTGCGCCGCCGCACGGAGCACCGACTTGGAATAGGTCGTCGCCGCGAGGACATGGTTGCCGCTCATCGTCGCAGCGAGCGGCACCGGCGAGACCGTGAAGATGATTCGCGCCCGTGGATTCACGCTTCGGAGGCGGGCCACGAAGGCGGTGAGATCGGCGGTGACTTCGCCGGCACGAAAATTGTGGAAGCCGTGGCGGTCGGGATCGAACACGCCCCCGGACACGCCGGGACAGAGCGGAAAGACCGCGCCGTCCGCCTTCGACTCCCACCCTTCGGTAAGACCCAGCGTGAACACGAAGATGTCCAGCGTCTCGAACATCCGCCGGACCTTCGCCAGATGATGGCCGCGATCCGCGCGCAGCTCGGCCTCACTCGCAAAGCCGTCGGGCTCGATGTTCGGACGGAAGGGATCGACCACCCCAACGCCGCCGGGGGTCGCCCATATGTCCTCGGCAGGGAAGAAGCGACCAAAGGCACGGTCGAACAGCTGGAGAAGTTGTCGGGCGGTGTAGATATTGCCGTAGCGCGCGCTGAACTGGCCGTATCCGTGGCGCTCGGCCACATCGGCCGGGACAATCGGGTGGGCGCTTTCGGTGACAAGGAAATGGAAGCCGCTTTTCTTCAGGTGCCGCGCGATATGCTGGGCGAAGCAGCTTCCCGCCGTCGCCACCTTCTCGTCACGCCGAAGCGTGAGGAATCGCCCCGCCAGCGGATCGATCGCCTGCCCCTGGCCAGCGACCGCGCGGCGCCAATAAGCGCTGGGCGGCAGCTCGCGATAGGGATGATTGCTCACAGAGCCTCCAATGCGCGGATCACCGCTTCACCATAGGCCTCATTGCCGTGGGTCGCATCCCCTGCGAATTCCGAACGGAGGAAGCCTTGTTCGTCCCGCGCCTCGCGCGGCGCGGGCAGGAAGCGTACCCCGAGATCAGCGCAATAGCCGGCCACGATGCGCGAATGGAGGCGCCAGATCTTGTAGCGCAGCCCGGGTGAGGCGACACCGAGATCGGCAAGCGCCCGATCCTTGAAATAGGCATCGGCGCGCTCGGCGATATAGCCGTTGTCGGCAATGGGCGGCGGCGATTCGAGCTGGATGAAGTCGCCCGCAACCCGCCGGATTTCGCGCAGCCGGATACGGTCGCGTGCAAGACCGCGCTCGAGCGCGGCCCGGACCAGCGCCTCCGTGAGCGGTTCGGCGCCCGGGTCGAGCGGGGGCCCGGCCTCGGTAGACAATAGGAAATCGTAAGGCCGGGGATGCCGGATCAGCCCGAACGCGTTGTGGATGTTGCCCCCGGTGGCCGATGCGACCAAAGGGGCGTGGCGCGCGATCTGGTCTCGGATGGTTTCAACCAGCACGGGCCCGAAGACCGCATCCTCTGCCTCGCCGGTCAGTTCGGGGACATAGCGCGCTTCGAGAGTGTGGATGACGCGGGTTCGCGGACGATCGGGATCGGCCTCGCGCCGCGCCTTAGCGGCCGAACGAATCGCCGCGACATGGCTTTGGCCAATAACCAGGATCGGGCGGCTCATGGACTGACCATCACCCGCGCGATCGGATCGTCGCTTTCGAACGGAACGATGGTCACCTCGACCTGCGAGGCGCCCTTCGCGGCAGCCCGCAGTCGCTCGCGTGGGACCTCCAGGCGGTAGCCATGGCGGCCATCGCCCATGCCATGGCGGACAAGATCGGGCCGCGAAACGGTAGCGGCGGCCATCGCGAGCGACGCGCCGTCGACCTTGGCCTCGACGAGGATCTGCGCGGCGGGCAACGCGCCCGCGAAAGCCCATCCGCCGAATACCAGCGTGTCGCCGACCTCGTCCACCACATCGAGCCAGCCAGAAACGGCGGGCCGCGGATAATCGAGCCGTATCCCTTTCGGCCGGCCCCTGGGCACCGACGGCTGGCCTCGCGCGCCGATCTTGGCCGGACGAATCATCGCGCTTTCCTGGAACATCGCCGCCACCAGGCCCAGCATGCTGATCCCGTCGAAATAGTCGAGCCGGCGGTCGCCCAGCCGGTCGAGCGTCGCCTTGCGGTCGATCGACCGCCACAGCGCCAGCTCGCCGCGTGCCTCGATCTCGGTTGCCAGGGCGGCGCGAATCGTCGGCACATGGTTGATCGAATATTGCCAGTTCCCGAACAGCGCAGGCAGGTCGTTGGCCGGCTGGATCGGCTCGCTCCGCAACCTATCCTCGCCCAGCCGCGCGTCCCACCTTTGCAGCGCGAATGGGAGCGGCAGCAGCTCGGGCGCGCAACGGTCGATGATCAGATAATGAAGCAGCTCGCTCCTGCGTTCCTCGGGAGTCAGCCGGAAGGCCAGACGCAGCAGCGCCGGCACGCCGAGCGGCACGACCGGCTGGCGCTCGAACGACTTGATCCCGCGAATCGCGCCGAGCCAGTTCGGCACGCGGTTGCGATAGTAGAAGATGTCCGGGAGATCCGCCTCGAGTGCGCCCTCCTTCCGCGCCTGCTCCATCTGCGCCGCCAGCTGCCCCCGCAGCCGCTCGCGCGCCTCGTTCCGCAGCAGACCGATCGGATCGAACGGCGCCTGCAGGCGCACCATCGCGATCGGATCGAGTTCACGCTCGGGTAGCGGCCTCTTGGAATAGGCCTTGAGCACCTCGCCCATATGGCCGGTGATCAGCGTCTCGGCCGCGATCCGTTCACCGAGGATGAGGTCCCAGCCGCCGACCATGCCGTCGCTCTGGTAGACCTGCGTCATCAGCTTGTCGAAAAACCGCTCGCAGCTCCAGAAAGCGGGCTCGTCGCTGCCATGCGGCGGTTCCCGCCGGTGCGGCAGCCCCAGCGCGGCGGCGATCCCCTCCCCCGCGACGACATCGGGATGACCGGCATAGCCGCGGGTGAACAGCCGCAGCCGATCCCTGAGGCCCGCCGCCAGACAGAGCGCGAGGACCACGCGGCTGTCCTTGCCGCCGGTGATCGGCAGATCGACCGGCCCCTGTTCGCCGATCGCCAGCAGAATCGCCGCCCTGGCCTGGGCGATACCCTGTTCGAGCTGTGGATCGAGCGCCGGCGACCAGCCGCGTTCACCATCGAACCGGATCAGCGGCGAGGACGGCGGGCGGACGGCCATGCCTTCGGTGCCGATAGTGAGGACATGCTCCTGGGCGAGCTGGGCCACCGCGCGATAGGCGGTGGCGGTCCCGACCCGATAGCCTATCGCCGCCAGCCAGCTCAGGCCCGTGGAATCGGAGGTCCAATCGTCAAGTACCGTCGCGACCAGACCCGCACGGTTGGCGACAACCGCTGCCCCGGCCGAGGCATGAAAGAGCTGATGCAATCCCGAGCGGTCGGACAGGGCAGTCAGCGTGCCGTCGGCATGGACGCGTGCCACGGCATATTCGCCGGCGATGTCGTCGGGGAGCACCGCGCCAGGCCGATCGAGCAAGTGCGCGACCGCCCGGGCGTCGAGCAGTTCGGCGCGGCCCGCGACGCTGCGCCAGATTAGCCCATGGATGACGCAGGCACCCTCGCCCGACCGCTGCCAGACCTGGTCATGCGGGGCATAGAAATGGGTTCGGGTCGCATAAGCGGCGAAGTTCCACCGGCCAGAGCCCGTACCGGCCGTGCCGCGAGTCACCGAGTCAGGAACGATATGGGCTTCGTCGAGAAGGAGCGGATGCAATTCATCGGCCTCGCGCCCCTGCGCCGCGCGGTCCTGCCATAAGACAAATAGAGCCATTGCCGGCGCCTTAGCACCGGGATTCGAGAGATGCGAGTGAGAGCGAAGCCATCGGCAGTTCCCAGAATCGAATAACCCGGCTGTTGGGCCGGGTTATTCTCTGGAGGATTCTGACTAATGACCTTCTTGGTTTAGCCCATCGGCATGACAAAGCAAGCCGAAAGAACACTTGCCGACAAACTTTCATCCAAGCCCGCGAAGGCCACCAACATTCTGAAAAACAAAAAAGAATGTGGAAAAACCTCCGCAATAACGCGATCGTTGCACATCCGGCCTCTACTCTGCGGATTAAACGAATCGGCGCCAGGGCGGATCGTCCTTTTGGTACGGGTGGTCGGACTCGAACCGACAATCTGATCACTCAGAGGCGGATTTTGAGTCCGCTGCGTCTACCAATTCCGCCACACCCGCGCTATCGCCAAACCGTCATAGGCCCCGCGACTTGGCCGCGCTATATGGCGGCGCTCGGCAAATATCCAGCCATCAAACGCTGCTGGCCCGCCATCACCCTCCTGAATCCTTCCAAGCGGCGTCGGACGTGAGTCGCGGACACGGCTACCAGCCCATTCCTCGAGATCGGGCAGAGCTATTCCCGTATGACATTGGCTGTAAACTCCGCGCCATTGTCCGATCGACGGAATGGACCACCTTCACGGGGAAGCCAGAAAGCAAGGGAGTTCGCGGCCGTCTCAAGTCGGAAGTCATTTCCGGTGTGCCACCGGGCAAATTGGCATCAGTGAGCGAAAGGGTGGTCATTATCATAACTTGATTGCATCGCGACCCGCATCAGCTCAATTTCGTAGAGCCCCAACGACTGCGATCGCGCCGATTTCGTGGCAAAGCGATGCGACTTTCGGCGCTGGCTGCCCTGTCCTGAGACGGGCATGTCAAGGTCTTCGGAAGGAGAGATGATGGCTTCCGTTTCAGAACTGCAGGACACTGGCGTTAAGGTTACCAGAATCGGGGGACGCGTCGGTGCGCTGATCGAGAACGTACAGCTGTCGGGCAATCTAGATAGCAGAACGATTGCGGTCATCCGGGAGGCTGTACTCGACCATAAACTAGTGTTCGTCCGTCAACAGCGTGGGACACCTACAGAGATCGAAGCATTTGCGGAGCTCTATGGTGAGCCCGAAGCGCACCCGATGCGCGCGCCCCAAGGTACGGAGCGTTTCGGATTCGAGATGGATTATTCCACCGAATGGCGCGCGGACCATTGGCACACGGACTTTTCCTTCCGGCACGAATTCACCGATGGTGGCATTCTCTATCCCACCAAATTGCCGGCCTTTGGCGGTGATACCGTCTGGGCGAACACGGCTGCTGCTTACCAGTCGCTCCCTCAGTCGCTGCGGGAAATGGCGGACAAGCTTTGGGCCGTGCACTCGTCTGCGCGCTCGCCGCAGCTCATGTATGCCGACAATACGCCGGAAGCGCTTGAGTTTCACCGGCAATATAATGCCTCCGTCGGCTCAGCCGCGCGGCATCCCGTCGTTCGCGTTCACCCGGTGACCGGTGAGCGGTCATTGCTCCTGGGTAATTTCGTCGATGTCTTCGAGGGATTTACCAGAACCGCTACCAACGCGCTCTACGAGATGTTGCAGTTCTACATCCTGGCGCCCGAAAACACCATTCGCTGGCAGTGGCAGATGGGCGATGTCGCGATCTGGGACAATCGTGCAACGCAACATTATGGAGTAAGGGATTTCAGGCCCGAACCCCGGGTAATGCGCCGCATTCAACTCAAGCCGTCGATACCGGTTGGGGTTGACGGGACGAAGAGCAGTCCGGTCGCGGGGCGCCCGAGCGATCGCGGCGAACGCATAAGCTAGCCTTGGTTGAATTGTGCGCGCCAGCCCACTTCTGCCCTCTCGCAACATCGATCTGCTGAGGCCGCTTGATCGCAGCGGCGAAGTTTTGTTTTCTCCAGCTTTCCAATATCGCATGCGCATTGGCGCAGAACGTGTAAGTTTTAGTAGAACATCCGATCAGTCATTTTTCGTGGAGTGTGGGAAGAATAGTCCAAAATACAACAATCAGAATGAAACCAAGTTCAGAAAGGGGGAGTGATGCGAACTTCATCGCTTATGTTGTCCGCCATAGCCGTGGGCATGGTGCCAGCATCTGTCTGGGCACAAACATCTGGTGAGGCAAGTCCTCGGCCGCAGTCCGAAATCGCGGGCCACGATGCCACGGCTCTGGAAGAAATCATCGTCACGGCGCAGCGTCGCAGCCAGTCGCTGCAGGATGTGCCGATCTCGGTGACGGCATTCAATGCAGAAGCTCTGGCGTTGAAAAACGTCACAAGCGTGGCCGACCTCCAGCAAGTTGACTCCTCGCTTGTTGTTTCCCAGCAGGCCGGCGTCATCCATACGTTTCTACGCGGCATCGGCAATCCGACGGCGGGCAACCCTGGCAACGAAGCGAGCGCTCCCCTCTATATCGATGACGTATATTTTGCGCGCGTCACCACCGCGCAGACCGAGCTGGGAAACATCGAGCGGGTTGAAGTGCTCAAAGGTCCGCAGGGAACGCTGTTCGGTCGCAACGCGACGGGCGGTCTTATTCATATCATCACGCGCGATCCTGGTGAGACCATGACGGGCAACGCCGAACTGGGATATGCCAATTATCAGACCTACAGCGGGAAACTCTATTTCTCGACGCCGATCGCGGAGGGCGTCGCCGCCGACCTGTCGCTGTCCGGCATGAACCAAACGAAGGGATGGGGCAAGAACCCCACCAATGGCCGGGACACCTATCGGCGCAAATATTACAATATCCGGTCGAAGCTGGTGATCGAGCCGACTGAAACCACCAGGCTTCGCTTGTCCGGCTTCTATACCTATCAGCGGACCGGTCAGGGAATTGCCACGCGGGTCTATACCGGAACGATTCGCGGCTACCCGATAGGCTCCCCGCTGCAGGGAATGCAGTATACCGAAGCTCCCAACTTTTTCGACCTCAGGTCCAACACCGAGATTTTCCATCGTTTTCGCGGCTATGGCGGCTCGGCAAGGATCGATCAGGAATTCGGCTTTGCCGACTTCACGAGCATCACCAGTTATCGCCGCGCCAAGGAACTCCTTCAGTATGAAGGCGATCATACAGACATAAATTGGCAGCAGTTCAACCTCAATCCCCGCGACCGCCAGTTCACCCAAGAGTTCCAGCTCAAGTCGAAGCCTTCGTCGCCGGTGTCGTGGATCGTGGGTGCGTTCTACTTCTATAACAAGGCGGGCTTCGATCCGACCGTGATCACGGGCGACCAGGTTACAGCTTCAGGAGTGATCGCGAGCACCAACATCGTCGGCTTGCAAACTGTCAAATCCTATGCCGGATTCGGGCAGGCTACCTTCCCGGTGATCGACGGCAAGACGAACATTACCACCGGCGTCCGATATACCCGGGACGAGGTTTCGGGTGACGGACGAATATACACCATATCCCCCACTGGGGTGGAGACGACAGCCTCGGCCTTTCAGGACAAGAAGAATTTCGGCGAATGGACCTACAGGATCGGTATCGATCATGACTTCACCGAGGGTGTCATGGCGTACGCGTCATGGAGCCGGGGCTTCAAGTCGGGCGTATTCAACACCAATCCGCTGAATGCCCCCCCGACCAATCCGGAGATCGTCACGGCTTACGAGGCGGGGCTGAAAGTAGCGCTGTTCGACCGGCGGGTTCGTGGGAACATCGCGGTATTCCGCAATGACCTCAAGAATCCCCAGGTCAATTTGATCAGAATTGTCGACACTCCCTCCGGGCCCACCCCCCTGGTCTTCTACGCCAATGCCGAGAAGGCGCGCACCAAGGGTTTCGAATTTGATGTCACGGCCCTGGCTGCACCCGGCCTCACGCTGGATTTTGCGGGCCAATATCTCTGGGCCAAATTCATCGATTTCCAGAATGCACCATTCGCTATCGCAAGATCAGGACCGCCGTGGGGCAATATGCAGGCCATCGGCGACGCGAGCGGCAACCGCATGCCGCGCACCCCCAGGTGGAAGCTGAATGCGGGCTTCTCCTACGACATCCCGACATCGATCGGCGAATTGTCTCTCAACGGGCAGATGGCTTATCGCTCGAACTTGACTTGGGACCCCGACAATATAAAAAAGGAGCCAGCACTGACGCTGTTCAATGCGAGTGTCGCCTTTAAACCCCAGTTCAATCCGAACCTCAGCGTCCGGCTATGGGGCGCGAATCTCACCGACGAGCGATATTTTTCAGGCGAGGTCGCACAGGCAAACCCGGCGGCGAACCTCGGCGCGCCCGGCGATCCGCGGACCTATGGGGTCGAAGTCCGATACCAGTTCTAGAGTTTGGCACTTGTTCATATCGGGTGACCAAATTTTTGAAGGAGAGAAATATGGCTGAAGCTTTGAAGATCGAGCAGGTCACGCCGACTCTCGGCGCGGAAATCTCTGGCATAGACCTGCGCAAGCTCACAACCGACGAGACAAGTTTCATCAACCAGGCATTGCTCGATCACGGGGTCATATTTTTTCGAGATCAGAATTTGACAGAAGACGAGCACATCGAACTTGGGCGGCGCTTCGGCGATCTCCATGTCCATCCCTATCAGCCCACCGAGAAGGGACACCCGGAAATATATCGGCTCGAAGCCAAACCGGACCGGGAGAATTACGAGCGCTACTATAATGCGCAATGGCATGCGGATGTCACCTGCAGCGCCGAGCCGCCCATGGGTGCGATCCTGCTCTTGCGCGAGATTCCCGGAAATGGCGGGGGCGACACCTTATGGTGCAATACTCACGCCGCCTATGATGCGCTCTCTGATGAGATGAAGGAATTTCTGGCCGGCCTGACCGCCGTTCATGGCTCGGCGCTCGCCTATCAGAAGGAAGGTCTCGGCGGCAAGGAGGGCCAGGAGACGGAAGTCTCCGAGCATCCTGTCATCCGGACTCATCCCGTCACCGGCCGGCAAGCTCTCTACGTGAACAGCGTTTTCACGAAGTATATTGTCCAGCTGGAACCGATCGAAAGCGACGCGATCCTTCAGATGCTCTTCCGTCACATCGAAAGCCCTCGCTTCCATTGCCGCTTCAGGTGGGCACCCGGATCGGTGGCATTCTGGGACAATCGCGCCACCCAGCACAGGGCGATAGGCGATTATCCGGGCTTCCGGCGCCACGGGCAGCGAGTCACCCTGTGCGGCGATCGTCCTTTCTATCGCGCGACCCAGGCGTCGGCTCCGGCAGGCGAGCGATTGGCGATCGCCTGATGTTTGCCGATCGATCGAACGGCGTGACACCCGGACAGGGATGTCACGCCGAATGAGATTTCCCGCGCCTAGGCAGGCTGTTGAAGAAGTAGGCTGGGTATCTCGGAAGTTCGGCTGCGTTGGTGCTACTTTGGGCAGCGGTCACCACGAACTGGTGCAGCACCTCCTCTGGGCCGGCAGGTGCGACCAGCCGCCCGGTTTCAGCTGCTAAGCTCATGCTGATGCACGGGGAAGAGCGGGCAATTGGATGAGGTTGTAGGCGGTGGCACGCGAACGTTCGGCCAGTGCGCACGAGTCTACCTGATTTGGTCTGTCACCGATGGGCGGGATCGTCTCCTGGCTCAGATGCCTAAGCGCAGCAGCAAGATCCCGGTGTGACTTCGAGAGGCGGCCTGCGCGGGCATCGGTCCGCATGCGACGTTTAGCGGCGTGCACGATGGCCATGAGGAAAACTTGCTGGCCCATCGCGGATCCGGATGCAAACATTCTTGTCCAGACAGAGACGCATGCGACAGGAATGGGCATGTTCCGGCATTAGGATCGGCGAACCAGACGAGGGGATGTGTGTAATGGACCGAGATGGGCAGTCGACCGGATCACCGGGCAGCATCCTCTTTGTACTTGTCGTGGCGCAGACGGTCATTTCGCTCGACTTCTCGCTGGTATCGCTCGCACTGCCCTCGCTGCAACGGGACCTGGGCCTTACCGCAGCCACAGCGCAATGGATCCTCACCGTCGACATCATACTCTATGGTGGTTTCATGGTAGTCGGTGGCCGATTCGCCGACAAATATGGCGAGCGTCTCTCCCTCACGGTCGGGCTCGGACTGTTTCTGATAGGCAGCTTGATCAATGTGTTTGGGGGCACGTTCGAGGCCCTGCTCTTCGGTCGTGCCCTTCAAGGATTGGGCTCGGCCGCCACCTTTCCCGCGACGATGGGTTTGATTGCGAGAAGCTTTGCCGCTGGAGCGCCTCGCTTTCGCGCGCTGACGATCAGCATGGCCGTGCAGGCATGCGGCATACCTTTGGGCACAATTCTGGCTGGATTGCTCGTCACCAGCTATGGCGGCGGCGCGGCATTTTTGCTCAACGTTGCCGTTTGCATCATTCTGCTGCCGCTCGTTCGCTGGAAGCTGCCGCAAGGGGCTGCTTCCACCAGCACCGGATCCATCCCCGTCATAAGCGCCGCCATCCTCGCGCTCGGCATAGGACTCATGGTACAGGGCGCGCTTGGAATGTTCTCGAAGGATGGCGACGCGCGCGCGCTGGCGATGTATTCTGTCCCGGCCAGCCTCGCCATGCTCGCCATTTTCATCCAAATTCAGCGCCGGTCAACCAACCCGCTCTTCGATCCGGCTCTGCTTCGAGTGAAGAATCTGGGAGCGTACATCATCATAACCGCAGTGATGGTGTTGGTCGGCAAGGGCATGATCGTCCTGTCCAACATGTCGTTGCAGACAGGGCTGGGCTTCAGTGCATGGGAAGCATCGCTCACGCTTATTCCCTTCGCCTTCAGCTCCGTCGCGCTCGTGTTCATATTGCCATACCTATCCGAGCCGATGCAGAATCGGCCCCGCACTTCCATGACCGCTTCCTTCCTCATCTTGAGCACGCTTTTCGTCACTCTCGCCAATATGCCGGGTGCCTACGCCAGCCTCGCGATCATCATGATCCTGTTCGTTCAGCCTCTGCTATCGGCGCCAGGCGTGACTACCGGTGTCGGCCAGATCATGGCGCGCGCGCCACACGCCGACCAGGGCGTGGTTGCCGGCATGCTCTATACGATGGTGCAGATCATAGGCGGATTGGGGCTGGCGTTCATGATTGCCGCAAAGGATCAGAGCACCGACGTTGCGCATGAATTTGCGCGCTTCGCTCCAGGCTTTCTCATCGGGGGGTTGTCGTGCGTAATCGGCATAATCCTGCTGATCCTGGCGATTGACCCCATGATATCGAAATTCCAGAAGCGGACGCAGGTGGTGTCGGATTGAAGTGGGCCACGCGCGCGCAGCTATGGCGCCCGGCTCGCGCGCACAACCGGTCAGACCGGCAGAGCCCGCCGTACTATCTCCTCGTAGATATCGGCGAGCGCATGGAGATCGGGGATCGCTACCGCCTCGTCGAGCTTGTGCATAGTCGCGTTGCACAGGCCGAATTCGACCACAGGGCAGATCCGCGATAGGAAACGTGCGTCGGAGGTGCCGCCGGTGGTCGACAGCTCGGGGACCAGCCCCGTCACCTTCTCGATCGCGGCCGAGACCAGCGCCGAAAAATCGCCCGGCGGAGTGACGAAGCTCTCCCCCGAGATCACCGAACGAATGGTCGCCTTGGGCGCGTGCGCCGCGACCGTCGCCCGCACCAGCTCGACCAGCTCGGCGCCGGTGTGCTCGTCGTTGAAGCGGATGTTGACGCGCGCCCTTGCGACCGCGGGGATGACGTTGGTCGCGCCATTGCCGACATCGACGGTGGTGATCTCGAGATTAGACGGCTGAAACCAGCGATTGCCGTCGTCGAGATGGAGACCCGCCAATGCGTCGAGCGCCTTGATCAGCGCCGGGATCGGGTTTTCGGCAAGATGCGGATAGGCGACGTGGCCTTGCGCGCCGCCATTCTCGATCCAGAAATTGACCGAGCCGCGCCGTCCGATCTTGACCACGTCGCCGAGCCGGTTCGTCGAAGTCGGTTCGCCGACGAGGCACAGATCGGGCCGGATTCCGCGCGCGTCCATCCATTCGATCAGCGCGACGGTGCCGTGGATCGCGGGCCCCTCCTCGTCGCCGGTGATGATCAGGCTGAGCGTTCCCGGTTGATCGGTAATGCGCGCCGCGGCGGTGATGAAGGCGGCGATCGCCCCCTTCATGTCGACCGCGCCGCGGCCATGGAGCAGCTCGCCCTCGATCGAGGGGGTGAAAGGATCGCTGCGCCAGCCCTCTCCAGCGGGCACGACGTCGCTATGCCCGGCAAAGGCAAAGTGGCGCCCGCCCCGCCCCCGTGTCGCGAAGAGATTTTCGATCGGTCCGTCGGGCGCCTCGCCCGCCGCAAAACGATGCACTGTAAAGCCGATCGCCTCGAGCGCCTCCCCGATCACCGCCATGGCACCGGCATCGGCGGGAGTTACGCTCGGGCAGGCGATCAGGCGCGCGGTGAGGTCGAGAGGATCGATGGTCGGCATGGTGCTCTGCAGGATGATCAGAGCCCCTTACCGAAGAACGCCGAGATATCGAACCAGATTTCGCGATTCTCGCCGATGGCCGGATCGATCGCCCCCATCACATCGCCGCCATCAGGCGGGCATCGCCGGCCGTGCCGGCGTCGCGCAGCACGGCACCCCCGTCGCGAGCAAGAGTCTGAGCACGCTTCACGCCCGATTTCGCATCATCTATCCATCAACCCTATCATCGACTCCAGGAATCCCCACATGCCCAAGATCGATCTTGACGCCATCCCGGAGATCACCATCACCGGCTATCCGCCACCCTTTGATCGCGATGTGCGCGGGCGGACGTGGCGGCCGCTCAGCCCAGCCGGTGGGCTGACCGACTTCGTCGCCAATCAGGTGACGCTGGCGCCCGGCGCCTGGTCTTCCCAGCGGCACTGGCACGAAGGCGAGGACGAGTTCCTCGTCATGGTATCGGGCGGTGCCGTGCTGGTGGACGATCATGGCCGCACGCCGCTCGGCCCCGGCGACTGCGCCGCCTTCCCGAAAGGCGACGGCAACGGCCACCGCCTCGTCAACGAGAGTGATGTTCCGTGCGTCTTCGTCGTGATGGGTATCCCCGAGAAGACCGACTGCCACTATCCCGACATCGACCTGCACGTCGACGGGCCCACCCAGGAATATACCCACAAGGATGGAACGCCCTATTAGTCCTTACGCGTCGTCCAGCGCAACCGAGCGACCTACGCACGCTCGAACATAGGGATCACCAGCTCTCGTTCGCGGCGCCCTCGCTCCACTCGATCATGAAAGGGGGCGCTTTCTCCGCGGCGTCCGCAACGGAGGAACTAACTCGTGATCGCCTCCAGGATCGCGGCCCTCAGCTCCGCGATTCCCAAATCCTTCTCGCTCGACGTGACGAGCAGCTTCGGATGCGCGGCGACATGCTTGCGCGCCTCGGCCTCCGTTGCCGCCGTCACCGCCGCCAGCTCGCTGGCCTTGATCTTGTCGGCCTTGGTAAGGACGACATGATAGGTGACCGCCGCCTTGTCGAGCATCGTCATCACCTCGCGGTCGACGTCCTTGATGCCGTGACGGCTGTCGATCAGCACCAGCGCGCGGCGGAGCATCACCCGCCCGCGCAGATAGTCGTTCACCAGATGACGCCACCTGCGGACCATGTCCTTCGGCGCCTTTGCGAAGCCGTAGCCGGGCATGTCGACGAGGCGCAGCACCGGCGTGCCACCGCCCTCCGCCGCGCCGACGTCGAAGAAGTTGAGCTCCTGCGTCCGTCCCGGCGTGTTC
>CAMLSA010000001.1 GCA_946482655.1 uncultured Sphingomonas sp. | reverse complement strand
CATCCTGACCGGCACGATCATCGGCATGGCCCGCGCGCTGGGCGAGACCGCGCCGTTGATCATGATCGGCATGCGCGCCTTTATTTCGTCGCCGCCCTCGGGCTTCACCGAGCCGGCCACGGTATTGCCGGTGCAGATATTCCTCTGGTCGGACGAGGTCAGCAGCGGCTTTGTCGAAAAGACTTCGGCAGCTATCCTCGTCCTGCTGGCCTTCCTGATGACGATGAACGCGACCGCCATATATCTCCGCAACCATTTTGAACGACGTTGGTGATGCAAACCATGCAGGAAACTATGATCACAGCTTCCCTCAAGATGACGGCACGGGACGTCAACGTCTTCTATGGCGAGAAGCAGGCCATCAAGAACGTGTCGATCGACGTCGACAAGGACAATGTCACAGCGTTCATCGGCCCGTCGGGCTGCGGAAAATCAACCTTCCTTCGGACTCTCAACCGGATGAACGACACCGTCGCCGGCGCCCGCACCGAGGGCAAGATCGAACTGGACGGCGAGGATATCTACGCGTCGGGCATGGATGTGGTGCTGCTGCGCGCACGCGTGGGTATGGTCTTCCAGAAGCCCAATCCCTTCCCCAAGTCGATCTATGAGAATATCGCCTATGGGCCGCGCATTCACGGCCTGGCCGAGAGCAAGAGCGCGATGGATCATATCGTGGAGCGCTCGCTCCAGCGCGCCGGCCTTTGGAATGAGGTCAAGGACCGCTTGCAGGAAAGCGGCACAGCCCTGTCGGGCGGCCAGCAGCAGCGGCTGTGCATCGCCCGCGCGATCGCGGTCGATCCCGAGGTGATCCTGATGGATGAGCCTTGCTCGGCGCTCGATCCGATAGCCACTGCGAAGATCGAGGAACTGATTACCGAACTGCGCGGCCGCTTCGCGATCGTGATCGTCACCCACAATATGCAGCAGGCCGCGCGCATTTCGCAGCGAACCGCATTCTTCCACCTCGGCGAGCTGGTCGAATATGGCGGCACCGCCGATATCTTCACCAATCCGACGCAGAGCCGAACGCAGGACTATATCACCGGCCGTTACGGCTGATCGGTGCGGGCCGACTCGGTCGATGACGCGCGGCCGGCGACGGCCGCGCGTTTTTGCATCTGCGGGAAGACGCGGCTTCCCAGAGATGCCGCGAATTACGCCTCGATTCCACCGCCTGCTGCGCCGCAACGGGGCGCGTCACACATTTGTAACTATCGCGTCACGATAGCTTCACAGCCCCTGCCTAGTGCTCCCCGCCATGAGGCGAGTCGATGCCCGCCTCATTCACCTGAGGGGAAGAGAATGTTTATTCGTCACAAGGCGCTGGCGCTTGCCGCTGTTGGTCTGGCCTGTGTTCCGACCATGGCTTCCGCGCGGGCGCAAATTCGCGCCGTGGGATCATCGACCGTCTATCCGTTCGCGACCGCCGTGGCCGAGCGCTTGTCGCGGGCCAATCCGAACATGAAGCCGCCGGTCATCGAATCGACTGGAACGGGCGGCGGTCTCAAGCTGTTCTGCTCCGGCATCGGTGAGCAGTTTCCCGATATCGCCAACGCCTCGCGCCGCATCAAGCCTTCGGAGGTCAAGAGCTGCCAGGCCGCGGGCGTCAAGGACATCACCGAGATTCAGATCGGCATCGACGGCTTGGCCATCGCAACCGCCAAGGGCGCGCCGCTGAGCAACCTGACCACGACCGACGTGTACAAGGCGCTGGCCAAGACACCCTTCGGCAAGCCGAACCGGGCGAAGACTTGGAAGGACGTCAACGCGAGCCTGCCCGCCATACCGATCCGTGCCTTCGGGCCGCCGCCCACCTCGGGCACCCGCGACGCCTTCAACGAACTGATGATGACGGCCGGCTGCAATACCAACCCGGCAATGGTCGCCCTCAAGAAGAAGGATGAGAAGAAGGCGGCCGCGATCTGCACCGGCATTCGCGAGGACGGCGCCTATGTAGAGAGCGGCGAGAACGACAATCTGATCGTCCAGAAGATCGAGGCTAATCCGGGCACCGTCGGCATCTTCGGCTATTCCTACCTCGAAGAGAACGACAAGCAGCTCAAGGGAATCGCCATCAACGGCGTTGCGCCGAGCTACGACTCGATCGCCTCGTTCAAATATCCCGGCGCCCGCCCGCTCTATATCTATGTGAAGAATGCGCATGTTCGCGCCATTCCGGCGATCAAGGCCTTCGTCACCGAGTTCACCAAGGACGCGGCGTGGGGCCCCGGCGGATATCTCGTGAAGCGCGGCATGATCGCGGCGCCTGCTCCGGTTCGTGCCAAGAACGCCGCCGCCGCCCATGCGCTGACGCCGCTCAAACCCGCCGAAATCAAGTAACCGACGGCGCGAATCAACATGCTCAAAGGGGAAAATACGTGAAATATCATCTGCACCTGCTGCTGGTCGCGGCGAGCTCGCTGGCATTCGCCAGCGCTGCGCAAGCCCAGCAAGTGACGGCTCCGGCCGAGGATGCGGCGGTCAAGGCCGTCGAGGAAAAGCCCGACGCGGCCGCCGAAATGGAATTCCTGAAAGCGCAGGTGGAGGCGCTTCAGGCCCAGGTCGAGGCGCTCGCCGCCCGCGCCGCCAAGACCGAGCCGAGCTGGAAAGGCGCTCCGCAATGGGCGTCCGACGGCTTCACCTTCAAGCCACGCGGCCGCTTCATGTACGATACGGCCTTCATCGACAGCCCCTTTGCCACGGTGCCCAACAGAAATCTCGGTTTCAACAGCCGTATTCGCCGCCTGCGGCTGGGCGCCGAAGGCACGCTGCCGGGCGATTTCGGCTATAAGTTCGAGGCTGATTTCGCCAATTCCACCGTCGGCTTCGGCGACGTCATCATGACCTATGCGCCCAAGGGCAAGCCTTGGTCGATCACCATCGGCAACCATGAGACGATGAACGGCCTCGAGCAGATCACTAGCTCGCGCTTCGTCAGCTTCATCGAGCGTAATCAGGGCAACGACGCGTTCATCAACACCCGTCGCCTCGGCGTCTCGTTCGGCCTCGTCGACTCGACCAACACCTGGCGTATCAACGCCGGTCTGTTCACCGCGCACACGATCGACGCTTCGCTCGACAATGACGGCTATATCGCCGCGGCCCGCGCGACGTTCACGCCAGAGGCGCTGGGCGGTCAGCTCCACTTCGGCGCCAACTACCAGTACCGCCATTTCCAGTCGAACCATGGCGCGAACGTCTCGACTTCGGCGGGTGCGCCGTCGACGAATCAGGTCGCCCGCTACCGCGCGCGTCCGTTCCTGCAGACGACCGGCGAGCGTTTCGTGGACACCGGCAATTTCGCCGCCGAGGGCGATCAGATCTTCGGTCTCGAAGCGGCCGGCATCTTCGGCCCGTTGCACGTCGCCGGCGAGCTCCAGTACACCAAGGTCGACGCTTATGGCGCCGGCGACTTCCGGCCCGGCCTCGACGCCTTCAACGGCACTTCGATCGTCTTCCCGAACGGGGATCCGAGCTTCATCAGCTATTATGGCGAAGTCGGCTATTTCCTGACGGGCGAGACGCGCGGCTACAAGAACGGCACCTGGGACCGGACCAAGGTGCTCAACCCGTTCGACAAGGGCGGCTGGGGTGCGATCCAGGTCAACGCCCGCTACGACTATCTGGATCTTGACTCGAACAAGCTCAAGAACGGGTTCAGCTACACCACCGCCACCGGCGCCGTCGCGCCGTCGAGCAGCCTGTCGCGCGGCGGCAAGCAGACCGGCTACCAGCTCGGCGTGATCTGGATCCCACAGGACTATGTCCGCTTCATCGTCCAATATGTCCGCACTGAAGTGAAAGGCGGCCCGTTCGCCGCGGCGGCCAAGCCCGCCTCGACCAAGCCGGTCGACAAGCGCACCTACGGCTTCGACAGCGTCGCCTTCAGGGCCCAGTTCGACTTCTGATCAGCTCACCCCCAAACTGCGCACCGCTGGATTCCCTCCGGCGGTGCATTTTTTTGTGCGCCAACAGAATATCTTTCGGTGTAACCGAAGTCGCCGCCTTGACGAATATGTAACCGAACGGTACCTCTCCACCAAAGACGTACCGATCTGTAACATATCGCAGGATCGCTTACCATGGTCTATCTCGATATCTCGCCGTCGCAAGGGGGCGGCCAGCTCGCCACCGCTTCGGATGCCAGCCGCTTTTCGCCGGTCGAACTTCGGGTGATCGATCTGGCCGAGCGGATCGACGCCACCCGGGAAATTCCCCATCGGAGCCGGCTGGGCCGCTTCATCGAAGCCGCGCTGGGCGTCCGCCTTCCCCGCCCGCTCGCGGATCCGCGGCTGGAGAGCCTGCGCCGGTTCGTCTCGCTGGTGCGGCATCACGGTGACGACCTGGCGGAACAGGATGTGCGGAGCCTGGTCGAGGCGGGCTACTCGCCTGGTCAGGCCTATGGCCTGCTCGCCTATCTCGGCGCAAGGGAACGCCGCGTCACCCATTGAATAAGCTGCCCCGCTGTTCCCTGCGGCGGGGCTGGGGGTGGGCGCCATGCCCCGTGACGCGGCCCGGATCCCCCATCCGTGGATCGCACGCCCACCCCCTACCTTTCCTCAAATCCGCTTGACCAACTCCTCAAGCTGGTCGGTGGCAACGCCCCAGCCCTGCTCGAAGCCCATAGCTTCATGCTGGGCGAGGTCCTCGGCGGTCCAGTGCCGCACCCGGGCGGTGTAGCGGGTCTTGCCGTTCTCCTCCTCGAAAGTGAGGATGCCGGTCATGAACGGCTTCTCCGAGGGCTGCCAGTCCCTGGTATAGGCATCGGTGAAGACGAGTTTCTCGTTGGGAACCACCTCCAGATAGACGCCATGGTTGGGGAATTCCTCGCCGTCGGGGCCCCGCATCACGATCAGGCTCGCGCCACCCGGGCGAACATCGGTCTCGGCCCTGGAAACGCCCCAGGGTTTCGGACAGAACCACAAGGGAATCAGATCGGGATCGGTCCAGGCGCGAAACAGCTTCTCGCGCGGTGCATCGATCAAGCGGGTCAGCGTCAATTCGTACATATTCTGTCTCCTTGAACTACCCAGCTAAGACGATGCGGCGGCGCATGATCCGACAGATCACCGCACATTATTTTCCTTTCGGCAACCGGTCGAGCTGCTGGCGGATATAGCTGGCCTCGGCGGCCGAACCGGCCAGGCCTATGGCCTGGCTGAAGGCCGCCCGCGCCTCTTCCGACCGGCCGAGCTGATCGAGGAAGGCGCCCCGCGCGCCATGATAATAGAAATAGCCGTCCAGCCGATCGCCGAGCGGCGCCAGCATGTCCAGCGCCGCCCCGGGGCCCGCAAGCTTAGCCACGGCCACCGCGCGATTGAGCGTAACGACGGGGGAGGGCTGAAGCCGCTCGAGTGTGGCGTAGAGCCTTTCGATCTGCGCCCAATCGGTATCGGCCGCCGCCTTCGCCCGCGCGTGCAGCGCGGCGATCGCCGCCTGGATCTGATAGGGCCCGGGCTTGCGGTGGCGCATCGCCTTGTCGAGCAGCGCCAGCCCTTCGGCGATCATGCTGCCGTCCCAGCGGCCGCGGTCCTGATCCTCGAGCAGGATGACGAGGCCATCGTCGTCAAGCCGCGCGGCGTTGCGCGCGTGCTGGAGCAGCATCAGCGCGACCAGCCCGCTGATCTCCGGCTCGGCGGGGAACAGCCGCAGCAGCAGCCGGCCGAGCCGGATCGCATCGCCGCACAGCGGCTCGCGCGCGCCGCCCTCCGCCCCGCTTGCCGAATAGCCCTCGTTGAAGATCAGGTAGACCATCGCCGCCACCGCCCCGAGCCGCTCGGCGCGCTCGATCGGTCCCGGCGTTTCGAAGGGCACGCCCGCATCGGCGATCCGCGCCTTGGCGCGCGTGATGCGCTGCTCCATCGCCTTTTCGCCGACCAGGAAGGCGCGGGCGATCTGGGCGACGGTCAGCCCCGAGACGATCCTGAGCGCCAGCGCGATCGCGCCGGTCGCCGGCAATTCCGGATGGCAGCAGACGAACAGCAGCCGCAAGATATCGTCGCGGTATTGGCCTTCGTCGAGCCGGTCGGCGAGCGCCGCCTCGGCATCGCCCAGCTCGGAAAGCTGATCGTCGGACGGCAGTTCATCCTCGCGGGCGGTCCGCCGCACCGCATCGATCCCGCTGTTGCGGCCGACAAGGATCAGCCAGGCAGCAGGATCGCGCGGCGGTCCCTGCTCGGGCCAGCGCGCGAGTGCGCGCAGACAGGCTTCCTGATAGGCCTCCTCGGCCATGTCCATGTCGCGGAAATAGCGGAGCAGCGCCGCTACCGCGCGCGGCCGAGCCGAAGCCAGCGCCGCATCGATCCACGCGGGATCGATCATGTGTTGCCTGCGTCACCCGGCCGGTAGAGCATCAGCGGCCGCACCTCGTGCGCACCCGCCGACCCGCTGGCACGGCCCAGATCCGACGCCACCTCGATCGCCTCCTCCAGGCTGTCGCAATCGACCACATAGAAGCCGAGCAGCTGTTCCTTGGTCTCGGCGAACGGTCCGTCGAGCACCAATGGCTCGGCGCCCTTGCGCACGGTGGTCGCCGCCGTCGTCGGCATCAGCCGCGCGACCGGGCCCAGCCGCCCCTGCTTCGCCAACTTCTCCTGGACCGCGCCGAGCCGTTCCATCACCGCCGTGTCGGTCTCCTTGCTCCAGGCGCCGACCACTTCTTCGGAATCATAGCAGAGGATTGCGTAGAGCATCGAGGTCTCCATTGGTTGGCAGAGCTAGGACGATCTTGGGTAGCGCGATCCTACAGGATGCGGAAAAAATTCTCAGCCGACGGAAGCGACGACCCACGCCGACCAGGCCGCGATCGCCAAAAACACACCGAAGGGCACGCTCGATGTCGTCGTTAGCCGTCTTCCTGCGATGAACCAGACGAGGCTCCATGCCAGCCCCGCCAGCGCCGCGCCAAGCAACACCATCGGCAGCATCTGCCAGCCGAGCCACAACCCTATCGCTCCGAACAGCTTGACGTCGCCGCCGCCCATGCCCTCGCGATGGCGGAGCAGGCGATAGCCACGGCGTATGATCGCGAACAGCAGGAAGCCCGCAGCCCCGCCGATCAGCCGATCGGAGAGCGCGGGCGGAACATCGGCCAGGCCCGTTATCAGGCCGGCCGCCGCCAGGGCGAGATTCAGCCGATCGGGCAGCCAGCCATGGCGCGCATCGAGCAGGGCCAGCGCCAGCAGCAGCCAGCCGAACAGCGCGCCCGCGGCCGCCTGCCAGGGATCCGGAGCGATCGCCAGGCTCGCCGCCCCGATTCCCGCGGCCAACAGCTCGGCGATCGGATGCAGCCGGTCGATGACGGCGCCGCAGCAGCCCGCACGCCCGCGCTGGGCGGCGAAGCTGACGATGGGAATCAAGCGTGCCGCACCGACGGGGACGCCGCAGGCGTCGCATGCCGATCGTCCCCGCATGGCCGACAGCCGCTTGGGCCAGCGAATGGCGACGGTCGCGATGAAGCTGCCGATGATCGCTCCCAGCACCGCACCGGCCACGATCATCATGATTGGTCATCCCCCCTGCAGACCCGCTGTCACAGGCTCGTCACGCAGTCATGCGATAAGCCAAGCTGCCAGCATAGCAGGGAATATATATGCGTAACGTCGGAAGCTGTGGATGCAACTTGCTCGGGCGGTTCCTGATCTTCGCCATGCGCAAGGCCAGGATCCCGGCGCCGCCGGCCCAGAGGTTGAGCAACGTCGGATCGCCCTGCGCGGTGATGTTGACCGACAGCGCGCATTCGGTCGCGTAGCGCAGCGCGTATTGGGCCTCCCGCTTCGGGCCGGTGCCCGACAGTCTCTCGCGGCCGAGCGGCGGGACGCCGACCGCGCTGACGATCGAGCGGTTCACATAGACAGCCCTCGCGCTCCGTTTGGACCGAGCGCAAGATCTCCGCGGGAGACGCGGTCCTATGTGATAGTCGAAGAGGTCAAGCCGACGACCCGGCTGGCGTCAGGGCCGGCAGGTACGACCCGCGCCCGAGCGCCGGATCTCCAGTTCAGTCCCGGCGATCCCGGCGATTTTCGCGGCGCAGCTCGCGCCGATCCTGACGCAGCTCCCGTCGATAGTCACGCCGATCCGCCATCCGATCGCGCCGGAATTCCTGACGAGTCATCTCACCCCGCGCCAAGGCGCGGCGATCTTGCCGGCGCTCCTGACGCCAGGCGCGGTCGTCCTGGCGTCTTTCCTGCCGGAAGGCCTGCCAGTTCTCGCGAAGCTCGCGGCGATCGCCGCGATCGGCCCGACGGAAAGTCCGTTGCCTGTCTTCCCAATATCGGCGGTGATTGCCGCTCCACCGGTGCCGATGGCCACCCCGATCGTAAATATAATAGCCGGTTCCGGGGTAATAGTAATCGTCATACCAGCCGTAATATGACGGATAGCTGCTGCTATAGCCTACAGAAAGCCCACTATAACCATATCCGTCATTGTAGCAGGCGGTGAGGCTGAGCGATGCGGCAAGAGCGAGGGTGGTGGTACGCAAGGATACGAACATGGGACTCTCCGTGGACGGGGCCCACTCTCGAGCGTCCGCTCGGTGAGCTGTTTCCCACCCTCCGTATAAACCCTTAGGCTTGGGCACGGTTCCTTATGGGGACGGGTGAGCCTCTTCTTGGCCCAGCCGCTCCGCATGCCAGCGCAGATGGTCTTCCATGACGGTCGAGATGAAATAATAGCTGTGGTCGTAGCCCGGCTGCAACCGCAGGGTCAGGCCGATCCCGGCATCCTCGCAGGCTTTGGCCAAAAGCTCCGGCCTGAGCTGCTCGGCGAGAAAGCCGTCGGCCTGGCCCTGGTCGACCAGCAGTTCCTTCACCCGCGCGCCGTCCTCGATCAGCGCGACCGCGTCATGCTTGCGCCACGCCGCGCGATCCGGACCGAGATAGCCGCCCAGCGCCTTATGGCCCCACGGTACCTGCGATGGCGCGACGATCGGCGCGAAGGCCGAGACCGCGCGGTAACGATCGGGGAAGGTCAGCCCGATCGTCAGTGCGCCATGGCCGCCCATCGAATGGCCGCTGATCGACTGACGTTTCATGTCGGAGGGGAAATGGGTCGCGATCAGCGTCGGCAGTTCGTCGGTGACATAGCTCCACATGCGATAATACCTGGCCCAGGGCTCGGTCGTGGCGTCGACATAGAAGCCGGCGCCCAGCCCGAAATCATAGGCGCCCGCCGGATCGTCGGGCACGCCCTCGCCCCGCGGGCTGGTGTCAGGCGCCACGAAGATGAGGCCGAGCTCGGCGCAGACGCGGCGATATTCGCCCTTCTCGGTGACGTTGGCATGGGTGCAGGTCAGCCCCGACAGATACCAGACCACGGGAAACTTCGTGGCCCCGTTATCCGGCGGTACATAGATCGAGAAGGTCATGTCGGTGCCCGTGGCGACCGAGGCGTGCCGGTACACGCTCTGGACGCCCC
Source organism: uncultured Sphingomonas sp. (assembly GCA_946482655.1). The sequence goes on along the minus strand of CAMLSA010000001.1, from coordinate 77,668 downwards.
CGAAGCTGAGATTGCTCGAAAGCTTCTCCAGCGTCATGCTTCAATACACCACAACGCTGCGGATGCTTTCGCCTGCGTGCATGAGATCGAAGCCCTTGTTGATCTCCTCGAGGGTGAGGACGTGGGTGATCATCGGGTCGATCTGGATCTTGCCGCTCATGTACCAGTCGACGATCTTGGGGACGTCGGTCCGTCCCTTGGCGCCGCCGAAGGCAGTGCCGCGCCAGTTGCGGCCGGTGACGAGCTGGAAGGGCCGGGTGCTGATCTCCTTGCCAGCCTCGGCGACGCCGATGATGATGCTGGTGCCCCAGCCGCGATGGCAGGCCTCGAGCGCCTGACGCATCACATGCGTGTTGCCGGTGCAGTCGAAGCTATAGTCCGCGCCGCCATCAGTCAGCGCGACGAGGTAGGCGACGATATCGTCCACATCCTTCGGATTGACGAAGTGGGTCATGCCGAACTTGCGGCCCCATGCCTCACGATCTGGGTTGACATCGACGCCGACGATCATGCCCGCACCCGCCATCTTCGCACCTTGCAGCACGTTGAGGCCGATCCCGCCTAGTCCAAAGACAATGACATTGTCGCCGGGGCGCACCTGTGCGGTGTTGACCACGGCGCCCACGCCGGTCGTGACGCCGCAGCCGATGTAGCAGCTGGTCTCGAACGGCGCGTCCTTGCGGATCTTCGCGACTGCGATCTCGGGCAGCACGGTGAAGTTCGAGAAGGTCGAGCAGCCCATGTAATGGAAGATGGTCCGGCCCTTGTAGCTGAACCGGCTGGTGCCGTCGGGCATCAGCCCCTGCCCCTGGGTGGCGCGGATCGCGGTGCACAAATTGGTCTTGCCGCTGAGGCAGCTTTTGCACTGGCGGCATTCGGGCGTGTAGAGCGGAATGACATGGTCGCCCGGCTTCACACTGGTGACGCCGGCGCCGACCTCGCGCACGATCCCCGCACCCTCATGGCCGAGGATCGACGGGAAGATCCCCTCGCTGTCGAGGCCGTCGAGCGTATAGGCGTCGGTGTGGCAGATGCCCGTCGCCATGATCTCGACCAGCACCTCGCCCGCCCTGGGGCCTTCGAGGTCCAGTTCCACGATCTCCAGCGGCTTCCTGGGCTCGAATGCTACGGCTGCACGGGTTTTCATGCGAAACTCTCCCGAAATATGTCGCTGGGTTAGCCGGTTCGCCGACAAGAAAAAACCCCGCCGCCCGAGGGCAACGGGGCCTTTTGCAATTTATCTCGATCGGCTCAAAAGCCGACGACGAGCATTTCGATGAAGGGGCGCGAACCGATGTTCGCGAAAGTGATGCCCGTGTTGAGCAGCGTGCCGTCGAACGAACCGACGTAACACTTGTCGAACAGATTGGTCATGTTGATCTGGAAATAAGTGCGATCGTTGAGATCCGCCCATTCAAGCGAGGGGCGGGCATCGAGATCGACCGGCGTATATCCCGGCGCCTTGGCTCCGAACACCTCTTATGGCGTCGACGCCCCGATCGTGACCGTCTGGAAGACTGCAAGGCCAGCGCCTGGATCGTCGCGGTCAGGTCTGGCTTGCGATGCGGTATGGCGGAAATCCCTTCCTCTACGCTGTGTGTTCCAGCGCTCAGTTTGACTCACATCGTTGTAAATATCTCACCGCAGGAAGCTGCCTTAGCGCTTTCGCACCAACCGGCTCTGCCTTATCAGCCTAGGTCATGCGCTATCTCCGCTGGCTGTTGCTTCTGCTGATCGCGGCCCCCGTCGCCGGCCACTCCGCCCTCCCGATCACCCTGTGCGACGGCGTATGGCTCGATCCCGTGCGCGACCGTCCATTGCCGGTGCGGATCCGGATGCCGGCGGGCAGCGGCAAGATCGGGGTGATCCTGTTCAGCCACGGGCTCGGCGGCTCGCTCGATGCGGGTAGGATCTGGGCGCATGCCTGGGCTGAGGCGGGCTTCGCGGTGATCAACCTCCAGCATCCGGGCAGCGACAGCGCGATCTTCGGCAAGCCCGGTTTCCGGACGGCGCTGGGCTTTCAGCAATTGATCGCCCGCGCGCTCGACGTTCACTTCGCGATCGATGAGCTCGGCCGCAAGGTGGTAGAGGGTCAGTGCGATCTGAGCCGGATCGATCGCACCAGGATCGGCGTGGCAGGCCACAGCTTCGGCGCCCAGACCGTCCAGGCGATCGCCGGGCAGAGCTTCGCGTTCGAGGCCGAACGGCCGCTTTTCGACGTTCGCGTCCGCGCCGCCGTCGGCTTCAGTCCCTCGCCGCCGCTGGTCGGTTCGCCCGAAGAGGCGTTCGCGACGATCCGCATCCCCTTCCTGTCGATCACGGGCACTGAGGACGCGGTTCCCTCGGTCATCCCGATCACCGCGCTCCAGCGGCAGGAGCCCTTCCGCCTGATGCCGCCGGGCGAAAAATATCTGCTCGTGATACGCGGTGGAACGCACGAAATGTTCGCGGGACAGGTCCTGCCCACCATATTCAGCGGCGAACCGCCACCGCATATCCGCGACACGGTGATCGCGACCACCGTCGCCTTCTGGCGATCGACGCTCGACAGCGACAAGGCTTCGCTACACTGGTTGCAGACGCCAGGGGGGCTGCGCGCGGGGCTTTCGGCGGGCGACCTGTTCGAAAGCCGTTAGCTTTTCCAGATAGTTGCTGCTTAGTCGGCTTCGCCCAGTTCCCTGGCGCGCTGCTCGAACAGGGTGGCCAGATGCATATGCGACCGGCGCGCGGTCGGGGTCCGGGCTCGCGCTGCCTTGAGCCGCTCTTCCTCGGCCCGTCTCAGATTGAAGAATGCATATACACCCATGACTTTGTCCCACGCATGTCATCTAGGGAAGGTGATAGCCGAACCGCTATGAACCGCTGCTGGCCGGCGCCTTCATTGGCCAGCAAGGAAGCTGGCGCCTGATGAGATGAAGATGGATCCCCCTACCCGCTCATCGCGCCCTAATGAAAATCGCGCGATTTGGGCAGGATGCGGACATTGCGGGGATGGCGGCCGCCGCGCGGAACATGATCGCGCGGGATCTGCGGATATTCGAATATGTCGGCGCGCGACAGCTCGATCTCGGTGCGGTGATCCTCGGACAGGCGGTCGAGCTCAGCAGTGCGGTCGTGGACAATCGCCCCCATCAGATGGACGACGCCCTCCTCGCTCTTCTGGATCTCGCCTTCGACGACCATCAGACGCGAGGTCATCACCTGCCGCCGTTGCGCCTCGAAGGTCCGCGCCCATAGCAGGACATTGGTGATCCCGGTCTCGTCCTCGAGGGTGATGAAGATCGCCTTGCCTTCGCCCGGCCGCTGGCGGATGAGGACGACGCCAGCGACCTTCGCCCGCCGTCCATCCTTCGCCTCGGAGACCTCGCGGCAGCTCAACACGCCTTCGCGCCGGAACGTCTCGCGCAGGAACTGCATCGGGTGGCCTTTCAGCGACAGCCGCGTCAGCTGATAATCGGCGGCGACATGCTCCGACATCGGCATCGCGGGGAGCATCGCATCGGGCTCCTCGCCCAGCTCGCGCGCCTTGGCGGCCGCGAACAGTGGCAGTTCGCCATCGGGGGTGCGCCGCGCCTCCCACAGCGCCATGCGCCGATCGATGCCGATCGAGCGGAAGGCGTCGGAATCCGCGAGCAGCCGCAGCGCGCGGCGCGGCAGCGCCGCGCGGCGGGCCAGCTGCTCGATGCTGGTGAAGCGGCCGTCGGCGCGAGCCGTGACGATCGCATCGGCCCAGGCCTCGCGGAAACCGTCGATCTGGCGAAAGCCGATCCGGAGCGCGAGGCCGTTCCAGCCCGGCTCGAGGCTGTTGTCCCAGCCGCTCGCGCTGATGTCGATCGCGCGCACCTCGACGCCATGTTCGCGCGCATCGCGGACGATCTGGGCGGGGGCATAGAAGCCCATCGGCTGCGAATTGAGCAGCGCGCAGGCGAACACCGCCGGATAGCGGCACTTGATGTAGGAGGAGACATAGACGAGCAGTGCGAAGGACTGGGCGTGGCTCTCGGGAAAGCCGTAGCTGCCGAAGCCCTTGATCTGCTCGAAGCAGCGCTCGGCGAAGTCGCGCGGATAGCCGCGGTCGACCATGCCGTCGATCAACTTGCCCTCGAATTGCGGCATGGTGCCGACATTGCGGAAAGTCGCCATCGCGCGGCGAAGCTGGTTGGCCTCGGCCTCGGTGAACTTGGCCGCGACGATCGCCAGCTTCATCGCCTGCTCCTGGAACAGCGGGACGCCCAGCGTCTTGCCTAGCACGTCGAACAGCTCGTCGGGCGGGCCATGCTGTGCGGAAGGTGACGGGAAGGCCACGTCCTCCTTGCCCGCGCGACGTTTGAGATAGGGGTGGACCATACCCCCCTGGATCGGCCCGGGCCGCACGATCGCGACCTGGATGACGAGATCGTAAAGCATGCGAGGCCGGAGCCGCGGCAGCATGTTGATCTGCGCCCGGCTCTCGACCTGGAAGACGCCGATGCTGTCGCCTTCGCACAGCATGTCGTAGACATCCTCCTGGTCGGCCGGGATATTGGCGAGCGTGTACTGCCTGCCGATATGCGTCTCGATCAGGTGGAAGGCCTTGCGGATGCAGGTCAGCATGCCGAGCGCCAGCACATCGACCTTCATCAGCCCGAGCGCGTCGATATCGTCCTTGTCCCATTCGATGAAGGTGCGCTCGTCCATCGCGGCATTGTGGATCGGCACGGTCTCGTCGAGCCGATCCTCGGTCAGCACGAAGCCGCCGACATGCTGCGACAGATGGCGCGGGAAGCTGAGCAGCTGGGTCACCAGCATGTTGAGCCGGGCGATCTCGACATTGCCGATGTCGAAGCCAGTTTCGCCGAAGCGGCTCTCCTCCATCTGCGAGCCGTAGCTGCCCCAGATCGTCGAGGTCAGCTTGGTGGTGATGTCCTCGCTCAGCCCCAGCACCTTGCCGACCTCGCGCACCGCGCTCCTCGACCGGTAGTGGATCACCGTCGCGGCGATGCCGGCGCGGTGACGGCCATAGCGCCGGTAGACATATTGCATCACCTCCTCGCGCCGCTCATGCTCGAAGTCGACGTCGATGTCGGGCGGCTCGTTCCGATCCTCGGAGATGAAGCGCGAGAAGAGCAGCTTGTTGAAGACCGGATCGACCGAGGTGATCCCGAGCACATAGCAGATCACCGAATTGGCCGCCGATCCCCTGCCCTGGCAGAGGATATGCTGGCTGCGCGCGAACTTCACGACATCATGGACGGTCAGGAAATAATAGGCGTAGCGCGCCTCCCGAACGAGCTTCAGTTCGGTCTGGACCAGATCAAGCACCTCCTGCGAGGGATGCTCGCCAAAGCGCCACCTCACGCCCTCTTCGACGAGATGCTCGAGCCAGGCTTGAGGGGTCCATCCTTCGGGCACCGGCTCGTGCGGATATTCGTAACGGAGCTGGCGGAGATCGAACTGGATCCGGTCGAGCAGCGCCACGCTCTCGGCGACCGCCTCGGGATAGTCGGCGAACAGCCGCGCCATTTCCTCGGTTCGCTTGATATGCCGTTCGCCATTGGCGGCGAGCCGCGTCCCCGCCTCGTCGAGCTTGAGGCCGAGGCGTATGCAGGTGACGACATCATGAAGCGGGCGCTGCCCGGGCCCCGCATAGAGTACATCGTTGGTGGCGATGGTCGGAACCCCGCTTTCGCGGGCCAATCGGGCATGTTTGGCGATACGGCGCTTGTCAGGCCCCGAATAGGCCGTCGCCAGCCCCAGCCGGACCCGGCCGGGGGCCGCCTGCTCGAGTGCAGCCACCACCCTTCCCAACCCGTCATTCCAGCCCGATGAGACGCCGGACGACAACTCTTCGATCCGGATGCCATCGACTGTCGCGAGAGACATGGGCCCCAGCCTTCGCCGGGGTGACAGCTTGGGGGCGTGAAAGGACGAGGGAGGCAACGGCCCATGCCATTTCGGATGCAGCCGCGCACCGATAGCGCCCAGCGTCATCCTCTCCCCGCCCGGCATCACGATCAGTTGCAGATCGTCGAGATGATCGAGCAGATCGTCGAGGAACAATATGCAATCGCCCTTGATCGCCCGTCGGTTGCCCCGTGTGAGCAGCCGGGTCAGCTCGCCCCAACCCCTTCGGGTCGTAGGATAGGCGACGATATCCGGCGTGCCGTCGGCGAAGACGAGCCGCGCGCCGATCGCAAGCTTGAAGTCGATGTCAGGCAGCCCCTCCATCGCCAGCTTGGCCCGTGCGTCGCGGAGCGCGACCCAGGCGCGCACCACCCCGGCCACCGTATTGCGGTCGGCGATGCCGATGCCGGCATGGCCCGCCGCCACCGCCGCGGCGACCATATCCTCGGCCGGCGACGCTCCGCGCAGGAAGGAGAAATTGGTCGCCGCGACCATCTCGGCAAAGACGGGGCCGCTCATGCGAACAGGCCATGGATGTACCAGGCCGGGGTTGCCGCCTCGCGACCATAGAGACCGTGCCGGAACAACCAGAAGCGGCGGCCCTGCCGGTCCTCGACCCGATAATAGTCGCGCGCGCGGCCACCATTGTCGGCGCGCCGCCACCACAGAGCGCCGATCCGCTCAGGCCCTTCGGCGAGCGTCACCTCATGCAGCCGCTGCCGCCAGCGGAAACGCTGCGGCGGGCCGTCGGGTACGCCCGCGATCACCTCGATCGGTTGGGGCGGATCGAACAAATGGGTCGGACGAAGCGGCGGCTCGCCGGCCTCGGGTTCGGGCCAGCCGCCGGGGGGAGCGCCCTCGACTGCGGGGAAAGCGAAGGCCGCCTGCTCGGGAATATGGCTGTCGCGCGCGGCCAGCCGCCGCACACGGCCGCGGCCGAGCCGGGTCGATAGCCGGTCGAGCAGTTGTGCCAGCTCGTCCTGGGCGAGCGTGCCGCCTTCGAGCGACAGCTGGAGCGGCGCCAGCGGTTCGAACAGCGGCACCGACAGCCGCACCAGATCGAAGCCGAACCCCGGATCGACCGGATCGGCGAGCGTCGCCAGCCGCTCGTCGAACAGCCGCATGACGAGCGGCACGTCACGCACCGGCAGCCCGGTCTCGATACGGAGGCTGCGGACCAGCCCATCGGTGCGGAACAGCTGGGCCTCGAAGCGCCGCCCGCCGCGATGTGCCTCCTCCATCCGCCGCGCCGCCTGCTCTGCCAGCGCCTCGATCGCGGCGAGCGCGTCTTCGGTGCGGCCGATCGGCTCGGCAAAGCGGCGTTCGAGGACGAGCGCGGCCTGGGGACGCCGCGCGGTGATGCGGATGTCGCGCCCGCCGGCGATCCGCGCGAGCCGGTCGGCGGCCTCCTCGCCGAACCGCGCCGACAGGAGCTGCGACGGCCGGACGTTCAGATCGTCGATCCGCTTGAGCCCGGCACGGCGCAATGCGACCGACTCCTCGGGATCGAGCTCGAGGGCTTCGACCGGCAAGGTTCCTATCTGCCGGTCGCCATGGCGCGCCAGCGCATGCGCCGCATCGGGGGTATCGGCGAGTGCGCTCCGCACCTGCATGCCGAGCCGCTGCAGCCGCATCACCAGATCGTCGCGCAGCGCCGTCTCGCCGCCGAACAGATGCGCGCAGCCGCTGATGTCGAGGATCAGCCCGTCGGGCGGATCGAGCGCGACCATCGGGGTATAGCGGTCGCAGCCATCGGCGATCCGTTCGAGCCACTCGGCATCGGTGCGGAGATCGAGATCGGCGACGCCGATATCGGGGTGCCGCGCCCGCGCGTCGGCGAGGCTGAGGCCCGGGACCAGCCCGAGCGCCAGCGCCGCGCGGTTGACCGCCGCCAGCCGCATCGCGCCTTTGAGCTTCTCGACCAGCGCGAAAGGCGCGTCAGGCGGAAAGCCGGTCCCCAAGGTCTTTGGCGCCGATCCCGTCCGAATCGCCCGCGCCAGCCGGTCGGCCGGCAGGAAGGGGAAGCACAGCGCCAGATAGCGGCGCTTCCCGGAAGACATGCTCGTCACGATTCCACTCCAGACATGCGCGCAAGCCGGCAAGCCCCCCGCGATGCCGCAGCAATTCCATTTCGATCACCGGATGGCCGGGTGCCCCCGCCTCGAGCGCTTCCGAGGCGATCGAGCGCACCCGCCAGCGGCTATAGGCGGCGCTTGGGCCCGGCTCGGCCTCGATGCGGAGCAGCAGCACGGTGACGCCCGATTTCTCGGCGGCGATCGCCAGGCGCCGGCTCACCGTCAGGTCGAAGCCGTGCGCCGCCTTCCACGGCTCGATCAGCACCGCCGCGACATGGCGGCAGCGCACCGCATCCCCGGCCGCGCGAAGCAGCCCCGCCTCGTCGGGCGCGATGATCTCGATCAGCCGGGCCGGATCGAGGCCGAGATCGGCGAGCCCCGGCCCATAAAGCCGGCCCGAAGCCCGCACCCCGCCATCCTGTCGAAGCCAGAGCAGCGGCCCCTCACCCAGCCGCCCACCTCCTGCCCGGACCGCCAGCATGAGAGCCGCCCCTGCCAGCGCGGCGCGGTCATCGGCTTCCGCCGCGAACAGCTCGTGCAGCCGCCCGCGCGGCAGCCCGCCGCCGAGCTGCGCGTCGAGCGCCGCCGCGCCCAGCGCGAACAGCCCCGCCTCCGACGGCTTCGGCCCCTCAATCGCGCCGATGCGTGATTTCAGGGCGGCCAATATGGTCCGCGACTCATTCATGTTCTTATTTTGTTCTTATACTCCCTCTGGACGGGGAGGAGTCAAGGCCGAGCCGGTCTCATGGCGAGCGGCCAGAGAATATTCGCCGCGAGCCCGCCGATCACCAGCGCCGCCGCCGCCAGCTTCCACAGCGGCAGCGCCTCGCCCAGCAGCAGCGCCGAGGCGCCCATGCCGAAGACGGGCACCAGCATCGCCGTCGGCGTGATCGTCGCCGCCGGATAGCGCGACAGCAGCCAGCCCCAGGCGGCATAGCCGAACATGCTGTTGCCGATCGATTGCCAGAGCACCGCCCCCCAGGCCCCGGCGCCGGCATCGGCCAGCGCGCCGCTGATCGCCGGCCATCCTTCCATGAGCAGCGAGCCAAGGAACAGCGGCGGGATCGAGAAGAGACTCGCCCAGACGACGAAGGCGAGCAGGTTGGTGGCGCCGCTCGCCTTGGCGACATGATTGCCCCCGGCCCAGCTGATCGCCGCGAGCAACACCAGCCCGAGCCCGAACGGAGTCGCGCTGGCGTCGCCATGCTCAATGATGATCGCGATGCCGATTGTCGCCATCAGCAACGCGAGCATCTGGAAGGACCGCACCTTCTCGCCGCTGAACGCCATCGCCAGGCCGATCGTGAAGAAGACCTGGCTCTGGACGACCAGCGACGCGAGCCCTGGCGAGATGAGGCCATCCATCGCAATATAGAGCAGGCCGAACTGGCCGAAGCCGATCAGCACGCCATAGGCGGCCAGCGAAGTCCAGGAGACCGCCGGCCGCCGCACGAAGAAAGCGGCAGGCAGCAGCACGAAGAAAAACCGCAGCGTCGCGAACAGAAGCGGCGGCAGATCGTCTAGGCCGACCCGGATCACCACGAAATTGGTGCCCCACACCGCGACCACCGCCAGCGCGAGGAGAAGGTGGCGCAGAGGGAGATGCGAGGGGGCGGCGTGCATGGGCCGAGACCTATCCGGACGGCGGTCCCAAGGCCATCCACACAATCGGGCTAAATTGTCATACCTCCGTTCCAAGCCCTCGGGGGAAGGAGAGAAAGGGGTGGATCACTCCTGTGCTTCCTTCGCCAGCAAGCGGCGCTTGCGTTCGACACCCCATCGATAGCCCGAGAGCGAGCCATCGCGATGCACCACCCGGTGACATGGCACCGCGACCGCGATCTTGTTGGCGGCGCAGGCCGCCGCGACGGCGCGCGCGGCCTTTGGATCGCCGACCGCCGCGGCCAGCTCGCCATAGCTGCGGGTCTCGCCCGCGGGGATGGACTGCAGCGCCTGCCACACGCGGCGCTGGAAGGCGGTACCGCGAATATCGAGCGGCAGCGCCAGCCCTCCTGCGGGCTCCTCCACGACGGCTACCACCTGCGCGACTGTCTCGGCGAAATCGCCATCCGCGGCGATGGTCCGCGCATTGGGGAAGCGGCGTTCGAGATCGCGGATCAGTTCCGCGTCGTCATCGCCGAGCATGATCGAGCAGATACCGCGTTCGCTCGCCGCCGCGAGCACCCGGCCGAGCGACGACTGGCCAATGCCGAAGCGTATCTCGGCGGCCGTCCCGCCATTGCGATAGGCGGACGGGCGCATGCCGAGCGCATCGTTGGCGGTGGCATAGAAACGGCCGCTGGATCCGAAGCCGGCATCATAGAGCGCCTCGGTCACCGATGTGCCCTCTGCCAGCGCGGCGCGCACCTTGCGGGCTCGCTGCGCGTCGGCATAACCCTTCGGCGTCAGCCCGGTGATCGCGCGGAACATCCGGTGGAAATGATGCGGACTTAGCCCGGCGCCCTCGGCAAGTTCGCCGAGCGACGGCGGCTCCTCGGCCGCCTCGATCCGGCGGCAGGCCGCCGCCACCAGCGCCGCCTGCCGCTCGGCCAGCGGCGCCTCGTCGGGCCGGCAGCGCTTGCACGGCCTGAAACCGGCCGCCTCCGCTTCCTCGGGCTTGCCGTAGAAGGCCACGTTGCGTGGATTGGGGGTCCGTGCCGCGCAGCCGGGGCGACAATAGACCCCGGTCGTCGCCACCGAAAAGACGAATGCGCCCTCTGCGCTCTTGTCGCGCGCGAGCACGGTCTGCCAACGGGGGTCATCGATCGTCAAAGTCATCGCCTGCACCTTCGCACATCATCATCGTGCGATCATTTGGCATTGGCTTGACCGGGATGCTTCCCGCCGCTTGCTTTCAAATCGAAATCAGGCGGCGGCGCGCTTTTCGACCTCGCGCTCGCAGTCCGGGCAGCGCGCGCCATGAGGATAAGGCGCGTCGGCCTCATGCCAATGGCGGACCGCATTCTCGAAAACCTCGATACCCTCGCCATAGCCGAGACCGCGCAGCACATCGTTGGTTAGCAAATCGATCGCGCGATGCGCCGCATGGCCGTGCATCGTCTCGACAATCGTGCGGGCGCGATCGGCGAATTCCTCGGCGGACATCACGGGCACGGGCTTGCTCATGGGCGCGGCCCTAGTCGTGAAACCCGGTAATTTCAAGGCTGAGGGGCGAGCGGCGTGGCGGCATTGTCGCGGCAGAAGCCTTCGCCTTGCTGGATCATCAGGCAGTTCTGCTTGCCCGCCAGCCATTTGAGCCCGGTGTCATCACCGGTGGCGGCACGGATGCTTTCCGGGCGGCCATTGCGAATGAAGCGGATCGTGTCGCCGTCTGCCGCGCCTTCATAGCTGTTGGTGCCGTTGAGCAGCGTCACGCTCAGAACGTACCGGCCCGGCTCCCCGGCCGGCTGGATATCGAGCACCAGCCCCTCGACACCGATCCATTTGCCGATCCAGGCGTCGGTGGGCAACGCGGGCGCGGTGCTGTTGGAGGTCGGGTCGACATCGTCGATCGTCTCTTCGGCGGCCGCATCGTCGGCGACGAGCCTGTTGTCGATCGGCTTGGCATCCTCGCCCCTGGCGCAGGCCGCCAGCAGCAGGAAGGCAGCAAGGCTGGCGGTGGTCCGGACTTTCATCGATCGACTCCTGTCACGTGAGATACGCCGCCGTGTCAACCTTTGATCATGGACGGGGTCAACAGCAAAGATGGGGCGACCTTCTCCGACCATTGCGATAATCGGCCATCGCTTCTAGAGACCGCCCAACACCCGACTCGTCAGCACTGGACTGGATATGGCCGAGATTATCGCCATCGCATCCGATCATGCAGCGTTCGACCTCAAGGCCGCCCTCATCGCCTGGTTGCGTGACGAAGGCCATGAGGTCCGCGATCTTGGCCCCGAAGGCGTTACCTCGGTCGATTACCCAGATTATGGCTACCGGCTCGCCGACGCCATCGCCGCGGGTGAAGCGACCAGGGGCGTCGCGCTGTGCGGATCGGGCATCGGCATTTCGATCGCGGTCAACCGCCACCCCGCCGCGCGTTGCGCGCTGGTTTCGGAGGTCCTCTCGGCGCAGCTTGCGCGCGAGCATAATGACGCCAACGTCATCGCCTTGGGCGCGCGCCTGATCGGTATCGAGCAGGCCCGCGCCTGCATTGCGGCCTTCCTGGCGACGCCCTTTGCAGGCGACCGCCATGCCCGGCGCATCGACAAACTTACCCATCCCCGCTTCCACAAGGAACACGCATGAGCAGCAATCCCGCCGCCAGACTGTCCGACGTCCAGCCTGACGGCTTCTTCACGCGCGGGCTTGCGCAAGCGGATCCGGCGGTGTTCGGCGGTCTCGAAGCGGAGATCTCCCGGGAGAAGAAGCAGATCGAGCTGATCGCATCGGAGAATATCGTCTCCAAGGCGGTGCTCGAGGCGCAGGGCTCGGTCTTCACCAACAAATATGCCGAGGGCTATCCGGGCAAGCGCTATTATCAGGGCTGCCATCCCTCCGATGTCGTCGAGCAGCTCGCGATCGATCGGGCCAGGCAGCTGTTCAACTGCGGCTTCGTCAACGTCCAGCCGCATTCGGGCGCACAGGCGAACGGCGCAGTTATGCTGGCGCTGACCAAACCCGGTGACACGATCATGGGCTTGAGTCTCGATGCGGGCGGCCATCTGACACACGGCGCCAAGGCGGCGCTGTCGGGCAAATGGTACAATGCGGTCCAGTACGGAGTGCGCGCCGACGATCACCGCATCGATTTCGACCAGGTCGAAGCGCTCGCCCGCGAGCACAGGCCGACGCTGATCATCACCGGCGGCTCGGCCTATCCGCGCCATATCGACTTCGCCCGCTTCCGGGCGATCGCAGACGAGGTCGGCGCGATCTTCATGGTGGACATGGCGCATTTCGCGGGGCTGGTCGCGGGCGGGGTCCATCCGACGCCGTTCAGCCACGCGCATGTCGTCACGACCACGACCCACAAGACGCTGCGCGGCCCACGCGGCGGCATGATCCTGACCGACGACGAGGCGATTGCGAAGAAGATCAACTCGGCGGTCTTCCCCGGTCTCCAGGGCGGACCGCTGATGCATGTCATCGCCGCCAAGGCGGTCGCCTTCGGCGAGGCTCTCCAACCCGAATTCAAGGCCTATGCCGCCGCCGTGGTCGAGAATGCCAAGATACTATCGGCCCGCCTCCAGGAGCGTGGCGCCGATCTCGTCTCGGGCGGCACCGATACCCATCTCGCGCTGGTCGACCTGCGCCCGATCGGCGTGACAGGCCGCGATGCCGACGAGGCGCTCGAACGGGCCGGCATCACCTGCAACAAGAATGGCGTGCCCAATGATCCTCTGCCTCCGGTGAAGACCAGCGGAATCCGGGTCGGCTCGCCCGCCGGCACGACGCGCGGCTTCGGCCCCGCCGAGTTCCGCGATATCGCCGACATGATCGCCGACGTGCTCGAAGGCCTCGCCAGGAACGGCCCCGAGGGCAACGGCCAGACCGAGGCGCACGTGAAGGCGCGCGTCGAAGCCTTGTGCGACCGCTTCCCGATCTATCCGGAGCTCTAATTGCGCTGTCCCTTCTGCGCCCATGAAGACAGCCAGGTGAAGGACAGCCGGCCGACCGACGACGGGGCGGCGATCCGTCGGCGGCGGCAGTGCGAAGGGTGCGGTGCGCGCTTCACCACCTTCGAGCGCATCCAGCTTCGTGAAATGACCGTGGTCAAGAGCGAGAACCGCCGCGAGCCGTTCGACCGCGCCAAGCTCGAACGCTCGATCCAGATCGCCTGCCGCAAGCGCCCCGTGGATCCGGCCCGGATAGAACGGCTCGCCACCGCGATCCAGCGCCAGATCGAGACAAGCGGCGACAGCGAGATCGCCGCAAGCGCGGTGGGCGAGATGGTGATGGACGGCTTGAAGGCGCTCGACAGCGTCGCCTATATCCGCTTCGCGAGCGTCTACAAGGACTTCCGCGAAGCCAAGGATTTTGAGGATTTCGCCGGCGCGGTAAGCGAGGCGGGCAAGGAATGAGGCGCGAGCGGTCGGCCCGGAGGGCCATGGTGCCGCAGCAATGAACCATGCCCCCGAACTGGACTGGTTACCGAGTGGCGAGGATTGGGACGGTGATCTGCGGGCGCTATCGGGCGACGGCGCCGTGGAATTCGCGGCGCTCGCGCGACTTGCCAATCACAGACTGGATCTGACGCAGACGATCAAGATCGATCGCGTGCTGCGACGCCTGTTTTCGACGCCGCCCCAGCTGGCCACCAAATCCGTGAGGCTTGCGGTACTCGGCTCCGCGACCATCGATCATCTGCTTCCCGGCATCAGGGTGGGCGGCCTACGCCGTGGCCTGCACGTTTCGACGATCACCACCGGATATGGTCAATACGCGGCGGAGCTCATGAATCGGGAAAGCGAACTGCATCGCGCCCGGCCAGATGCGCTCCTGCTATCCTTCGATGCCGCCCATCTCGTGGGGAACATCGATCCCGCATGCGATGCGCAAACCGCATGCGCGTGGATAGCGGATTTCTGCGACCGGATGGTTTCGCTGTGGCGGATCGCCCGGGATGATCTGGGCTGCCAAGTCATGCAGCAAGCGATATTGCCGACGGCGCCGGGGCTGCTGGGTCAAAACGAGCATCGCCTGCCCGGAGCACCGGCAGCGCTGATCGCGTCATTCAACCGGCAGCTTCGCGAGCGGGCCGATAGCGAAGGCGTCGCGATCGTCGCCGTCGACGACTGGGCCGCCAAGGACGGCCTGGCCGCCTGGCACGATCCCGTCTATTGGCACCGCGCCAAGCAGGAGGTGCATCCCGGGGCGGTACCCGTTTACGGCGACCTGGTAGGCCGCCTGCTCGCGGCTTGGCAGGGGCGTTCGGGCAAATGCCTGGTACTGGATCTCGACAACACGCTGTGGAGCGGCGTGATCGGCGATGACGGCCTGGCCGGCATCGGGCTGGGCCAGGGCAGCGCGCTGGGCGAAGCGCATGTCGCCTTTCAAAACTATGCGAAGGCGCTGGCCAGGCGCGGCGTCATATTGGCGGTTTGTTCGAAGAATGATCCCGACAACGCGATGGAGCCCTTCGAAAAACATGGCGATATGGTTCTGAAGACTGGCGACATCGCCTGCTTCGTCGCCAATTGGCAGGACAAGGCACATAATCTGCGGCGCATAGCAGCCGAGCTGAATATAGGCCTGGACGCGCTGGTGTTCGCAGACGACAATCCCGCCGAGCGCGCGATCATCCGCCGCGAGCTGCCCATGGTGGCGGTGCCCGAGCTTCCCGAGGATGCCGCGCTCTACGGCGACATGATTGCCCGTGGCGGCTATTTCGAAGCGATCACGCTGACGGCCGAGGACATGGCACGTAGCGGGCAATATCAGCAGAACATCGCCCGGCAGGAGCTGATGGAAAGCGCGTCCGACATGGACAGCTATCTCCAGTCCCTGGCGATGGTGGCGCGGTGGAGCCCCTTCCGGGACGTGGACCTCACCCGGATCGCGCAACTGATCAACAAGACCAACCAATTCAATCTGACCACACGTCGGTACAGCGAAGCCGAGGTTGCCGCGATGATCGCCGACCCGCATGTCGTCAGCGTGCAGATTCGCCTTGCCGACCGCTTCGGTGACAATGGGATCATCGCCTTGCTGATCGGCCGGTTCGTCGATGGCGGCCCGATCGTCGAAATCGATAGCTGGCTCATGAGCTGCCGGGTGCTGGGCCGGGGCATCGAGAACGCGGCCCTGAACCTGCTGGCGGAGAGTGCGCGCCGGCGCGGGGCTCGATCACTGCTGGGCCGCTATCGTCCGACGGCCAAGAACGGCATGGTCGCCGATCATTATCCCCGCCTGGGCTTCGCCGATGCGGGAACCGATGGCGCGGAGCAGCTATGGCGACTCGAACTCTCCGGCTTTTCGCCCTTGCCGCACCATATCGCGACGGTCGAAGAGTGAATGCGTTCGACGAACGGCGACTGGCGGGGGCCTAGATGATATTTGATCATATCGGGATTTTCGTCGCGGACATCGATGACGGCGCAAAGCAGTTGTCGTCGATATTCCCGATCAGCCGATATTCGCGGGTCTACGAGGATTCCCTGCTCCAAGTCCGGGTTCAGTTCCTCACCGACAGTTCGGAGATCGTCTACGAGCTGGTCGCCCCCTTCGGGGACCGGAATCCCGTCTCGACGGTGCTCAGGAGCCGGAAAAATATTCTCAATCACGTCGCCTACCTGGTGGCCGATATCGACGAGGCGCTGGACCGTATGCAGACGCAGGGCTCGATGCTGCTCGGCGAAGCCAGGCCGGCCGTCGCCTTCGGCGGCCGCAAGGTGGGTTTCCTGTACACACCGATGAACTTCATCGTCGAGCTGATCGAAGCGGGGAGGGCATGAAGTCAGTTGCCTGCCGGGGATCGCGCCGTTAACTCGGGTCACGGGCCTGGTTCCAGGGGGAAGGCAGCCGATGACGACCGACGAGATACTGGGGAAACTCAACAATCTGTTTCGCGATATCTTCGACGACGACTCCCTCGATCTCGGTCCGGAGACGACCGCGGACGACGTGGAAGAATGGGATTCGGTCAGCCACATCACGATGATCGTCGCGGTCGAGCAGATGTTCGGCATCAAGATCAAGACCGCCGAGATCGAGTCTCTGAAGAATGTCGGCGATCTCGTTCAGATCATTTCCGCCAAGCTGAATTGAGCTCTGATGGAGCAGGCATCACGAACCAGTGCTCGTAGCTAGTGCTCTTCAACTCTCCGATCTTCATTTTCGCCTTCCTTCCGCTTACGGTCGGCATTTTCTATCTTTTCGCGCGTCGGAACGTGCCGCGGGCGCTGACATGGCTAATTCTCGCCTCGCTGTTCTTCTACGGATATTGGCGACCGCTGAACATCCTGCTGATCGCACCATCGATCGCGCTCAACTACTTCATCGCCCGTGCCCTCATTGCGCGCGGCGAGGAGCAGACAGAAGCGAGCACCCTGCTCTTCTGGTTCGGCATCGCCTTCAATATCTGCTTCCTCGGCTATTTCAAATATACCGATTTCCTCGCCACTCTGTCCAACGACGTGGCGGGCACCGACTTCGTGATGCAGCGGATATTGCTGCCACTCGGCATCTCCTTCATCACCTTCCAGAAGATCGCCCTGCTGATCGACGCCCGTGCCGGCCGCCTCGCCAGCATAGGTCTGCGCGACTATATCCTGTTCGTGTTGTTTTTCCCCCCGCTGATCTCCGGTCCGATCGTCCACTATCGCGAGTTGATGCCTCAATTCGCCAAGCTCGACGGGAAGTTTCGGTGGGAAGACCTGACGGTGGGCGGCACTCTGTTCTTCTTCGGCCTGGCCAAAAAGGTGCTGATCGCCGATCCCATAGCTTTGCACATCGATCCGATCTGGAACGCGGCGGCGGCGGGCAGGCCACCCTCGTTGATCGAGGGCTGGGCCGCCGCGCTCGGCTTCGTCGCCCAGCTCTATTTCGATTTTTCGGGATATTCGGACATGGCGATCGGTATCGCCCGCCTGTTCGGCGTTCGCCTGCCACATAATTTCAACTCGCCGCTCCGGGCGATGAGCATCATCGACTATTGGGCGCGCTGGCACGTCACGCTCACGCGGTTCCTGACCGCCTACCTCTTCTCGCCCATGGCGCTCGTCTTCACCCGAGCGCGCCTCGCAAGAGGCAAGCAGGCTGTCTCCGGACGCCGCACCAAGCTGCCGACCTTCGCTATCCTCGTCGCCGTCCCCACCATGACGACAATGCTGGTCTCGGGCATCTGGCATGGCGCCGGCTATCAGTTCGTGATTTTCGGCGCACTCCACGGAATGGCGCTGACCATCAACCACGCGTGGCGGACGTGGAAGCCCAAGGCCTCCAAGGATAGGGACGCATCGCCCCGCTGGCTCTGGGCGAGCTGGTTCATCACTATCGGCTTCGCGGTTCTCGCCAAGGTCTTCTTCCGGTCGGCGGACACGCGCACGGCCCTGCACATGTTCGACGGGATGTTCGGCGGTCAGGGCATCGCACTGCCGCAGGCCCTGAACCATGTCCTCGCGCCGACCATGACGCGGTTCGGCATTGTGCTGGGAACGAGCAGCCAGGGCGCTGTCGACTTCCTGCAGATGATGGCGATGATCCTGATCGCCTGGATGATCGCGCTCGCCATGCCCAACAGCCATGAGATGCTGGCGGCATACCAACCGGCGCTCGATTTCCAGCCGGTGCAGGGGCGGCGCAAGATCGAGCTGATCTGGTCGCCCACCCGCCGCTGGGCGTTCGCCATCGCCTTCATCGCGCTGCTCAGCCTGATGTCGTTCGGGCAGGTCAGCGCCTTCCTCTACTGGCAATTCTGATGTCGAAAGCCGCCGCTCCCGTCGCCGACAGGCTACGCCAATACTGCCGGTGGTGGGCGCAGGGCCTGCTCGGCCTTGCCGCGGCCGCGATCGGCGTTGCGGTGGTGGCGGACCCCTATTTCGTCCTCGGCACGCCGCTGATCGAGGGGCTGAACCGCTCAAAGCCCGCCACCGTCGAGCGCGCGGGACTGGCGAAAGCCTATCTGCTGCCGCGCGTCGCCCCTGCCACCCTGCTCCTTGGTACCTCCAAGGTGGAGTGCGGTATCGATCCCGCCTCGCCCTCCCTGCCGCGGGGCGCCGCACCGGTGTTCAACGGCGGCGTGCCGGGCACCGATGTGCGATACGCCTTCGCCCAGTTGCGGGATGCGACACGCGTGGCCCCCGTGCGGCGCGCGTTGCTGGTACTGGAGATCACCGAATTTCTGTCGCCGCCTCAGCCCGGTGATGAGCAGCCGCCCGGCCCATTCCTGCCCGATCCGCGCCGGCGCACGAAAGACATTTTCTCAGCGCTGCTGTCCCGCGACGCTCTGCAGGATTCGGTGGGCACATTTGTCGCACAGCGGGGAGCACCCTCCGGCCTCGATTCCGCCGGATTGCTCGCCGACGATTTTTTCATGCGGAGCATTCGTCGCGAAGGAGCGGCGGCGCTGTACGAGCAAAAGCTTCCGACCGAGCTGGCGACTCTGGATCGCATCAACGAGCGACTCCATTCCGATCGGCGAACAGGAGCGGCGGGCTTGGCCTGGGTCAGCCGCGTCATCGCTTTCAGCAGGAGCCGCGGCATCGCGCTCGATATCGCGATCGCTCCCGTGCATGCCGATCTGCTGCGCCTGATCGACCGCAAGGGATTGTGGCCGCGCGTCCCGCTGGTCAAACGCCTCTTGACGGAGACGGTGGAGCGCGACGGCCGTGGAGAGGTCGCTCTATGGGACTTCGTCCGGTTCGATCACTACTCGACCGAACCGCTGCCGCCTCCCGGCGTCACGATCCCGATGACCTGGTTTTGGGAGCCCAATCACTTCCGGCGCGCACTGGGCGAAAAAATGTTGCAGACGATCTATCGTGGGAGCAGGGACTTCGGCTTCCGTCTGACCAGCGACACGCTGGCGGCCACGCTCGCGCGCGACGAAGAGGCCCGCAGGCGGGATATATTGGACGCTCGCGGGGAAAATGCGCGCCTGACTCGGCAGCTCGGCGCACTCGCGCCAAGGGGTTCGTGAGGGCGGGCCTATCCCGTCAGTTCCGCACAACCAATCTGGATTCGCCAATGGAAACACTCGCACCGGTCATCATCCTCGTCCGCCCCCAATTGGGCGAGAATATCGGCAAGGCCGCCCGCGCGATGCTCAATTTCGGACTCACCGAATTGCGGCTGGTCGCGCCGCGCGACGGATGGCCCAACCCGGATGCCGGGCCCGCGGCGTCCGGCGCCGACATCGTGCTCGAACGCGCCCGCGTCCATGACAGCATCGCCGAAGCGACTGCCGACTGCGTCCATGTCTACGCCACGACGGTCCGCAAGCGTGGCGTTACCAAACCTGTCATCACCCCCGAAGCCGCGGCGCGGGCGATCCACGCCGGGCCTGGCCGTTCGGCAATCCTGTTCGGACCCGAGAGGTCGGGGCTGGAAACCGATGACGTCGCCATCGCGCGCACCATCGTCACCGTGCCGGTCAATCCCGAATTCGGCAGCCTGAACCTCGCCCAGGCGGTGATCCTGCTTGCCTATGAATGGTCGAAGGGAATCGAACTGGCGTCGCCGCCCGCGGTCGAACTTGATCCGCCCGCCCCTCAGCAGGACCTCGACGGCCTGATCGGCCATCTCGAGAGGCTGCTGGATGATTCGGGCTATTTCTTTCCACCCGGCCGGACGCCGACGACGAGGCGGACGCTTCGCAGTCTGTTGACCAAGCCGGGATGGAATGCCCAGGAAATAAGAACGCTGCGCGGCGTATTGAGTACAATAGAGCGGCCGCGGGACCGCTGAAATTGGCGGTAATGCCGCATTCATAGGGTTAAGGCGCCATTATTCCTAATTGTAAACCAGTTGTAAACAGCTCTTTTCTGCGGAATCTTGCGTCGTTACCGTAAATATCCTATGAATGCCCTCATGCGTTCTGTGCGTCGGGGGACTGGTGTAATGCGTACCAAGCTGCTCGCCTTGCTGGCGGCGATGCTGGCGTGTGCGATAGGGGGGCCGCTCATGGCGGCGAACCTGCTGATAAATGGTGACTTCGAAACAGTCACCATGACCAACGGCAATCCGCTTCATTCGACATTGTTCGGAAATGGTCACGACAATGCGCCGCTCAGCGCCACAGACAAGAATCTGCCGACCGTCGCGGGCTGGACGACGCAAGGTTATAATTTCGTCTTCGTCGACAATCCCACCTACAATGGCACGCCCCAGACCGCCACGGGCGCGGACGACTTCAACAGCGGAGCATGTATTCTGGGCGGCTGCGACAACGTCTATCGCCTGTCGCTGTGGGGGCCGGACATAGCGACCAACAACGGCCTGACGAACAGCCCGACAGGCGGCAATTTCGTGGGGGCCGACGGCGCCTATGGCAATGCGCCGATCGAGCAGGTCGTGAGCGGGCTGGAAGTCGGTCAGCTCTATAAGCTGACCTTTTGGTGGGCGGCTGCCCAACAGACCACCTATCACGGCGAAACCCAGGAATCCTGGAAGATCTGCTTCGGCGTCTGCGACTATTCGCTCAGCCCCGATCCAGTGCTCTTTCTCGACTTCCGCGACGGGCATTCCACCTATAATCTCGCTCCCGGCGACCAACTCTACACGACCGCGACCGTGACCAATACCGACCACGGCTTCGTGCCATGGCGGTCGGAGACGGTGTACTTCACCGCCAACGATACCGAGCAGAAATTGTCATTGCTTGCCTATGGCACGCCCGTCGGCCAGCCGCCCTTTGCACTGATCGACGGCCTCAGCCTCGAAGCAGTGCCCGAACCGTCGACCTGGGCGATGATGCTCATCGGCTTTGGGCTCATCGGCGGCATCCTGCGCAGCAACCGGCGGTCCCCGGCCTGCCGCGAGTTGGTCAAGGCGCAGATCGTCTGATCGGTCATGCCGACGCCGCCGCGTCCGTCGGCGGCCCCGATCGCCGAGGACGGGGGGCAAGTTCGACATGGAACTGGATTTAACGCGTCCGCTGCGGCAGGTCTCATACCGGCAGGCAGGATATCCGGGGATGTGAGGATGCAGACCGATGCGCAGCGCAGCATTCCGGCGATGGCACGCGACCTCTATCAGCAGGCGCCGTTCCGTACCCGCCTGCTGCAAAGCCTGCGACCATATATATGTCCTTTCGCCGATCTCGTCCGCTGGGCGCCCGAAGCGGGCCGCATCCTCGACGTCGGATGCGGCGCGGGTCTCCTCCTCGGCTTGATCGGGCGCACCCGGCCTGGGATTCGAGGCGTCGGTTTCGATGCGGACGGCGATGCCATTGACGCCGCAAGGCACATGGCGGACCGGCACTTCCCCGACGGGCGGATCGAGTTCCGGCACAGCATGGTCGGCGATCCCTGGCCCGAAGGACAGTTCGAGCTGGTGAGCATGATCGACGTGCTTCACCATATCCCGCCATCGGCTCAGCGCGATGCCGTAGCAACCGCCTTTTCCCATGTTCGACCCGGCGGATTGCTCGTCTATAAGGACATGGCGGAGAAGCCGTTCTTTCGCGCGTGGTGGAACCGGTTCCACGATCTGATCGTCGCCAAACAGTGGATCCACTACAGGGCGATCGACGATGTCGAGGGCTGGCTGAAGAGCATGGACGCCGAGGTCGTCGAGCGCTCAGCGAAGATACTCGGCCTCTACGGACATGAGCTCATGGTGGCGCGGAAATCGGGATAGCGGCGGAACGCGCCTCCCCCTCGCCGGCCAAGGCGCAGACCGAATAGTGCTCATCATGATAGAGCATACGGCTCCGCCCACAGCTGCCGACATCCTTTGGTAGGACGACATAGGGTATTCGGTTCGCCGCGGCATAGCCCAGGAACTGGTCGGCGCGTCGAAGCTTTTTCACAGCCTCGTAGCGCGTCGCCCAGCGCGGATATAGGGCCGGCTCCCACATCACCGCGGCCCCTTGTTTCCAGTCGACCCAGACCGGTCGCAGCGCCAGCAACTGGAACTCATCGAATCGCGTCCGATGATCGGCATCCACCGGGACCAGAAATGGGCCCGCCAGGGAACTGTGTCGAATCCATCCCACCATCTTCATGAAGGGCCGATCGGCTTCGGATCGCCGCGCCGCGCCATCCGCCCTCCATCTCATCAGCGTGGCGACGTTGAGCAGGGCTAGGCTCGCCACCAGGAGCGCCACCAAAGGCCGCCACCCGCGAAATCCCGCGGAAGCCAGTATCGCGCATCCCCCGAGCCCACATAACAGCAGCAAGCGCAGCACGGCGTTCACGGACCATTCGGTGATGAAGCCATATTGCGCGACCAGGATCAGGCCGATCAGGGCTGCATAGCCTACTGCGACCAACCGCCCGGATAGCCTCAGCGGCCTGTGGCGGCCGATCAGCAACGCCCCAAGGGACACATCGATGATCAGCAACTGGAACAGCTGCCGGTCCGGCTGGATCAGTTCAGCGAAGATCAGGCATCCCAGCAGGCGCTCCCAAACGCTCGATCCGCCGTCGGTCACGACCTTGCCCGCCGCCAGAATGATTAGCGCGATGCCGAGGAATTGCACCAAACCGGCCGAACGGATCACATTCAGATTGAACAGGATTTTGCTATCGCTCAGATGAACTCCCACCGCACCGACGATGAACAGAAGCGACCAACCCATGAGCACCGGGATCCAGAAGCGGTGGGTCCGGGAGCAAAGTGAGGCAAGCAGATAGCCGCAAACGATAAGAAAAAGTTCGAGGACTTCCTCGCGCCTCGCGGCTTCTATCAACGAATGGTCGGGGAAATAGGCCCGCATATAGGCGGCATAATCAAAGGATGCAGCGTTTCTTGTTTCCAGCAGCGTGAACGCCACCCACACCAGTACGGGCGACGCCGTGACAAGGAAGACCAGGGCCGCGCGGACTATCGTGGCCGGGCTGACGGGAGCGCTCGAAGCGAACCGCGGAAGCCAGGCGGCCATCGGCCAATTGCGCATCAGCGCCAGCACCGGCGCCGCGATCGCCACCAATAGCCAAAGCCCGACGAAGAAATTGAGGCAGAAGGTAATGCCGCAGAGCAGCCCCGCAAGGATAAGACGCCGATGCTGGACGGCGAGCAGCGTGCCGAGCAGCGGCGCCCAGGTAAGTTCGGAATGAGTGAAATAGCCGATAAGGAGACCGTGCCCTCCAACGACGGAGAGCTGCGTGAGCCAAGGCGTCGCGGAGACCACGGCCATCGACGCGAGAAGCGCCCATTTCCCTGCCAGCCCGTTCAGTCGCAAGAAGCACAGCAACGCCGCGAGGGCCGCGAACCGGCCGAGAACAAAGGCCGTCAGGAAGACGGTCTGGACATTGGCTTCCGTGCTGACCAGCTTCAGCACCGGCCAGGTGAGCGACACGAACTTGTCGAGCGATCGGTAGAAGGGATCGTACCTGAACTGCGGAAGCTCGGCATAATCGAGCAAGTAGGGAATATGGAAAACATTGTTGTTCACGCCGAAGCGGAAACCGGTCATCGCCACGGAAGCGATTGTGGTGCCTATCAGGAGCGCGCAGAACAATGCCCGATCGGTCGAATAAGGCGGTCCAACGCCGTTATCCATTCAGGATACCGACATGTACGAAACGGGCGGCGATCATGACGGCGATGATGCCCGCCAAGACAATCCGCGTGCCTCGATCCTTGAACGAGTAGACGATCGGATCGTCATGCATCTCTTCGCGTGAAGTCTTCACCCACATGCGCCCGAGCCAATAGATGAGTCCGAAGGCGGCAAGCCACAGCAACTCGGGGCTGGCATAACGTTGCTGGGTTTCGAACGAGCTCGTGAACAGGCCGAAGATCACGACCGAGCTCAGCGCGCTTCCGACACCCAACGGCCACAGAACGGCCAGATCGGACGACCGATAGTCCCGGCCGCTGAGCCCGGCATCGCCGTTCCTCTGCGTCACCAGCAGCTCGGTGCATCGTTTGATCAGGGCGAGGCTGAAGAATATGAAAACGGAGAATGCCAGCAGCCATGAGCTCATTCGGACGTCGATTGCCACCGCCCCTGCCAGGATACGCCAAGTGTATAGCAACGACAGGGTCAGCACATCGACCAGAAAAAATTGTTTCAGTGTCCAGCTATAGGCGCTGGTGAGCACGAGATAGGCCAACAGCATGGCCACGAGGGCCCAGGACACCGTCATGGCGACCATGATGCCGCCCCCCACGCCCATGATCGAGATCGCGAGACCATGAAGGAGCGGCAATCGGGCGCTCGCAAAGGGTCTCCCGCTTTTCCGGGGATGAACCCGGTCATTGTCCAGATCGATGACATCGTTGAGGATGTAGCTTGCCGAGGCGACGAGGCAAAAGGCGATGAAGGCGGACAGGGCGTCCATCGTCTTGCCGATTTCCATGAACGAAAAGGCTGTCAGCAACGGCGTGAACACCAGGACGTTCTTCGTCCACTGATGCACCCGGAGCGCGCGCATCCACAAATTGAGGCGGGATTCGCCGGAGTGGAACTCGCGCTCGATCGTCACCAGGGGCCTCAGTCTGCGCAATTCGGCCGCAGGTACTTCGACCGCGATCGCCGCTTTCGCTCCAGTCCATACCTGCATGTCCGGGCCGCCATTGCCGACATAGGCGAAATGGTCGCCGATCGTGGCGCGGATAGCCGCCAGTTTCGCACTGCCTTTCAGATTTTCCCCATCCGAGGTCGAGATCAGAAGGTCGAAAATGCCGAGGTGCCGCTGAACCTGCTCGGCGATGCTGATATGCGCCGCGGTCGCAAGAATGATCGTTCGTCCTTGCGATTTCTGTTCACGCAGCCACGTCAACAGCGGCTGGTTATAGGGCAATGTCGCACCGTTGATCGTCACCTCACGGCCCACCGCCCGCTTGAAGTTCGCGCGTCCGGCGAACAGCCACCCAATCAGGCGAAGCAGGTTCAGCGGTGATTTCCTGAGCAGCGCGACGACGGATTCCACAAGCGTATCGGCGGGAGTCAGGGTTCCGTCGAGATCGACGACCAGCGGCAGTGGATCGTCGTCAGCCATCGGCTGTTCCGATCCGTCTGGGCACCGATTTTGGGCAAGCCGTTTCGGACCAGATAATATCCCGCCTCCCCCAGGAGCACCACCGCAGACCTCCTTGCGTTCGCCCGAATTGGCCGGGATTGCAAGGCTCACCTCAAATAGCCGAAGCGAGCCATGGCCCATCCCGACATCCACTAACGAAACGGCTGGATTGGATTTTAACTAGTTTCTCGCTACAGTACTGTGCGTTGGCTTAGTGGGTGCCAAGGGGGCTTTCCGAGGTCGCACCAGCGAACACGACTCCGAATACCGGGTGGAGCGGACTTTCCGTCCGCTTATGTGAGCCGCGGACTGTGGAAACAACATGCTGACATTGTTCGCAGGCCTCCCTTTTCTCGCCAAGGTCATGGCAAGCCAGATCCTGTGGCTCTTTCTGCTCACCGCGGTTTTCGTTCCGCTCGAAAGGCTGGCAGGGGTCAATCGCCAGTCCACTTGGCGGCCGCAGATCCTCGTCGACCTCGGCTATTTCTTTTTGTCGGGTCTGATACCAGTCTTCATTTTCGCAATACCGCTGGGAACGATCGCGGCACTTTCCAACCATGCCCTGCCGGAAGGATATCGCATTTGGATCGTGGGCCTTCCGATCCTTGTCCAGGTAGGGCTCGCAATCCTGATCGGCGAGTTCGGCTTCTACTGGAGCCACCGGGTCATGCACCAGGTTCCGTGGCTGTGGCGATTCCATGCCATCCATCACGAACCGGTCCGTATGGATTGGCTCGTCAACACCCGCGCCCATCCGGTCGACATCATCTTCACGCGCATGTTCGGCCTCTGCCTCGTCAACATGGCCGGCCTCGGCACGCCCGGCTCCGGGTCGGGAAGCACCATCCCCATTATCGTCCTGATCATCGGCACGGTCTGGGGCTTCTTCATTCACGCCAATCTCAACGTCCGACTCGGATGGGCCGAGCAAATTCTTTCAGCCCCCCGTTTCCACCACTGGCATCATTCGCAGGTCGATCATCCCAATCACAATTACGCTTCGACACTGCCCTTCTACGACCGGATCTTCGGCACCTATTATTTGCCGAACGACGCCTGGCCGCCAACTTACGGCATCGCGCCGGAGAATCGCCCCGAGGTTCTGATCGCCGCGCAACACGGCGGTGCGCCGGCGGATGAACTGTCGGCCAAGGCGAGGGACGCTTAGCGCCGTTGATGCCTTTCGGTGTCGAACATCTCGAGTTCATGCGCGATCGAGCCTTCGACCAGCATGTCATAGAGCCGGTAGGCGAGCCTGGGCGGGAAGCCGCGATCGTTCGCGACCTTGACGGCGTGCGCGATCACCTCGGCCTTGCGGACCTCGTCGCGCACGGTGTCACGGCTCGGCTTGATACGGGCGGCGGCCTCGATATAGCGCATCCGCTCGGCCAGCAGGCTGACGATCAGCGTGTCGAGCCCATCGATTGCGGCACGGACCTGGGCCATGTCGGTGCATTCGGCGGCGGGAACGGGAGTCTTGTCGGTCATGGTGGGGCCTTAGCGTCCCTGACCGGACTTGACTATCCGCCTCTTCGCCGCCATAGGCGCGCCTTCGCAATCGGCCCCGCACCCCGGTGAAGCGGTGGCCCTGCCGTCCGAACGGACGCAGCGGCGCGAAATACCGGGATCGACCCCGTGCCGCTTCGGCGGCGGCGGGCAACGTTGTAGCGATTGAAGGAAGACATCATGTCGAAGCGCACCAGCGCCAAGTACAAGCTCGACCGCCGGATGGGCGAGAACATCTGGGGTCGCCCGAAGAGCCCGGTCAACAAGCGCGAATATGGCCCCGGCCAGCATGGCCAGCGCCGCAAGGGCAAACTGTCGGACTACGGCATTCAGCTCAAGGCGAAGCAGAAGCTCAAGGGCTATTATGGCGACGTCACCGAGAAACAGTTCAAGAAGAACTACACCGAAGCTTCACGGATGAAGGGCGACACATCGCAGAACCTGATCGGCCTGCTCGAGCGCCGCCTCGACGCGGTCGTCTACCGCGCCAAGTTTGCGCCGACGATCTTCGCCGCGCGCCAGCTCGTCAGCCATGGCCATATCCGCGTCAACGGCGTGAAATGCAATATTGCCTCGCGTCTGGTGAAGCCGGGTGATGAGATCACGCTGGGTTCGAAGGCGCAGGAAATGGCGCTGGTGCTCGAGGCGCAGGGTCTGTCGGAGCGCGACATCCCCGAATATATCGCCCCCGACGGCGCCGCCAAGGTCAGCTTCGTCCGCGTGCCGACACTCGATGAGGTGCCTTATCCGGTGAAGATGGAACCGAATCTGGTTGTCGAGTTCTACTCGCGCTGATCGGCTTTCCCAACAAGGCTTACAAAGGGCGGCCTTCAGGTCGCCCTTTTTGTTTCAGGCAGCATAGGCGCGCAGGAAGAGATCCGTCGCGGCGTCGGCGTCGGTGGCGATCAGCGCGGGCGTCGGCGCACTAAGCCGGCCGAGGATCAACTGCTGGTGAATTCCCGACATGCACAGGCTCGTCAGCGTCCGCGCCGCGCGCATCGGATTATCTTGGCGCAACAAGCCGCGTTCCATCGCCGAACCGATGAAGCCGGCAAGAAGGCTATGCGTCGACCGCGGACCGCGTTCGTAGAAGATCTTTCCCATCTCCGGGAAGCGCCCCGCCTCGGCATGCGCAAGCCGCTGCAGAGCGAGCGCTTCGGGAGTGGTCACCCTTTTGAGAAAGCTGTGGCAGAAGGCCCTGATCGTGTGTTCCGGATCGACGCTGGGATCGAGCAGGGTGGACAATTGTGCGCGATAGGCCGAGGTCGCGGTGTCGAGCACGGCCTCGAACAGCGCCTCCTTGGAGGGGAAATAGCTCCATAATGTCGCCTTCGAACCGCCGATCGTGCCGGCAATTCCGGACATCGTCGTGGCCGCATAGCCAAGTTCGAGAAACGAGTTATGGGCGACCGCTATGATCGCCTCGCGGCGGTCGATCCGCCGCGTCTCCCGTCGGCCCAGAACGGGCTTCTTGCGAGGCATTTCCATGATCGTACTATATGGTACGGAATTAGATTGACAAGGGGTCGGGGTGGGCGCACATGTCAAAAACAATACCAGATAGTACGGTTTTGAGATGAATCCGAGTCGGCTCTCCCTGTTTCGGCCCGTAGCCGCGCTCGGCCTGGTAGCATTGCTCTCGGCCTGCGCCGTGCCCGATCTCGGCGGCAGGCCCGAAATGCGGATGCCCGGGAGCATTGCCGCCGAGCGGAGCTTCGCCGGACAGGGGTCGGCGGAGTGGCCGGGCGACGGCTGGTGGAACGGCTATGGCGATGTTCAGCTCGCCACCCTGATCGAGGAGGGCCTCAAGGGTTCGCCCGATGCCGCCGCCGCCGCGGCGCGGTTCCGCGTCGCGCAGGGGATGGCGCAGGCGGCCGGTGCGGCGCTGCGGCCTTCGCTCGATGCCGGAGGGAGCGTCTACTATGAGCGGCAGAGCAGGATCCGCGGCATTCCGCCCCAGTTCGTTCCCGGTGGCTGGCGTGATGCTGGCCAGGCAGCGCTCAGCTTCAGCTTCGACATCGACCTTTGGGGGCGGAATCGCGCCGCGCTGGCCGCGGCGACCTCGGAAGCCGAAGCCGCCCGGATCGAGCAAAATCAGGCGCAGCTGATGCTGACCACGGCAATCGCCACCAGCTATGCCGATCTGGCCCGGCTCCATGCCGAGCGCGACGTGCTGGCAGCTGCCGTCGATTTGCGGAGCGCCACGCGAACGCTGGTCTCCGACCGTGTGACCAATGGCCTCGACACGCGGGCCGAGCTCAAGCAGGCCGATGCAGCCGTCCCCGCCGCGCGCGCCGATCTCGCCGCGACCGACGAGATGATCGCGATGACGCGCAACCAGCTCGCCGCGCTGATCGGCGCCGGCCCCGATCGCGGGCTGGCCATTACCCGCCCCAGCCTCTCCGGTCTTCAGCAGCCCGGACTTCCCCCGCAGGTGACCATCGATCTGATCGGCCGCCGCCCCGATATCGTCGCCGCGCGGGCACGGGCTGAAGCCGCCGCCAGCCGCATCAAGGTGGCCCGCGCCGACTTCTATCCCGCGATCAGCCTGCGCGCCCTGATCGGGCAGCAGTCGCTCGGCGTCGAGAACCTGACCAAGGGTGCCGCGACATACGGCCAGGCCGGGCCGGCGATCAGCCTACCGATCTTCCAGGGCGGCGCTCTGAGCGGGCGCTATCGCGGCGCTCGCGCCACTTATGACGAAGCGGTGGCGAACTATGACCGGACCGTTGTCAACGCCTATCGCGAGGTCGCCGACGCGCTGACCGGCCAGCGCGCCCTGGCCGACCGGCTCGCCCTCTCGCGCCAGGCGCTCGCCGATTCGGAAGAAGCCTATGCGGTCGCCCGGCAGCGTTATCGAGGCGGCCTGTCGACCTATCTCGACGTGCTGACGTCCGAAGAGAGACTGTTGCAAGCACGTCGCGCCGTCGCCAATTTGGCGGCCCGGATCTTTGCTGTCGATATCGCGCTGGTCCGGGCACTGGGCGGCGGATTCACGACGAGTACCGCACATATTGCCAAGGACAGTTCGAATGGCTGATGCCGACCCCGCCACCAAGCCTGCCGACGGCCGCCCGGAAGAAGATGCGGACATGCTCAAGGCGGCGCGACAGCGGACACGCAGGCTCTGGCTGACCCGGCTGGCGATGGTCGTCGGCGCGGCCGCACTGATCTGGGGACTGTGGTACCTGCTGATCGGGCGCAACCACGTCGGCACCGACAATGCCTATGTGAACGCCGAGGTTGCTCAAGTCACCCCCTTGATCCCGGGCCAGGTCGTCGCGGTCAATGTGAGCGATACCCAGCCGGTGAAAGCGGGGGATGTCCTGGTTCGTCTCGACGATGCCAATGCCCGGATCATGTACGAGCAAGCCGCCGCCGAACTGGCGCGCGTGCGCCGCATGTTCCGCCAGACATCGGCCACCAGCAACGCGCTGTCAGCCCAGCTCGACGCCCGCCGCGCCGACATTGCGCGCGCCGAGGCCGATTATGAACAGGCGCGGATCGATCTGGACCGCCGCCTCGCCCTCCAGCCGTCGGGCGCGGTTTCGGGCGAGGAACTGACCACCGCGCGCAAGGCCTTCGCCGCCGCGCGGGCCGGCCTGGCCCAGGCGCGCTCGAATCAGGGCGCCGCCGCCGGCGAGCTCGCCGCCAACCAGGCGATGATCAGCGGTTCGACAGTCGAAACCGATCCGATGGTGCTCGCCGCCAAGGCGAAGCTCGCCTCGGCCCAGCTCGATCTCGACCGCACGGTCATCCGCGCCCCGGTCGACGGAATAGTTACACGTCGCCAGGTCCAGGTCGGGCAGCGCGTCGCCCAAGGCGCGCCGATCATGATGATCGTCCCGCTGGACAAGGTCTATGTCGACGCGAATTTCAAGGAGCGTCAGCTGCGCCGCGTGAAGCCCGGCCAGCCCGCGACCCTGACCGCCGACATCTATGGCGGCGGCGTCGAATATCATGGCCGCGTCGTCGGCTTCTCCGGAGGCACCGGATCGGCCTTTGCGCTGATCCCAGCGCAGAATGCGACCGGCAACTGGATCAAGGTGGTCCAGCGCGTGCCCGTGCGCATCGCGCTCGACCCCAAGGAGCTCGCCGAGCATCCGCTGCGGGTCGGCCTGTCGATGGAAGTGGATATCGACGTCTCCGGCAACTGATCGTCCGATGACAGCTGTCGAATCCTATAATCGTCTGACACCACGGCAGAGAATGATCACCGGCCTGGCGCTGGGCTTCGCGAACTTCATGGTCGTCCTCGATCTGACGATCGCCAACGTGTCGGTGCCGCATATCTCGGGCGATCTCGGCATTTCGGCGAGCCAGGGCACCTGGGTGATCACCTCCTATGCCGTAGCGGAAGCGATCTGCGTGCCGTTGACCGGCTGGCTCGCCAACCGTTTCGGAGCGGTGCGGACCTTTACGGTGAGCCTGATCGGTTTCGGGCTGCTCTCGATGCTGTGCGGCATGTCGATGACGCTCGGAATGCTCGTCGCGTGCCGGATTGGCCAGGGATTCTGCGGCGCGCCTCTGATGCCGCTGACCCAGATGTTGCTGATGCGCGTCTATCCGCCGGAAAAGCGCGCGCAGGCGATGGGCATGTGGGCAATGACGGCGATGATGGGGCCGGCACTCGGGCCGGTTCTGGGCGGCTTCATCAGCGACAATATGAGCTGGCACTGGATCTTCTTCATCAACGTGCCGGTGGTCATTTTCTGCGCGGTGACGGCGCACACGCTGCTCAAGCCAGTCGAAACACCCACCGCCAAACTGCCCATCGATGTGGTCGGCCTGGTATTGATGATCGTCTGGATCGGCTGTCTCCAGATAATGCTCGACATCGGCCGCGACCATGACTGGTTCGCCGATCCGCTCGTGCTCGGTCTCGGCCTGACTTCTGCCATCTTTCTCGCCATCTTCGTGATCTGGGAACTGACCGAGGAACATCCGATCGTCGATCTCAGGATCTTCCGCCATCGGGGTTTCACCGTTGCCGCGCTCACCATGGCCGTGGGATTCGGCGCCTATTTCGCGGGCATCGTCGTCATTCCGCAATGGATGCAGCTTTCGCTGGGCTACACCGCGACCCAGGCGGGAATAACCACCGCGATGACGGCGACGATGGGCCTACTCGTCACACGCTTCCCGCCCAAGCTCTTGGTAAAATATGATCCGCGAATCATACTGACCGGCGGTGTGCTCTGGGTCGGCGGAGCGACCCTGCTCCGTATCGATTGGACGAGCAGCGCCGATTTTGCGACGCTGGTCCTGCCCCAGGTCATCATGGGGCTGGGAATGCCGTTTTTCTTCGTGACGGTGACTGCCATGTCGATGGGCGCCGTGCCACCCGCGGAGCTCGCTTCGGGGGCGGGCCTGCAGAATTTCCTTCGAACGATCGGAATCGCGATCAGCACGTCGATCGCGATGACCTATTGGAACGATCAGGCCCGGGTTGCAGGCAGCGAGATCTCCGGCAAGCTCAACTATGAGGGCACGCAATCCTCGCTCGCGTCGAACGGCTTTTCCACCGAACAAGCGCGCATGGTCATCGCCCAGATCGTCGACAAGGAAGCGCTCACCCTGGCGACCGATAAGATGTTCCTGATCTCCGGCTTACTGACCTGCGCGGTTTCTGCCCTGGTCTGGATGGCGCCGAGGCCCAAGCGGCAGATCGGCATGGGCGGCGGGCATTGAGATTGTCGAAGGCCTGTTATTCGGCGACGGCCCCGCTCGACGAGCCCGCCGCCGGTTGGGGCGGTCGGCTCCGATCCCGCAGGCTTGCCACGCTCAGGCCGAGCTGCACCCGCATCACCAGCGATGCCGCCGCGGTGGCGAGCGCCGCGGCGGCGGCGCCGATAGCGCCGACCAATGGCAGCAGCACCGCCGCAAAGGTCAACCCGCCGCACAGGCGGATGAAAAGGACGCGATCGGCCCGGCCGTGCGCCGTCAGCAGCGGCTCGATCGCCATGCCTGAAAGATCTAAGGCGACACCGGCCGCGAGTATGACGAGGAGAATATGCGCGGAGGCGTAGCCGTTCCCGGCGAGAACGCGGATGAGCAGCGGCCCGGCCACCACCGCGATCACGATGACCGCCAGCGCTAGGACAAGCGATACCCTGATGGTGCGTGCCATGACATGATCGAGCGTCGCATGATCGGCGCTGGCGTGCAGCCGGGCGAGCTCGGGATAGAGAACCCGCGCCGCGATCTGCACCGGCTTGGCGAGCGCCCGCGCGATCTTCGCGGCGATCCGAAACCCGCCCGCGGCGCTCACACCCGCGACCCCGCCGACCGCCAAGGTCGCCAATTGCTCGGTCAACAGGCTGATCGAGGCGGACAGGTTGGTGATGAACATGAAGCGCCAGATGCCGCCATTTTCACGTGCGGCGCCGACGAACCGTCGCCACCCGATCCGGATCGGCAGGCCGCTCCAGCCCAGCGCGGCCGTCCAGGTCGCGGCGTGCTGCAGCAACGCCGCCGCCGCCCAGCTGGCGAGGAACAGGCCGATGTCGGCGTTCGTGATCCATGCGGCGGTCGAGCCCGCCAGCCGCACCAGCGGCCCCACCGCCTGACAATAGGCGATGAGGTCGAAACGGTCGACAAGGCGCAGCATGCCCGTCGGAGTCGCGCCGATCGAGAGCAGCAGCGCGACGCCGAACCAAGCCGCCCGTCGTTCCTCCGCGCCGGACCAGCCAAGCCACGCTCCCGCTACCGCGACGCCCAGCGCGGCGATCGCGGCACCCGCCAGCGCGCCGGCGATGTCGAGCATCGTCGTGAAACCCAGCAATCGGCCAAGACGCGACCCGTCGCCACTCGCCTGATGGATCGTGCCGTAGCGGATCACCGTCTGCCAAGACTGAAACTGGGCGATGTTGGCGATCGCCTGACCATAGGCCAGCACCAACGCGAAGGCGCCGAAGCCCTGCACACCGAGCGTCCGCGCCGCGAGCCCGAGATAGATCAGGCTGGCGATCGCCTGGAAGCCGCGCCCGCCGAGCAGCCAGAGTATGTTCTGCCCCATTCTCGCGAACACGGCGCCACTCCGCGGGGGCTCCGCGGCGATCGTCGTCGATGGCGGCGTCATGCCGGCAGTGCCAGATTGCGTTGGCATCCCTGCGGCAGCGCCTCTTCGATCAGCCGCGCGTAAACGGCGGCGGTCAGGCCGTAATCCAGCGCCCGGTCCCCCGGATATGTCGCCCTGTCGGAAAGCTGGATCGAAATAGCATCGGCGAGGGCGCCGGCATCCTCGCCGTCGAACAACAGCCCGTAGCGCCCCTGCCCCAGCACATCGGCGGCATCGCCGGCGAGCACCGAGGCCACCACCGGCGTGCCCACGGCGAGCGCCTCCAGCAGCGCCAGCGACGACCCCTCCCAGCGCGACGGCAGCACGAACACAGAGGCGCGCGCGGCCCAGGCGAAGACATTGTCGGTCTCGCCCGCCAGCAGGAAATCGGCGCCGAGACCGGCCATCGCCGCGAGACCGCGCAGCCGCGCCCGCTCCTCATCGGCTCCGCCGCCGACGATGACCAGTCGGATGGGTCGATCGCACGCCATCCGGCCGGCCGCGTCGATCAGCACGTCGAAATTCTTCTGCGGGCGCAGCCGCCCGATGCCGAGAACGACCGGGACGTCCTCGTCGAGCCAGTGATGCGGTGACGGCGCCTTGGCCATGGCGTTGGCCTGGGCGTGATCGACTCCGCTGGCGATCTCGACCGCAAACCGGCTCTCGATCGCCGGCGAGAACAGCGGATTGCGCCGAAGCGCACTGCCGACGACGGCGATCCGCGCCGCATCTCGCATCAGCATCCCCATCCACTGGGTGCGGAGAAATCCCCTCATTCCGTCGTGGCGCGAGACCTCATTGCTGATCCGGTAGATCCGCTCGATATGACCAACCCCGCGACAGGCGAGGTAAGGGGTCGCATGTCCCAGATTGCCCATCGAGACGATGACTCCGGGGGGCTGGCGGCGAAGCCATTGTCGCAGCGGCGGGACCGCTGCCAGCTTGGGCGCAATGCCGCCCGCCGACGAGCATAGAATCTTCAGCCGATAGCCGCCACGCCCGGCCTCCTCGCGGAAGAAGCCGTCACCATGCCCCGCGACCACCACCGTGTCATGTCGCTTCGCGACATGGTCCGCGACCATCATCGTGTCGCGCAGCACGCCGCTCGTGCGGAGATCGTGAACGTAGAAAGTGACGTTGCCCATGTGCCGGTCGACCTGAAACCGTCACGCTAGCGAAGATATATGACGATCCCGCGAGAGTAGCGGAGACCGATGTGGCGGGTTACGACCGATATTATTTCCTGAAGAAGGCTTGGGGGCTCTACCCGGGCGTTGCCAGACCCGTGTCAGCCAGCTTCCTGCATGATCATTACGCCGCACGCCGGTCGGCTCGGAGCGTAGGCCGTGCTGGGATGGATGCGCTGGTCGGTCTGATCTTCCACGCTTGGATTCCCTGGCGTGCGCGGAGGGTGCAGCGCAAATTCGGACTAGACACAGCCTGGCGGCGCCGCGCGATCGCGATCGCCCATGCCCGTTTTGCCGACCCCAACGACATCGCTCTGTTCCGGATCGAGCGGTCTGAGCAGCTGGACCATTATGTCCGCCGGTTCGAGGACGCGGCGCTCAACAAGCGCATCAACCCCTTGGGCTGGACACCGGACTGCGCGCTCGCCGACAAGGCCCGCTTTGCCGCGCGGTGCCGTGCCGCGGGACTTCCCCATCCCCAGACGATCGCCACCATGACCGGCGCGGGGATCGAGATCGCCGCCGATCCGCTCGGGCGGGAGCTTGTTGCCAAGCCGATTCACGGCGAGGGCGGTGACGGGCTCCGCTTGCTGGGGCCAATTGCCGGCCCGGATTCGCTGCGGGCGGCGCTCGCGGGCTTGGCAGGGGCGTGGCTGGTCCAGCCGCTTGTTTCCGGCCATCGCGACCTCGCCGACATCGCGCTCAACGCGCTGCCCACGATTCGCATCGTAACACTGCTCGACGAGGCCGGATCACCCGAAGTGGTCAGCGCAACCTTTCGCTGCGCCTCCGATCCGGGAGCGCGGGTCGACAACATGAAAGCCGGCGGTCTCATCGCTCCGGTCGATCTGGAGACCGGCGCTCTGGGAGTGGCATGCCAGGGTTATGGCGGCGGCGATCATGTCGTTCACCCGGTCGGCGGGGGCCGCATCGCCGGTCGGATATTGCCGCACTGGCCCGCAGCGGCGGCGCTGACGGTCCGCGCGCACGGCGAAGCCTTTGCGGATTACGCCTTGATCGGCTGGGATATCGCGTTGACGCCTTCCGGCCCGCTGCTGATCGAAGGAAACGGAAAGCCCGGCGTGCTTATGCCCCAGCGCGCCGCCCGGCGCGGGCTGGGCGAAAGCCGCTATGGCGTGCTGCTCGCACACCAGCTCGCAACGAAATCGTAGCTTTAGCGTCACATCCGAGCGGTAACCCTCGGTGCAGCTTGGGCGATCGGCTTGGCGGGAATCACCCCCATGGTCCGCCTCAGCCTGGAGGAATTCGATGATCTGTCTCGCGGCGCCACGTGCGCTTCCCGCGGCGGCGAAGCGCGCCCTGAGGATATTGCTGATCGCCAAGCATGTGCATTGGGAGGGAGGCCTGCATCCCACCCACGGCACCCACGCGACCTATCATCGCGAGATGCGCCATGCGCTCGAACAGATCGGCATCGGCCTCGAACTGGCCGACAGCTACGAGGCCCTGTTCGCACGGCCACAGGCCGATTTCGTCTTCCCGCTGCTCAACCGGGGCGGCTTTCTCAACTCCGAGATGCTTCTGCCGCTGCTGTGCGAACGGCACGGCCTGCCCTATCTCGGCGCCAGCCCGATTCTGCGCGGCCTGTCCGACGACAAGCATCTGTCGAAGCGAATCGCGCTCGCTCGCGGACTACCCACCGCACCCTGGGCGGTTTTCCGGCGCGGCGCGCCGGTCGACCCGCTCGACGCGCCGGCCGCCGCACAGTTCGTCATCAAGCCGAACGCCTCCTCGGCGAGTTGGGGCATCAGCACCGCCCATGACTGGGACGGATTGCTCGCCGCGATCCGCCGCATCCACTCGGATGGGCATGATGCGATCGTCGAGCCGTTCGTGGCGGGTCACGACATCGAGGTCGCGGTGATCACCCGTGACGGCGAGCCCTTCCTGCTGCCGATCCAGATCGTCGAGCAGGACGATCCGGGCCGGCTCCGCACTTATGCGGAGAAACGCAATCTGGTCGATGGTCAGGCCTATGCGATCCGCCCGCTGGACGACCGCCGCATCATCGCCGAGGCCGAGCGTCAGACATATGAAATTCTGCGCGAGTTCACTCCCTTCGACTATGGCCGCTTCGAATTCCGACTCGACATCGAGGCCGGCGAGGTCCGGTTCATGGAGGTGAACCTCAACTGTAACCTCTGGTCGAGGAAGACGATCGCGATGGCTGCCGCGCAGATCGGCTGGACCCACGGCGAGCTGATCGAGACGGTCCTGACCGAAAGCCTCGACCGTCACGGCCTCCTCGAACGTGCGCTCGATCGTGCCGCGGCCTGACAACGGCTTCACCGCGATCGTCCTTGCCGCGCAGCGGGCCAGCCGGACCGATCCCCTCGCCGAGGCTGCGGGCATTTCGCACAAATGTCTGGTGCGGATCGCGGACAAGCCGCTGATCGCCCACGTGGTCGCCGCGCTGAAGGCGGCCCCCGGCCTGGGCCTGCTGCGCATCGTCGTCGAGCCCGAGATGTTCGCGGAAATCGAGGCGGCGCTGCCGAGCGCCTTGTTGCCGGTCGAGTTCGTCGCCGCCGCGCCCAACCTCGCCGACAGCGTGTTCGCGGGCGCCGGGGGGATCGATCACAAGATGCTGGTGACGACCGCCGACAATGTGCTGCTGACGCCCGCCGCGGTCGGCAAGATGATCTCTAT
Source organism: uncultured Sphingomonas sp. (assembly GCA_946482655.1). The sequence continues at coordinate 39,714 of CAMLSA010000001.1, read as the reverse complement.
GCTGCGGACGGGGGCCGATGTCGCGCTGGCGATGGCGAACAAGGCGGCGGTGCTCGCCGCCCATCCCGAGGGGCAGCGCCGCTTCTACCGCTTCCGGGAAGACTATTATTCGAACTGCAATCTTTACGCCTTTGCGGGACCCAAGGCGCTGTCGGCGGCCGAGACCTTCCGCGGCGGGGGTCAGTTCGCCAAGAAGCCGCTGCGCCTCCTCATGGCGGTCGGCCCGATCAACGTGGCGCTTATGGCGTGTGGCCGGCTGTCCCTGCGCGGCGCGCTCGCCCGACTCGGACGGCGCCTCAGGCTCAGGATAGAGCCCGTCATCCTCGCCGACGGCAGCCATGCCATCGATGTCGACAATGAGCGCACCTATCGGATTGCATCGCTTCTCCTGGAACGGCGCGCGGTGCGACAGGCGGCATAGACAGCCGCGCGCTAAATCCGGATAAGGCTCCGGACTATCGGAGCATCCCTCATGCCGCAGATGAAGGCGATGATCGTGCCGAGCGCCGGCGCGCCGCTCGAGGCGGTCAGCCGGTCCGTCCCGGTGCCCGGCGCGACCGAAATGCTGATCGAGGTCGCCGCCTGCGGCGTCTGCCGCACCGACCTCCATGTCGTCGACGGCGACATCCCGGCCGCTTATCCCGTCGTTCCCGGCCATGAGGTCGTCGGCCGGGTCGCGGCGATCGGCAGCGGCGTGAGCGGCTTCGCGATCGGCGAACGGGTCGGCGTGCCGTGGCTGGGCTTCACCTGTGGCGAATGCGCCTACTGCTGCTCCGGCCGGGAGAATCTGTGCGATCGTCCCTTGTTCACCGGCTGCACGCGCGACGGCGGCTATGCCAGCCATGTCGTCGCGGATGCGCGCTACTGCTTCCCGATCCCCGGCCGCTTCTCCGATGTCGAGGCGGCGCCCCTGCTCTGTGCCGGACTGATCGGCTGGCGGGCGCTGCGCCTTGCCGGCAACGCCCCCGTCATAGGCCTCTACGGCTTCGGCGCGGCGGCGCACATCCTCGCCCAGGTCGCGGCCTGGCAAGGACGCACCGTCCATGCCTTCACGCGGGCGGGCGACGCCGCGGGGCAGGCCTTCGCCCGCTCGCTCGGCTGCGCCTGGGCTGGAGCCTCCAGCGAGCCGCCACCCGAGCCGCTCGATGCGGCGATCATCTTCGCGCCGTTGGGCGCGCTGGTACCGCTCGCGCTGAAGGCCGTGCGCAAGGGCGGCAAGGTGGTTTGCGCGGGCATCCACATGTCGGACATCCCAGCCTTTCCCTATGCCGACCTGTGGCAGGAGCGCTCGATCCTGTCGGTCGCGAATTTGACGCGCGAAGACGGCACCAGCTTCTTCGCGGCGGTCGAGCAATCGGGGCTTCGCACCACGACCACCAGCTTCCCGCTCGATGAGGCGAACCGGGCGATCGCGAGTGTGCGCGAGGGCAAGCTGGAGGGAGCGGCTGTGCTGGTGCCCTGAATCGTCGCCCCGGCCGAAAGCCGGGGCGACGCCATAAGCTTAAGGATCCAGTCCCTCGCGCATCGCATCCTCCACCTTCTCCAGCCAGATGAATTCGAGCTTCTCGCGCGCGTTGGCGGGGATGTCGTCAAAGTCGCGGCGGTTTCGCGCGGGCAGCATCACGCGCGTGATCCCCGCGCCCGCCGCCGCCACGACCTTCTCCTTGATCCCGCCGACCGGCAGCACCAGCCCGCGCAATGAGATCTCGCCCGTCATCGCGGTATCGCTGCGCACCGTCTTGTCGGTGAGCAGCGAAGTCAGCGCCATATACATGGCCACCCCGGCGCTGGGTCCATCCTTGGGCGTAGCGCCGGCGGGAACGTGGACATGGATGTCGCTCTTTTCGAGCCTCTCGGTGTCGATGCGGAGGGCCTCGGCGCGACTCTTGACGAGGCTGAGCGCGGCTTGCGCGCTTTCCTTCATCACGTCGCCGAGCTGTCCGGTCAGGATCAGCTTGCCGCTGCCTGGCATCCTGGTCGCCTCGATGAACAGGATGTCGCCGCCGACCGGCGTATAGGCGAGCCCCGTCGATACTCCGGGCACGCTGGTCCGCTGCGCGACCTCATTCTCGAAGATCCGCCCGCCGAGGACTTCCTCGACCTCGTCGCCGCCGATCGCAACGCGGGTCTTGCTGCCATCCGCGATCTGGACTGCGGCATGACGGATTACTTTGCCGACCTCGCGCTCGAGATTCCGCACCCCCGCCTCGCGGGTGTAATAGCGGATGATCGCGGTCAGCGCCGCGTCATCGACCTCGACCTGCTCCTTTGTCACGCCATTCGCTTCGAGCTGACGGCGGACCAGATAACGCCGGGCGATGTTGAGCTTCTCCTCCTCGGTGTAGCCGGCCAGCGAGATGATCTCCATGCGGTCGCGGAGCGGCCCCGGGATGGTGTCGAGCATGTTCGCCGTGGCGATGAACACGACCCGGCTGAGATCGAACGGCACGCCAAGATAATTGTCGCGGAAGCTGTTGTTCTGCTCGGGATCGAGCACCTCGAGCATCGCCGCCGAAGGATCGCCCTGGATCCCCCGGCCCAGCTTGTCGATCTCGTCGAGCATCATCACGCAGTCGCGTGTGCCCGCCTTGCGGATCGCCTGGATGATGTTGCCCGGCAGCGCGCCGATATAGGTGCGCCTGTGGCCGCGTATCTCGGCCTCATCATGAACGCCGCCCAGGCTGACCCGGGCGAATTCGCGCCCCATTGCCTTGGCGATCGACTGGCCGAGCGACGTCTTGCCGACGCCCGGCGGGCCGACGAAGCACAGGATCGGAGCCTTGCCGTTGGGAGCGAGCTTGCGCACCGCGAGATATTCGACGATCCGGCGCTTGATCTTGTCGAGGCCATAATGATCATTGTCGAGCTGCTCGCGCGCGATATCGATCTCGATCGGCGGGGACTCGGGCTCCTTCCACGGCAGATCGACCAGCGTGTCGAGGTAGGTGCGGATCATGCCATGTTCGGCGGCGGCATCGGGCATCCGCTCGAGCCGTCGAAGCTCACGCAGCGCCTGCTTCTCCACCTCCTCGGGCATGCCGGCCTTTTCGACAGCTTCGCGGAGCTCAGCCAGCTCTGCCGAACTGGCTTCGTCCTCGCCGAGCTGACGCTGGATCTCGGCCATCTGTTCGCGGAGCAGATGCTCGCGCTGGCGATTGCCGAGCTTCTCCTGAACGCCCTTGCCGATCTCGGCCGACAGCTTGAGCACTTCCAGCCGCTGGGCAAGCAGGGCGAGCACCTTGTCGAGCCGCTTGTCGAGCGCGACGGTCTCGAGAATGTCCTGCTTCTCGTCGGTCGAGATGTCTAGATAGGCGGCGGTCATGTCGGCGAGCGACGATGCCGACTGGATGTTCTGAATCGCCTCGGCCAGGCCCTGCGGTGCCTGCGGCAGGAGCTGGACGGTTTCGAGCGCGCGCTGTCGCAGATTGATGAACCGCGCCTCGATCTCGGTTGTCTTGGCCTCGGGATCGGTGATCAGCTCGATCCGCGCGACCATGAAGGGCCACCCATCGAGGAATTCGAGCACGCGGAAGCGCGTTTCGCCCTGGACTATCAGGTGATTGGTCTCATCGGGGCCGGTGATGTAGCGCAGCAAATTGGCGACCGTCCCCATGTGATGCATGTCGACCGTTGCGACATCCTTCAACTCCGGATCACGCTGAGTGAGAATGCCGACCGGACGGCTCTCGCGTACCGCGGCTTGCGCCGCATTGGTCGACGCGGGCCGGCCCAGGGTAAGCGGCATCACCACATCGGGAAACATCACGAAATTGCGGACCGGCACGATAATCATGGCGTCGGCCGGGAGTTCAGGCAGCGTCCGCTGCGGTTCGGCGGCGGCCGCGCCGGTCTCGGTGGGCCCCTTGTGGGTTATAGTCTCGGTCATCAGCGAGCCCCTCCACGGGCCTTATGCATGGTCACGAGCAGGCAGCCATGCGCGCTGGAGCGGCGGACCGCGTCATAGCGGCCGGTCGGCAGCGGCAGGCGCCGCTCGAAACGGCCCTGCGGTAGCTCGAGGCGGTGGATCTTGGCGGTGCGCAGCTCGGCGGGCAGGATGCGGTGACCGCGCACGACGAGCACCCCATCCTCGATCACCGCTTCGGTTTGGTCGAGATCGACGCCGGGCAGCGCCACCAGCACCAAAACCTCGTCGTCGGTCTCTAGCATGTCGGCCGGCGGCTCCCAGGCGGGGGCGCCCCCGCGCGCGCGAACCGGCGCGAAACTTTGCTGATGCAGCCGCTGGACCCGGTCGATCAGGTCGACGGCGTCGGCCCACATCCAGTTGCGCGATCGACCAGAATTCATCGGCGAGTCCTCTCTTGTAGCGACGGCGGTACCCGTGCGGGCCGATTTCCGTCCACTCCCTATGCTAATAAGGAAACGATCGGGCTCGATTTCAAGCGGTCGCCCTCGGGCGCATCGACCCGCGGCCTTCCTGTGCCGTTTTGGCCCCGTCCCAACGGCGCTTTCGAGACTACGCTTCGCACTTCCCACGGTTCCGGCCTTGACGCTCGACGATCCGGCGGTTCGGGGCCTCGACCCGCGATGCGATCCTGTAGCTCAGGATAGTAACCCCCGAAGGGCAGGATCATCCGCACCGGCCGCCCGCCGCGCGCAAATCCACGGCGCTCAAGCGGCTTTTCGCCGCGAACGCCCGCTCAGGGTCCGGCGCGATAAGCCAATGCTATCGCGCCGAGCGGCCCCGCCATCATGCCCAGCCCCGGCGCCGCGATGATCCGGGCAAGCTCGGGCGCGTTCACTCCGGACAGATAGCCGGAGAGCAACTCGGCGGTTCGCGACGCCATCATGCCAAGCAACGGCTGCCGCTCGGCAAATACACCGCCACCTATCATGATCCGCTCGGGAGACAGGGTCAGCATCAGCATCGCCGTCAGCTCGGCGACCTCGGCCGTGACTGCTCCCCAGACCGGATGATCGTTGCCGATCTGCTCGCCGCGCAAACCGGCTCGCGCGGCGATCGCCGGACCGGAGGCGAGCCCCTCGAGGCAGTCCCGGTGGTAGGGACATATTCCCGCGAAGTGGTCTTCCGCGATGCGGCGGACGCGGACATGGCCGAGTTCGGGATGGATCAGGCCGTGAACAGGCTCCCCGTTCACGATTACTCCGCCGCCGATGCCGGTGCCGATGGTCAGATAGACCGCGACGCCGCAGCCCCGTCCGGCGCCCCAGGCATGTTCCGCGAGCGCGGCCCCCGCGACATCGGTGTCGAAACCGATCGGCACGTCGAATCGCCGCGAAAAATGGCCGACGAGATCGACGCCGGCCCAGCCGGGCTTGGGCGTCGAGGTGATCCGGCCGTAATCCGCGCGGCTGCGATCCAGCCCAAGCGGACCGAAGCTGCCGATCCCGACCGCCTCGGCCGTTCCATGCAAGGCCTGCCAGGTTTCGATCTGTCCGCTCAGCGCATTTAGCGTCGCGGCGGGCTCGCCGGTGGGAAACTGCGCCTGCTCGATGACCTCGCGGCCGCGTGCTATCAGCGCGATGCTCTTGGTGCCGCCAAGTTCGATCCCCGCCACCAGATGGTCGTCGTCCATCGTTCCTGCCATCCACCTCGTGCGCCAGATCAGCTTCCCGCGATCTGCGCCGCGTGCCGGCAGCGATATAGCCCCACATGAAGGATGGTCCAACGCCCGATCCACATGGCGTTACGGAATATCTCAGCGATATGAGGCTCGACAAAGGTGATGTGCTATGGTGCGATTGGGCATGACCGTTCGGGGGACTCCGCTGATGCGACGCCTGATCCTGATGGCGGCGCTGCCCCTCCCGCTGGGCGCGACATCGGTCGGTTCGATCGAGGTCGCGGTCAGCGGCGTCCGACTTTCCAAGGGCCGCGTCCTCGTGTCGATCTGCGATGAGTCGACCTTTCTCAAGGACTGCCGCTGGACCGGCGACGCACCCGCCACGCTCGGTACCACGATCGTCACTGTCCGCAACGTGCCTGCCGGCCGCTATGGGGCGCAGGCCTTCCACGACAAGAATTCGAACGGCGAGGTCGATCGAGGCTGGTTCGGCATTCCGCTCGAAGGGGTTGGTTTCTCCAACGACGCCAAGATCCGGATGGCGCCGCCCAAGTTCGAGGAGGCCGCCTTCGGCCACGACGGTACCGATCAGCGGATCGCCTTGCAGCTTCGCCACTTCGTGAACTAGCGCGGGCAATGGAGATCGGCCTCCTCCCCCGGATCGCCACCGCCAGTGCGCGCCGGCCGCTCGTCGTCCTGTTGCTCGCCGCCGCTCTGGTCGCAGCGGCTCTGGCGACCATCACCGCCCGTTTCGCGATGACCACCGACAGCGCCGCGCTAATCTCGCCCGACGTCGCCTGGCGGCTGAACGAGCGGCGGATGGATGCGGCCTTCCCGCGATATGGCGACGCGATCCTCACGGTGGTCGACGGCGACACGCCCGAGCTCGCCGAGGGCGCCGCCGCCCGGCTCGCCGCCCGGCTTGCCGCCGACCGGCACCATTTCGAACAGGTGGTCCGCGTCGATGGCGGCGACTATTTCGCCCGACAGGGCCTGCTGTTCGCGTCCCCGCGCGACGTGTCGGCGGCGACCGCGCGCATGATCGAGGCGCAGCCCTTCCTCGGGCCGCTCGCGGCCGACCCCAGCCTGCGCGGCATTGCCGATGCGCTGGGCACGATGCTGCGCGGCGTCGAATCCGGCGAGGCGCGGCTGGACCGGATCGAAAGGCCGATGGCGGCGATCGCCGATGCGCTCGAAAGCCAGGCCGCGGGCAAGCCCGCGCGCTTCTCCTGGCAGAGCTTGTTGTCGGACACGTCATCCGGCCTGCGGCCGCCGCTGCGGCGGTTGATCCTGATCCGCCCGATCCTCGATTTTGGGGCGCTGCAGCCCGGTGACAGGGCAAGCGGGGCGATCCGCGCCGCCGCTCGGGCATTGGAGCTCGATCCCGCCCATGGCGTGCGGGTCCGGCTGACCGGCTCGGTGCCGCTCGCCGACGAGGAGTTCGCGTCGCTCACCGACAAGGCCTGGCTCGTGGGCGGGGCGATGATCGCGGCGATGCTCGGCACCCTGTGGCTCGCGACGCGCTCATGGCGAATCGTCTCCGCGATCATGCTGAGCACGCTCGCGGGCCTCGTCGTTACCACAGCGCTCGGCTTGCTCGCCGTCGGGCAGTTCAACCTCATCTCGGTCGCCTTCATCCCCTTGTTCGTGGGCCTGGGAATCGATTTCGGAATCCAGATCGGCGTGCGTTTCCAGGCCGATCGCCGGCCGGGCCTCGATCCGACGCAAGCGATCGGGATCGCCGCGACCGCGCTGGGCGCCGCGCTGCTGCTGGCCGCTGGTGCGATTTGCCTCGGCTTCCTCGCCTTCCTGCCTACCGCCTATGTCGGCATCGCCGAGCTGGGCATAGTCGCGGGCATGGGGATGATCGTGGCGCTCGGCTGCAGCGTCGCCCTGCTGCCCGCCTTGCTGGTGATCCTGCAGCCGCGACCCGCGTCCCGGCGCGACATCCCCCAATGGCTGGCCCGTCTCGACGATTTCCTGCTGCGCCGCCGACGGCTGGTACTGGCATGGTTCTGCATGTCGATGGCGATCAGCGTGGCGCTGCTCCCCCTGGTCCGCTTCGATTTCAATCCGCTCCACCTTCGCGCAGCCGAGGGCGAGGCCATGGCGACGCTCAACGAGCTGATGCGCGACCGCGACCGCAGTCCCAACGTCATCGAGATCCTGGCGCCCGACATCCGCGCCGCCCGCACGCTCGCCGCACGGCTCGAGAAACTGCCCGAGGTCGGACGGGTGCTGACGATCGAGAGCTTCGTGCCCAAGGAGCAGCAGCCCAAGCTCGCCGCCATCGCCGACGCGCAGATGCTGCTCGATCTCACGCTCGACCCGATCGCCCCCTCCCCTCCGCCCAGCGACGCCGAGGTCATTGCCGCGCTGCGCGCGACGGCCGGCGCGCTCCGTGGCGCGGCCAGACAGGCCGGCGGATCCGCTGCGGCTAACGCGAACCGGCTCGCCGCCGCCTTTTCTCGGCTGGCGAGCGGTCCGCCGGCGGTTCGGCAGAAGGCGGCGACCATACTCGTGGACCCGCTCCGGATCATGCTCGATCAGATGCGGGTGTCGCTCCAGGCGGGGCCGGTCACCTTGGCCGATCTGCCCGCCGACATCCGCCGCGACTGGGTGACCGCCGACGGCCGCGCGCGGATCCAGGTCCTGCCGAGCGGCGACGGGACCGACAATGAGGTGCTGTCCCGCTTCACCCGCGCAGTCCGCGCGATCGCCCCCGACGCGACGGGGGTCGCGGTGGCGACCCAGGAAGCGGCGCACACTATTGCGATCGCCTTCATCCAGGCCGGCGCGCTGGCGCTCGTTCTGGTCAGCGCGCTGCTGCTGGCGGTGCTCCGCAATGTCCGCGAAGTGGCGTTCACTCTGGCACCGGTGGTTCTGTCAGGCTTTCTCACGCTCGGCACCTGCGTGCTGATCGGTCAGCCGATCAACTTCGCCAACGTCATAGCCTTTCCGCTGCTGTTCGGCGTGGGGGTCGCCTTCCACATCTATTTCGTGATGGCCTGGCGCGGCGGTGCCACCCATCTGCTCCAGTCGAGCCTCGCGAAAGCGGTCTTCTTCTCGGCACTCGCCACCGGAGCGGCGTTCGGCAGTCTGTGGCTGTCGAGCCACCCGGGCACCGCGAGCATGGGCAAGATCCTGATGATCTCGCTGGCGTGGACCCTGGTCTGCGCGCTGATATTCGAGCCCGCGTTGCTGGGGCCGCCAGAAAGGAGAAAGGCTTGAGCAGCGGGCCAGCTACACTCCTTCCCTGAAGGGGAGGGGCTTAGAATATCAACGCGCCGCCGCGTCCAGTTTCGCCAGGCGCTTCGCCAATCCGCCCGCCCCTTCGGCCGCGACCGCGGCGGCGACGTCGGAGCGCTGCACCGCGAGCTGGCTGACACCCTGGGCGACCACGTCGACGATCCTCCATCCGCCTGTGCCCTTGCGCATCACATAGAGCAGGGTGTCGCCGCCAATCCTGACGCGGACGATCCTGCTCGCGCCGCGCTCGATCACCTTGGGATCGACGACGAACGTCTCTCCACCGAACTTCACGAAATTCTTCGCCAGCGACACCGCCGAATGGCGCGTCAGCGCCGCGACCGCGGCGCTCCGGTCGGCGGCGCTGCTGCCCGTCCATTTAGGGCCGACGACCAGTTGCGCGATCACCGGCATGTCATAATATTCGCGCACCAGTGCTTCGAACCGGCCCCGCCGCGCCTCGAAACCCAGCCGCTGCCTCATGATGGCAATGATGCCGTCATTATAGGCGGCTATCCGGCCCGCCGGATCGGACGGCTCGGCCTGGGCCGGAAAGGCGATGGCGAGGCCCAGCAGCAGAGCTGGAAAGACGATTCGGAATATCATGGCACTGTTCTCGTGGAAGGTGGCGGGGGCGGCAAGTCGGATGGCCCGGCTCGCGTTAATCGGTGCTTTACGCTAGTCGGTGCGGTGCAGTGCAGCGCAAAAAGGTTTTCGTAGGTGTTGGATTGAAATACATGTCGTAACGATCCCAGTGGAGGGTCTCGGTGAAGATCATTCTCGCTCAACCCCGTGGTTTCTGTGCCGGTGTCATCAGGGCGATCGATACGGTCGATCGGGCGATCGATCGCGTCGGCGCGCCAGTTTATGTCCGCCACGAGATCGTCCACAACCGCCACGTCGTCGAGAAGCTGCGCGCCAAAGGCGCGGTTTTCGTCGACGAACTGTCCGAGGTGCCGGCCGGCGCGGTCACCGTGTTCAGCGCGCACGGCGTCGCCAAGTCGATCGAGGCCGAAGCGAAGGCACGCAGGCTCCCGGTGCTCGACGCCACCTGCCCTCTGGTCAGCAAGGTCCACGCCCAGGGCCGCCATTATGTCCAGGCGGGGCGCACGCTGGTGCTGATCGGGCATGAAGGGCACGCAGAGGTGGAGGGCACGATCGGCCAGATCGATGCGCCGATCCACCTCGTCGGAACCGTCGAGGAGGTCGGCACGCTCGATCTGCCCGATGACACGCCGATATCCTATGTCACCCAGACCACCTTGTCGGTCGATGACACCCGCGCGGTGATCGATGCGCTCAAGCTGCGCTTCTCCGACGTCACCGGGCCCGAAACCGAGGACATCTGCTACGCGACCCAGAACCGCCAGACGGCGGTGCGCGACCTTTGCAAGGTGGCCGATCTGCTTCTGGTGGTCGGATCGGCCAACAGCTCCAATTCCAACCGGCTGCGCGAGATCGGCCTCGAGACCGGCTTGCCGAGCCATCTGATCGCCGACGGCGCGGAGCTCGATCCCAAGTGGATCGAAGGCAAGAACGTTATAGGGCTGACCGCCGGCGCCTCGGCGCCCGAGGAGCTTGTCCAGAGCGTGATATCGGCTATCGCAGCGCTGACGCCGGTCACGGTCGAGACCCTTGACGGGGTGGAGGAGCAGGTCGAGTTCCGCCTGCCGGCGGCGCTGGACCGTCTCCCGGCTCGCGCTCGAGGATAGAGAAAGACGCTCATGGGAATTCCGCTCAGCCAGGTCGTGCGCATCGGCGCCCATATCATGGGCAAGCATCTGCGCGGCGTCGAACGCTACCCTCTCGTGCTGATGCTCGAGCCGCTGTTCCGCTGCAACCTCGCCTGCAACGGCTGCGGCAAGATCGACTATCCCGACGAGATCCTCAACCAGCGCCTCTCCTATGAGCAGTGCATGGAGGCGATCGACGAATGCGGCGCGCCCGTCGTCTCGATCGCCGGCGGCGAGCCGCTGCTCCATCGCGACATGCCCCGGATCGTCCAGGGCTATCTCGATCGCAAGAAGTTCGTGATCCTGTGCACCAACGCCTTGCTGCTCCAGAAGAAGATCGATCGGTACAAGCCGCATCCCGGCTTCACCTGGTCGATCCACCTCGACGGTGACAAGGGCATGCATGACAAGTCGGTCTGCCTCGACGGCGTCTACGAGACCGCGATCGACGCGATCAAGCTGGCCAAGGCCAGGGGCTTCCGGGTCTCGATCAACTGCACCTTGTTCAACGATGCCGATCCCGGGCGGACCGCCGATTTCTTCGATGTGGTCAAGGCGCTCGGCATCGACGGGATCACCGTGTCGCCCGGCTACGCCTATGAGCGCGCGCCCGACCAGGCGCATTTCCTCAACCGCACCAAGACCAAGGAACTGTTCCGCGGCATCCTGTCGCGCGGCCGGGGCGGCAAGAAATGGCCGTTCAGCCAGTCGACCATGTTCCTCAATTTCCTGGCCGGTAACGAAGCCTATAAATGCACGCCCTGGGGTAATCCGACCCGCACCGTCTTCGGCTGGCAGAAGCCGTGCTACCTGCTCGGCGAAGGCTATGAGAGGAGCTTCGCCGACCTGATGGCGAACACCGCCTGGGACGATTACGGCGTCGGCAATTACGAGAAATGCGCCGACTGCATGGTCCATTCCGGTTTCGAGGCGACCGCGGTGACGGACATCGTCAAGCACCCGCTCAAGGCCGCGATGGTCTCGCTCAAGGGCATCCGCACCAGCGGGCCGATGGCGAGGGACATCGACATTTCGAACCAGCGCCCGGCGAAGGAGGTCTTCTCGGGGCATGTCGCCAGGGCGCTCGCCGACATCCGGGAGGCCAAGGTGCGGCCCGAGGACTCGATTGCCGCGGAATAGCGGCTTGTACCCTAAAGCAGTCATCGTCTGCTATCATGGCGTCTTCTTTCGATCATCACGATGACGGCGTCTGGCTTTCATCGAAGGGTCTGCTTCTCCACCTTATCCTGTCGAAAGCCGACTGGCGGCTTCCCACCCACTGCGGAGGTCAAGTCTCAATCCGCGCCGGGAAACCTAGAGCTGTCTCGAGTCTACTGATTCCCTCGGACAGGGCACGGAACGCCCTCGCACCATGCACCATCGTCGCGAGCAGATCGGGCAGCTGACCCGGCTGCCGCAGCAGTGAGCCCAGCATCGCCAGCCCGTCGATCCCGCCGCCCGGCTTCATGCTGGCCTGGACTGTCGGCGGGAGCAGATGGTCGGCCCGATCCGATACGCATCGGATCACGGCGAACGGGAGGCCGTGGCGCAGCGCGACTTTGGCAGCAATGTGCGATTCCATGTCGACAATATCGGCGATGGGGCCCAGCCGACGCTTCTCGGCGATGCTGGTCATCATCCTCCCATCAGCATAGGCCACACCCGCGCGCGGCCGCGGCAGCCGCCCCAGCGCCGCGTCGCGCCAAGCGCGATCAGTTTCGGCGTCGACCGCGCCGATCAGACGCGTCGCGACCACCCAGTCGCCGACATCTAGACCATCGCGCAACGCGCCCGCCAGGCCGAAACTGACGATGCCGACCGCGCCCGCCGTATTCGCCTCAAGGCCAGCTTCGAGATCGGCTTCGACCCCGCCGCCCGCGATCACCACCACGCCCGGCTGCGCGACGATCCTCGCCTCGCGCTTCAGCCCGGTCGCGACCAGCACATGGCCCAAGCTCACATGCCCCAGGCGACGTGGCGCGCATTGCCACGCTTGAGGTTGCGATAGCGTGCGAGCGCCCAGAGGGGGAAGAATTTCGGATAGCCGTGATAGCGCAGGTAGAAGACGCGCGGGAAACCGCCGCCGGTATAATGGTCCTGCGACCAGAGGCCGTCGTCATTCTGGTTGGCCTGCAGCCAGGCGACGCCGCGCGCGACCGCCGGGTGATCGACCTCGCCCGCCGCCATAAGCCCGATCAGCGCCCAGGCGGTCTGCGACGCCGTCGGTGGGGCCGGCTCGTGGCCGATGCGGTCGAGCGCGTAGCTCCCGCAATCCTCGCCCCAGCCGCCGTCAGGATTCTGGATCGCGACCAGCCAGTCGACCGCTTTCCGGACGACCGGCGCTTGCGGGTCGACCCCGGCCGCGTTGAGCGCCGACAGAGCCGACCAGGTGCCGTAGATATAATTCACGCCCCAGCGGCCGAACCAGCTTCCGTCGGGCTCCTGCTCCCTTTCCAGATAAGCGAGCGCGGCGGCCATCGGCGGACTGCCGGGCTTGTGGCCGAGCTGCGCGAGCATCGAGACGCAGCGCGCGGTCACGTCGACGGTCGGCGGATCGAGCAAAGCGCCATGATCGGCGAACGGGATGTCGTTGAGATAATGATGACTGTTGTCGGCGTCGAACGCGCCCCAGCCGCCCTCCGCGCTCTGCATGCCGAGCGTCCATTCGACCGCGCGATCGATCGGCTCGCGGCCGCCGGCGTTGGCGCGGTCGAGCGCCATCGCCACCACCGCGGTGTCGTCGAGATCGGGATAGTGGGCGTTGTTGTATTGGAACGCCCAGCCGCCGGGGCGGACATCGGGCCGCTCCCCGGCCCAGTCCCCCTTGACGTCGAGCACCTGGCGCGGCCGGAGCCAGTCCAGCGCCCGCTCCGCCCGCGCGCGGGCATCAGGGCCGCCGACCTCCAGCATCGCATGCGCGGCGAGCGCGGTGTCCCAGACCGGCGAGACGCACGGCTGGCAGTAGATCTCGCCATCATCACGGCGGACCAGCAGATTCTCGACGGATTTGCGCGCGATCGCCCGGTCGGAATGATCGGGCGGATAGCCGAGCAGGTCGAACATCATCACGCTGTTCGCCATCGCCGGATAGATCGCTCCCAGCCCGTCCTCACCATTCAGCCGCTCGGTGACGAAGGCGACGCACTGGCCAATCGCCCGCTGGCGCAGCTTCTTCGGCCAATGGCTGCGGAGGGCCTTGAGTACGACGTCGAGCAGTCCGAAGCCAACGGCCCAAAGGAATTTGCCCCTGCTGGCGCGCACCGGCTTGCCGGCCCTGTCGGCATAGAGCTCGTCGACATGAATCCCGCGCGGGTTGCGCGCAACGGGCCGGAATGCCTGGAGGACGAGCAGCGGCACGATCACGGTCCGCGCCCAGTATGACATTTTTGACAGATGGATCGGAAACCATCTGGGCAGCAGGATGATCTCGACCGGCATCTCGGGCACCGCCTTCCACGGTCCCGCGCCGTAGAGCGCGAGCTGGATTCGAGTGAAGACATTAGCCGCCTGCGCCCCGCCCCGCGCAAGCACCGCCGCGCGCGCGCGGGCCATGTGCGGCGCGTCGATGTCGTCGCCGATCATCTTGAGCGCGAAATAGGCCTTCACCGTCGCGCTTATGTCGAACTCGCCCTGGTGGAACAAAGGCCAGCCGCCGTGATCGCCCTGGACACGACGCAGATAACGGCCGATTCCCGCCTCCAGCTCCAGATCCTCGGGCTCGGCGAGATAGTGGCGCAACAAAAGATATTCGGCGGGAATGGTGGCGTCGGCCTCGAGCTCGAACACCCAATGGCCGTCGTCCTTCTGGGTCTTCGCCAGCGCGTTGGCCGCGCGATCGACCGCGGCATCGATCAGGTCGAGGCTGCCGCTCTCGCTATCCGTCCGAAACATATCGCGTGTCCATGGTCCCCGCCGCCGCCGCGGTCTCGCCCGATCTTATGGCGCCCTCGATCGTGGCGGGGAAGCCGGTTTGCGTCCAATCGCCCGCGAGCAACAGGTTGTGCCAGGCGGTGACGGCACCTGGCCGCAGGCGATCCTGTTCGGGCGTGGCCGCGAAGGTGGCGCGCTTCTCGATGACGAGCTGCCACGGCGGAAGCTCGAGCGGCAGGCGATGGATCGCCGCGACGTCGCGCCAGATCTGCTCGGCAAGCCGGACACGATCCCCGGCGACGAGCGCGTCGGCGGCGCTGATCGTCACCGAAAGGCGGTCATCGAAGGCGAAGATCCATTCGGCGGTCCCGCCCAGCACAGCTGTCATCGGCTCGGTCCCGGCGGGCGCCGTGATCCGGAAATGCGCGTTGACGATCGCATGATGTCGCGTGGGCACGGTCAAGCCGGGCAGCAAGGTCGCCGCCACCCAGGATGGCACCGCCAGCACCACCGGTTCGCCCGGTGCGACGGCATCGGCTTCACCCTCGCCAAAGTCCAGCGATACGACCCGGTCGCCATCCCGTTCGATCGTCCGCAACCGGCGGCGCAGCCGCACCGGCGAACCACGGCTCTTCAGCCAGGCGAGCGCCGGTTCGACGAAGGCGGCGGCGAGGGTCGGGCTGGCTATGCGCGGGCGATAGGCTTTGCCCCCTTTGGCCAGCGTTTCGCGGATCACGGCACCGGCGAGTTTCGCCGATCCCTGGGCGGCGGGCGTATTGAGCGCGGCGACGAGAAACGGATCGAGCAGCTTGTCCCAGAGGGCGCCCCTGGTTGCGATCACCGCCCCCACCGGAGCGTGAGGTCCTGCCCTCATCAGCCGGAGCAGATCGAGATAGTCGCATGCGCCGGTGCCGGGCACGCGGCAGCCTTCCGCAAAGATCCACCACGGGATCGCTCCGCCGTTGGCCCGCAGCAGCCAGCGCTCCTCGCGATCCAGATCGACAAAGGCGAAGCGTGCCTCGTCGGGCCCAGCCAGCCGATCACTCGCCCCAATCGTCGCGAGATAGCGCTGCACGGCGGCGTTGCCCGACAGGACGAGATGATTTCCGTTGTCGATCGTCAGCCCAAGCTGGGGATCATGATAGGAGCGGCAGCGTCCGCCCGCCTGCGGGGCTCCTTCGGACAGGATCACGGAATGGCCCGCCTTGACCAGCGCCATCGCCGCGCTGAGCCCCGCCAGCCCGGCCCCGATCACATGGGCGCGCTTCACCGGGTCAGCCGCAGCCATAGGAAAGTGCCGAGCAGTGCCAGCTTGTTGTGGCGCACACGCGTGCGGGGCGCGGCCCAGCCCGCCGTCTCCATCCGCCGCAGCAGCCGCGCATAGGCCGCGGCCATCAGGCATGGCGCGATCATGTGGCCGCGCGGACGCCGGGCCAGGATACCACCCGCCTCGGCATAGTGGCGTTGCGCCATCGCGGCGACCGCGCGGCAGGCATGGTCGAGGCGGGGGTCGCCGATCACCGTTTCGATGTCTCCCGTGGCGATGCCGGCAGCCTCGATCGGCTCTATCGGCAGATAGACCCGGCCGACCGCCGCATCCTCGTCGATGTCGCGCAATATATTGGTGAGCTGGAGCGCGCGGCCAAGATGATGCGAGAGGGCGATCCCCGGCTCATGGTCCATCCCGAAGACGCGCACCGACAGCCGGCCGACCGCCGAGGCGACGCGATCGCAGTAGAGATCGAGCTCGGCCTCGCGCGGCCAGCAGATGTCGTGCTCGATATCCATCGACATGCCGTCGATCACCGCCCCGAAATCGTCACGCGCGAGGCCGAAGCGCTCCACGGCGGGGACGAGACTGGCGGCGCGGCCGGGGGCACCGCCCGCATAGAGATTGTCGATATCGGCGCGCCAGGCATCGAGCGCCGCCGCCCGCCCAGCGCGGTCACTTTGCCCGTCGTCGGCGATATCGTCGACCGTCCGGCAGAAGTCATAGATGGCGAACATCGCCGCACGCTCGGCCGGCGGAAGCACCTTCATGCCCAGATAGAAGGAGCTGCCGGCGGCGGACGGCGCGGGCGAGCCGGTCATGGCGTCACCAGCCTCGGCAACGCGGCTCCGAGCGCGAGAAGCAGCGCCTCGACCTTGCGGTGATGGACTCGTTCGGACAGCGGATCGCGCCGTCGCAGCCGCGCCGCGAGGCTGACCGCGAGCCGCTGGATCACCGCGACCTCGACGGCGAGCCGGCGATCGGCGATCGAGCGCGAGAAGCCCGCCGATCGGACGAGCAGCGCCTGGGTCTTCTCCGCCAGTCGTGCGATCGCTTCGCGCAAGGCGGGGCTGGCGACGTTCGCGCCGAGGCTTTCCACTCTGGCCCCTGCCGCGCAGAGCATGTCCTGCGGCACATAGACCCTGTCGATCTCGCGATAGTCCTTCCCGCAATCCTGAAGATGATTGATGATCTGAAGCGCCGCGCACAGCGCGTCATTGGCCGGCCGGGCCGCGCGATCCTCGCCGTGCACGTCGAGCACGAAGCGGCCCACCGGCATCGCCGAATAGCGGCAATAGTCGATCAGCTCGTCCCAGTCGGCATAGCGCAGCTTGGTGACGTCGCGGCGGAAGGCTTCGAGCAGATCGAGCGCATGCATGGGATCGAGACCGCGTTCGGCCATCGCCTCGCGCAGCGCCAGCGAAGCGGGATCGGTATCGCTTTCGCCCGCGATCGTCGCTCGCATCCCTTCCAGTTGAGCGAGCTTCTCGGCGGGCGCGGCGGTCGGATGATCGGCGATGTCGTCGGCCAGCCGGGCAAAGCGGTAGAAGGCGAGGATCGGGGCGCGATGGGCGGGAGCGATGAGCATCGACGCGACGGGAAAATTCTCGTCGCGATGCCCTTTGCCCGAGGCGAAATCGGCCGAACCGCTCATGAACCGAGCTGGGCTTGCGCCCGTCCCTTCCACAGGCCGCCCCTACCCTGCCAGTGGCGCACCGCCGACATCAAGGTCGCGCCGGCATAGAAGGCCGCGATCGCCGGCAGCGCGACGCCCCACAGCGGCGACCGGCGGTAGAAGCGCAAGGTCGGCCGGAAGGCGACCGCCATCAGCATCCAAGCGGCGAACCCGGCCAACCGCGCCGCACCCGTGGCGAACAGCGCGAGCAACGGCGGCGCCAGATATACCAGCCCCATTCCCGCCAGCGTACCCGCCAGCAGCAGCGGCGAATAGCGAAGCTGGGCATAGGCCGATCGCGACACCATCGCTCCGATCGGCCGCCAGCCGCCATAAGGGCGGACGCTGCGCGAACGGCGGGTCAGCGACAGCCGGATCGGCCCCTGCTTCTTCATCAGCTGGCCGAGCGCACAATCGTCGATGATCGCGTTCGCGATCGCCGCCACACCGCCCGCCCGCGCGAAGACCTTACGACGCAAAAGCACGCAGCCGCCCGCCGCACCCGCCACTGGCGAGGAGGGGCGGTTCACCCGCGCAAAGGGGTAGAGCATCTGGAAGAAGAAGATGAAGGCCGGGATCAGCGCGCGCTCGGCCGGGCTATCGCACCGCAGGTCGGCCATCAGCGAGTTGAGCACGAGCCCATCCCTCTCGGCGCGCGCGACCAGCGAACGTGCGGTGTCGGGCGCATGGACGATATCGGCGTCGGCCAGCCACAAATAATCGGCCCGTTCGCCCGCCGCTTCGACGCCCTGCGACACCGCCCACAGCTTGCCGGTCCAGCCGCGCGGCGGCGGTGCTCCCGTGACGATCGTCAGGCGCCCCGGCGCCAGCGCCTCGGCCGCCTCGCGCGCGATCCGGGCGGTGCCGTCGCTGCTGCCGTCGTCGACAAGGATCACGCGCATGGCGCCAGGATAATCCTGCGTCAGCAGCGAACCGACCGCATGCCCGATCACCTCGGCCTCATCGCGCGCCGGGACGATCACGGCAATCTCGGGCCATGCCGCCGGTTCGGGCAGCGGCGCATCGTCCCGTTCGGCGGCCAGCCAGAAGCCGCCATGCCCCACCAGCAGATAGACCCAGATGATCAGCCCGGCGAAGGCGATGGCCTGAACGATCATGCGATCATGCCCTCGGCGCGAAACCAGGCCAGCGCGTCGGCGATCGCCCGCTGATAGGGACGGGCGCGGTAGCCGAGCTCGGCTTCGGCACGGCGTGAGCTGAAATACATCTTGTGGCGCGACATGCGGAGCGCGTCGCGAGTCAGGAAGGGCTCGCGGCCGGTCAGCCGTCCGAACAGTTCGGCACCCCAGGCGAGCGGCACCAGCGGGCCGTGCGGCAGCGAAACCGTCGGAGCCTTGCGGCCGGTCATCTCCGCGATGTCGGCGAGCATCGTCTGCAACGGGACATCCTGGCCGCCGAGGATGTAGCGCCGCCCGATCTGGCCGCGCTCGAACGCCGCGACATGGCCGTCGGCGACGTCATCGACATGGGCGAGGTTCAGACCGGTATCGACGAAGGCGGGCATCCTCCCGCACGCCGCCTCGACGAGGATGCGCCCGGTGGGAGTCGGCTTGACGTCGCGGGGGCCGATCGGGGTAGAAGGATTGACGATGACGGCGGGCAGCCCGCGCTCTGCGACCAGCGCCTCGACCAGCCGTTCGGCGGCGACCTTGCTGCGCTTGTAGCTGCCGATCGCGTCCGCCTCGGCGAGGGGGCGATCCTCGTCGGCGGGGCCGCCGTCATCGGGCGCCAGCGTCGCGACGCTGCTGGTATAGACGATCCGGCGGACACCGGCGGCCAGCGCGGCATCCATCACGATCCGCGTGCCATCGCGGTTGTTGCGGATGATCTCGTCCTGGTCAGGTGCCCAGAGCCGGTAGTCGGCGGCGACATGGGCGAGCGCATCCATCCCCGCCAGTGCCTGCGCGATCGAGCCGGGATCGCGCATGTCTCCGGTGACGATCTCGCCCGGAAAATCGCGCAGATTGGCCGGGCTGCTCGAAGCCCGGATCAGCCCGCGCACGCGATAGCCCTTCCGCGCGAAGGCTCGCGCCACCGCCGCCCCGACAAAGCCGGATACGCCCGTTACGAGAATCGCCTCCGCCATGTCGTCCAGAACCGCATCTCCCGCGCCGCATCGCGGCTCTCCCATCGGTATGACGCCGCGAAGCCGCTGGCAACCGGCGCGCGACCGGTTAAACCACTCCGGTGATCGTCGACATGCTCATCCTGGCGTTCGGCCTGCTGGCGGGGCTCGGTATTGTCTATACATTATCCGCAGCCATCCTCATCGCGCGCTTCTCCCGGCAGCCGCAGGGCGTCACCGCCCGACGGGAAGCGGTGACGATCCTGAAGCCGCTCCATGGCCCCGAACCCCGGCTGGCCGAAAACCTCGAGACCTTCCTGACGCAGCACTCGGACGCGCCAGTCCAGCTTTTGTGCGGCCTGAACAGCGAAGCCGACCCGGCCTTCGCGGCCGTGCAGAAATTGAAGGCGCGGCATCCGAACGCCGACATCACCTGCGTGATCGACGGGCGCCCGCACGGCGCCAACGGCAAGATCGGGAATCTGATCAACATGATGCCCGCCGCCAAGCACGACATCCTGATCCTGAGCGACAGCGACATGGCGGCGCCGTCGGACTATCTCGAACAGATCGTCTCTGCGCTCGACGGGCCCGGCATCGGCGCGGTGACCTGCCTCTATCGCGGCCGGGGCGATGCCAGCTTCTGGTCGGTATTGGCGGCCGCCGGCTTGAGCTATCACTTCCTGCCCAATGTGATCACCAGCCTCGCGCTCAAGGCCGGCGGTGTCTGCATGGGATCGACCATCGCTTTGCGCCGGGCGACGCTCGACCGGATCGGCGGCTTGGAGCGCTTCGCCGACATCCTCGCCGACGATCACGCCATCGGCGCGGCGGTGCGCGCATGCGGCCTTTCCGTCGCCGTCCCGCCGATGGTGATCACCCATGCTTCGGCCGACCGGACGCCGGCCGATCTTCTCCGCCATGAATTGCGCTGGGCGGCCACCGTCCGGCAGCTCAATTCGGCGGGCTATGCCGGGATGATCACAACCTTCCCCCTGCCCTTCGCGCTCATGACTCTGGCGCTCGCGCCGCGGGCAGGCATTGTCCTGCTCG
Source organism: uncultured Sphingomonas sp. (assembly GCA_946482655.1). The sequence goes on along the minus strand of CAMLSA010000001.1, from coordinate 19,235 downwards.
GAGCCGCGCTCGCCGCGCGCCTGCTGCTGACAGACCGGGTCGACCGGCTCTGCGACGCGCGCACCGCTTCCCCCTGGCTGTTGCCGTTGAGAGACATGCTGTCCTTCCTCGTCTTTCTCGCAGGCTTCGTGACGGGATCGGTTGATTGGCGCGGGGAGCGGCTTAGAATGGATCGACACGGCCGGATATCGGCCGATGCGGAGACGGTCAGATGATGCGTGCGCTGTTCCTCCAGGGCCCTTCCTTCGACGGCTATGACGGCGGAGCCGGCGCCCGTTATCAGATGAAGCGCGAGGTGAAGTCCTTCTGGTATCCGACCTGGCTCGCGCAGCCCGCCGCGATGATCGAAGGATCGAGGCTGATCGATGCGCCCGCACATGACCAGAGCTGGGACGACATCAAGCATGAGGTCGACGACAAGGAGCTCATCGTCCTCCACACGTCGACGCCGTCCTTCCGCCAGGACATCCGCACCGCCGAGCTGATCCGCGAACGCAATCCCAGGGCGCTGATCGGGATGATCGGCGCCAAGGTGGCGGTCGAGCCCAACAAGGCGTTTGATGCGACGAGGGCGGTCGACTTCGTCTGCCGCAATGAATTCGACTTCACCATCGTCGATGTCGCGAACCGCATGCCGCTCCGCCAAGTGCATGGCATCACGTGGCGCAACGAGGCGGGCGAGGTCATCCACAATGCCGATCGGCCGATCCTGACCGACATGGACCAACTCCCCTTCGTCTCGCCGATCTATCGCCGCGACCTCAAGCTCGAGAAATATTTCGGCGGCTATCTGCTGCACCCCTATGTCAGCTTCTACACCGGCCGCGGCTGCAAGAGCCGCTGCACCTTCTGCCTGTGGCCGCAGACGATCGGCGGGCACAATTATCGTGTCCGCTCGATCGACCATGTCGTCGAGGAGGTGAAGTATATCCAGCGCGAAATGCCCGAGGTGAAGGAGATCTTCTTCGACGACGACACGCTGACCGACAATGCCCCCCGGGTCGAAGCTCTCGCGGTCGAGCTCGGCAAGCTCGGGGTCATCTGGTCGTGCAACGCCAAGGCGAACGTCCCCTACAAAACGCTCAAGGTCATGCGCGAGAACGGTCTGCGCCTGCTGCTCGTCGGCTATGAGAGCGGCAACCAGAAGATATTGCACAACATCAAGAAGGGCCTGCGCGTCGATGTCGCGAAGCAGTTCACCAAGGACTGCCACGAGCTCGGCATCGTCATCCACGGCACCTTCATCCTCGGCCTGCCCGGCGAGACGCTGGAGACGATCGAGGAGACGATCCGATACGCCAAGGAGATCGACCCGCACACCATCCAGGTGTCGCTCGCCGCTCCCTATCCCGGCACCTTCCTCTACAAGCAGGCGGTGGAGAATGAATGGTTCGACGGGACCGACCATCTCCTGTCCGATGGCGGCGACCAGATCGCCCAGCTCAGCTATCCCCATCTTCCGGCAAGCGTGATCTTCGACAAGGTCGAGGAATTCTACAAACGCTTCTACTTCCGTCCGTCGAAGATCTGGTCGATCGTCGCCGAAATGCTGTGCGATTGGGAAATGATGAAGCGGCGCCTGCGCGAGGGCGTCGAGTTCTTCTCCTTCCTGCGACGCCGCAAGGATGCGGTCGCCTGAGCCGGCGCCTGATCGTCACCGCGGACGATTTCGGGGCTGACGAGGCGGTCAACGAAGCGGTCGAGCGCGGCCATGTCGACGGCATATTGACCGCCGCGAGCCTGATGGTGAACGGTGCGGCCGCCAGCGACGCCGTCGAGCGCGCCCGGCGATTGCCGAAGCTGGGGGTCGGGCTGCACCTCGTGCTGGTCGAGGGACGCCCAAGGCTTCCCCCCGCCGAGATCCCCGAGCTGGTGGATGCCGACGGCCGTTTCCGCACCAATATGGCGCGAGCCGGCATTGACATGTTTTTCCGACCCGGGGTCCGCCGCCAGCTTGCCGCTGAGATCGAGGCGCAGTTCGCCGCCTTCGCGGCGAACGGGTTGCCGCTGGACCATGTCAACGCGCACAAGCATTTCCATCTTCACCCGACGATCGCCGGCTTGGTCCTGAAGATCGGACGGCGCTACGGCATGCGCGCTGTGCGCGCGCCGGTCGAACCACGCGCCGTTATCAATGCGGTCGAACCCGGCCGCTCCAGCTTCGGGGATCGTGTTGCGAATGTCTATGCCCGCGCAATGCAGTCGCGCCTGAACCGCAGCGGAATCGCTTCGGCCGATCAGGTGTTCGGGCTCGCCTGGAGCGGGAGGATGACCGGCGCCCGGATGACCGCCATCCTCAACCGCCTGCCGCCGGGCCTGAGCGAAATCTATCTCCATCCCGCTATGCACGACGGCTTCGCCGGCCACGCGCCAGGCTATATGTACCGCGCCGAATTTGGCGCTTTGATCGACCGGGACGTTATGGCGGCGGCGGAGGATATCGAGCGGGGAACTTATGCTGATTTCGGCTGACGGGAGGTTTCGGCATGAGGCACATTCTCTTCTTCGTGAATTGGGTGCCATGGTGGCGCCGCGCTATGCCATGCTCCGCTTTGTCTGGCCGAGAATGATCGCCGCCTCGCCCTATGGGGCACGCCTGCTCAGGCCGCGGATCGCCCCCTGGGCCATGCCTTCCATCCTGCGCTTCGCGGGGAAGCCCACGCCAGCATGACTCGACGGCTCCCCTGGCCGATGCTTCTGGCGGTGGCGATCGGCGTCGCCATGGCGGCCTGGGTGGTCGTGGCGGTCGACTTCGGGGAGGTCGTGCGCGGAATCGCGCGGGTGGGGCCCGGCGGCTTCGCCCTGCTCTGTCTCAGCCTGATCGGGGTGCTCGGGCTGCTCGGCGCGGCGCTGCTCGCGGCGACGCCGGGGGAGCCGGCCAGCCGGTTCCCGCTCTTCCTCTGGTCTCGGATGGTTCGCGAGGCCGCGTCCGATCTCCTGCCCTTCTCGCAGATCGGCGGACTGTTCGTCGGCGCGCGGACGCTGATCGGCGGGGGGATCGCCCCGGTACGGGTCTATGCCGGAATGATCGTGGATCTCACCACCGAGATGCTGACCCAGCTGATCTTCACCTTCTTCGGCCTGTGGATGCTGAGCGTCACCCTGCTCGATCCCGCCACAATCCATCGCATGCGGCCGCTGCTTTGGGCCGGCGCCGCGACCGCGCTGGCGACGGTGCTCGCCTTCGTCTTCCTGCAGCGCCCCGCGCTGAGGCTGATGGGGCTGATCGCCCGCCGCACGCTGCCCCGGGCTCAGGTGGAGATCGAACGGGTGCTCGATCAGCTCGCCGCCTTTTACCGGCAGCATGTGGCGATCGCGGTGTCGCTGTCCTTCAACCTGCTAGCGTGGCTCGCCAGCGCCGCGAGCGCATGGCTGGCGCTGTGGTTGATGGAGAGCCCGCTTTCCCTCGGCCAGGTCATCGCGCTTGAGAGCCTGATCTTCGCGCTGCGCAGCGTCGCCTTCGTCATCCCGGGCGCCCTGGGCGTCCAGGAGGCGGCCTATGCGCTGCTGGCGCCGCTGTTCGGCCTCGATCCGACCGTCGCGGTCACTCTCTCGCTGGTCAAGCGCGGCCGCGAGCTCGCGATCGCCCTGCCCGCGCTGGTCCTGTGGCAGCTCGGCGAGATCAAGGCCGTGTCAGGCAGGCGTCGGGCCGGCCCGTAAAGCGGCGCGGCGAGGTCGAAGGGCGTGCCTCCAACGTCGCGCATTCAGCGAATGACCAGGCTTTTCTCTATGGCGTGAGGCCGGAGCGCGCGATTCCGCAGGCGGCCCCACGGCCATTCGAATGGCACCTTGCGCAACCCGATAGGCTGAAGCTCGAGATCGCCGTCGGGCCGGATCCGCATCCTGAGCATCGATTTGTACCCGGCGATGCGCAGCGACGAAAAAGCCTCGTTATAATGGGCGCCGAACAGATTGAGGCTGGTCAGCAGATAGACGCCGAACAAGGCTGAGGAAGCGAGAGCGGCGGCGGCGGCACCGAGAATGACCGGCATCGCCCCCGGCAAGGCCAAGCACCTTATGACGAGCCAGGTCGCCGCCAGTGCCCCGGAGGTCTGCAGAGCCCAGTGAACGAAGCCGGCCGCGGATCGTCCCCACCCGTTTCTCACCGGCGCCAGGTAGCGATAACCGGCATAGGCGATCGCCATCAGCACGGTCGGCCAGGGGGAGATGAAGAGGAGGCCGCAATAGGCCGCCGCGGCCTGCTCGACCGTTTGCACCGAAAGCGCTGCTTTCAGCGTTGTTCCGGTCATTCTCGCGTTGATGTCCAGCAGCCAGTTGAACAGGCCGTAGCCGAGGAAATGGAAAAAGGTGAACATCGGGTTCAGCAGCGGGAAAAACAGGTTGCGGAACGCGAGCATGAAGGACGTCGATGAGGACGGATAACGCGCGACCAGCTTGAAAAAACGCGACCCGGAGGCCTTCCGGCCCGGCCTGGGATGGGGCCAGCCGAATTCCTTGTCATGAAGCTGATGAGTCGGATGGAGGAACGCACCCCCGCCTCCGCATATGATATAGTGGCGGTCGTCTTCCGTATAGCGCGCATAATGGTGGCTGTCCCCGGTCAGCACCACCCGTAGCCGGTGGCCCCGGCCGACCTTTTCCGCCAGCCACTCGAGATAGGAGAAGCTGTTGAACTCCTTTTCGGGATGCTTCGGGTCGGCATGAACCCAGCTCGGCTCTCCGACGCACAGGATCAGCTTTGATCCTTCCTTCATCCAGACGGTGGCGGCGTGGAGAAAATAGTCGATCTGCGGCTGATCTATATAGCCTTTCAGCTGGCTGTCGGTGCCCCATATCCACCAGTTGCCGGGCAGCTCGATCGCGAAATAGCTCCGGCTCTGCTGGGTCTGGCGACCGGCGATGACCCGCCCCGGGCGCGCCTGAGCCAGCGGCCCCTTGATGCGCCGGCGGCAGAAAAGCCCGAAGAAGCTGTTGAGCCCGTCATACCAGTCATGGTTCCCGGGGACCGCATAGAGGTCAGGTCGTGTCTCCGGCCACGAGCCACGGTGCAATTCATGGGCCTTGCCGAAGGGATCGAGAAGCCTTCGCCCATATTCCTCGCGCGAAGCGGTGGGATAGACCTGATCGCCGCCCATGACGAGCAGACGCCCCCGCGGGAGCTTCCTGTCGAGCTCGATCACGTCCTGGGACAATAGCCGTGCCATCGCATAGGTGGCGTTCCAGCCGTCGCCGGTGTCCGCGATGAAATCGAACCAGAAGCCGTCTTCGTCCGCCTTGCCCGAATAGTCGAATGCCGGATCGAATGGTTGCGGTTCGACCGCATTGGCGGCCGCGAGTGCCTCCCTGCGGTCCGCGAACTGGCCGAAAACCGTCGAGATCGCGACCCGGATGCCGGTCCTCGCCAGCATCGCCGGATTGTACCAGGACGACATCCCCGGCCTCGAACCCATATCGAACCCCATCGCCGCCTCGCCATCCTTGTAGTTTTGAACCCGTCCGGATCACAATGGCTTGTTCGCCAGGATAACTACAGGACGATCATCGCGGGAAGGCAGCGCATGAGCGTCTTCGCTGTGACGAACTTGCGACCTCACGGGCAGGCCGCTCAACTCTTCCCCATGGGCGCTGCATCAAACACGACGCTCCGAGCCTTGAGGGCACTTCCATCCGCCATCGAAAGATGTTTCTGCTACCGTATCGAGGGCCGATCGCATTCGCTTGGCTCTTTTCAGCAGCATAATGGTTCTGCCCCGAAGCCAAGGAGCGCCTATGACCTCACGCGATCTGACCCCGCTGCTTCCCCTGGCCTCCGCGGGCATGATCGACGCCGGCCGGCGCTCGATGTCCGACTGGGCTCATGTGTTGGCGTTCGGAGCGATCGGTTGGCCATGGCTCCTGCGAAGCCTCTCGGGCGGCGGCGCTGGTGAACGGGCATCCCTGCTGGAGCGCCTCGACCTGCCTGACGATGCGCTTCCCAATCTGGGCAGCTGGAAGGCGGACGCGGGTTTCCTCCACCTGCTGGTCGATCATATCGAATGCAATCGGCCGCGTACCGTCGTCGAATTCGGCGTCGGCGCCACATCGCTGGTGGCCGCGCGGGCGCTCGAGCTGAACGGCGGCGGCCGGCTGATCGGCTTCGACCAGGACACGGATTTCGCGAAGGCGACCGCTGCCTGGCTCCGCGACCACGGCCTCGACGCCGAGATAAGGTCGGTGCCCCTCAAGCCGTCGCCCCGGGGGTGGCCCGGCCTGTGGTATGACCATGGCCTTTGCGGGGAACCGATCGACCTTCTGTTGATCGACGGGCCGCCCTGGACCGTTCATCCTTTTGTCCGCGGCGCCGCGGAGGAATTGTTCGACATGATCGAACCGGGCGGATGCGTGATGCTGGATGACGGCGCGAGACCCGGCGAACGCGTGATAGCCCGCCGATGGCGGAGAGGGTGGCCAGACTGGCATTTCGAGCTGGTGCATGCCGGGTGCAAGGGCACGCTCGTTGGGATGCGACGTTAAATGGGCCCACGGAGCGACACTGCCCGTGGCCGGGCCCGGCTGCGCCCCGGGCCTGACTCCGAATTCCGTACCGCGAACCAACGGCTTGCGGCCACGCTGACGCGGCTACATACGCATCGAGCATGAGCATCTCCAAGTCGGTCGTCTACTTTGCCTATTTGGGCGACGAGGACACGGATGGGGGCGTGGTCCGGCAGCGGCTCTCCTTCATGGACAGGCAACTTCAATGGCTGTCGGATCTGATCGAATTGTCCGGAGACCGGACCGAGGTTCTGGTGCCGTATGTCGCACCACGAGCCTGGGACGCCGACGTCCACCGCACCATTGCGCGCCACGGGTTCCGGATCGATGCCGCGTCCATCCGTTCCGATCGCCGCAACAGGTTCGAGTATCCCGGCTTCCGCGCGATGAGGACGCTGGCCGAGGGATCCGCCTCGGACGACCTGATCTACTACTGTCACAGCAAAGGCATCGTGCAGCTTGCCGAGAGCAAGATGGGCCTGTTCCGATTGCACACCGCGGTGGGGCTGACCGCCGATCTGAACATGTTGACGGCAAGGCCGGACCTCAATCGAGCGGGCATGTTCCCTTCGAAATTCGGCTGGTGCTGGTACAATTTCTTCTGGATCAAGGCCGGCTATATGGCCGGTCTGACGGTGAAGGAGTCTGCCGATCGCTACGACTTCGAAGCGCTGATTGGCAACCACAGCGACAAGGAAGGATATCGGGGCGTCCTGCCCCTGATCGATCGCTTGCCGTTCGAGGACACCGGAATAGCCGTTAAGCCCTGGTATCGCCCCGCAGAAACGACATCCGCCGTCCTGCTCGCCACATATTACCGCTATGCGCGGATGACCTCACCCGCCGACGCTAGCAACGCCCGCACGGATCGGAGCTCCCGGCCGCCAGGAGCCGGCGCGGGACCGGGTTCGTCTCTCCCATCGGGCCTGTGGGCCCGGCTCTTCGGAGGTGAGCGGCCTTGATTCGCGGCTGCGCCGAAAAGGAGGGTCAGTCGCGCGCGGGCTTTCGTGGCGTGGCAAAAGGGCGATACCGAGCGCGATCCATCGTGTGGGTCGCGCGATGCGCGATATTACGATATCGTCGGAACTGCTGGCGGTCCGGCTCGCGAGGCGCCTGAGCCCGGTCAGCGCTACTGCGTGCACGGCCAGAGCGACCGTCACGGCGATGCCGATGACGATCATAGCGGTGAGCAGCTGACCACAGGGCCGGGCGGATTCCCAGCGATCGGACGATGGTTTCTATCATCGCGTCTCCTTCGAAAGTTATTGCGTCGCTTCTCGCACGACGGGACACGATGTAACCGCCGATTCCGTCATGGATGCTGAACGATCAAATGCCGGGTGAAGAGAAGCACCATGCTCGCGACCGCGGGAACGAATGAGAGAATGACGAGAAGAATCAACAATCTCGATCGTTGAAGACGTCCCCTGTCCATGAGCCAAACGATCAGCCGGATGAGGATCGCGGTCAGCGCGAGGAGCACCATGGCGGCGAGGTAGATCATCGCGGTTCTCCCGTGATGGTGCCGACGCCCCCGCTCGTCGACCGTGATGAAGCCGTCTGCAACGGCGGATGAAGTTACAGGTCCAGGCTCTCGCGCATGACGAGATCCCGAACGCGTCTTCGCAAGGCCGGCGTTCGCTCGACGGCCGCGCTGATCTGGTTGAAGCTGGCTTCGGTGAAGCCGTAGCGCGCCAGCACCTCGTAGATCGCACGCTGCGACTGCGCCTTCAGGCTCGCCTGTTCGGCTGGACCGGCCGCCTTCCAGGCACGACCCGCGATCCTGCGGATCTCGAGTACCTTTAGGAGCGCACTTGCGTAGTTGCGCAAGTCCCGCTGGGAAACACGATCAGGAGTGGGTGCCGGAGGCGCCGCCCAAAGGGCATCAGGGCTGAGGGCCAGGAACGCCGCTAAGCTGATCACGGCGGATCGGAGAAGCTGCATCGGACCAGCCCCTATTTGGGAGCCTTTACGGCCGCCCCGAATTCCGCCGCCGTCATTGCGACCATCAAGCCCTGGGGACCATTCCCAATCGCCGCAATTGGCAAGCGCGCGTCGCCATGTTCGGACGTGACCACGACGAGATCGCCGTCGATGGCCTTCACGGTACCGAGCGCGTTGCCTTGCGATCCGCTGATCATCGCACCGGGAACTATTTGCGCACGAAGTGTCGCCGCAGCATTCTCGGCCGCCTTAGCGGCCGCAGCATCGAGTTCGGTCCTGGTCAGCCCTATCACCGCGCCTTTATCGCCCTTCGCAAAGGACGTGAGCGGCAGCGCGACCTTATGAGCTCCCGTAGCGACAACCGCGGCATCGGCCGTAACGCTGTCGATCGTACCAACTGCTCCGCCGGCTGGATCAGAAACCGCCATCCCGGCGGTAAGTGTCGGCGGAGCGCTGATGGCTTGACCGGCCGTGATCGCCAGAAAGCCGGTTGCAAGGACAAGCATGGAGCGACGCTGCTTCAACGGTGAATCTCCCAATTCTCAAAACAGATATATCGTGGTACGATATATAGGCGGGCTGAGGAGATTCGCAATGTCTCGGGCGGAAAAGATCGAGATGCTGACAGGGGTCGCGCTCGTGGCTGGCATCGTCGCAGCAGTCCTGATCGGTTTCAGGTGGCTGCTTCACCTGCTGATCTAGATCTGTCCTAGCTCTTACCGAGCCGCGACAGGAGGTCGGTCAGCGTAGACCGAACTCGAAGGACCTCGCCGCGATGAGTCGCAGACATTTTCCCGAGCATTGTCTGCGACTGGGGCGTCAGCCCAAGCGGCACGCGGCGCCGATCGCCCGGCGATGGTCGCCGCTCAAGCCATCCTAGAGCGATCATCCGTTCGGCAAGCTCGCTGGCGGTATGCGGCTGGATGAAAAGCTGGTCGGCCAGATCACCGACCGTCAACATTTGCTCCGGCGCCGCACGAATCGCCAGCAAGCTCTGGTGCTGGTGTGGAGTCATTCCGAGCGCCTTCGCCGCCTGCGCGCTGAAATTGAGAAAGCGACGAAGCTCATAGCGGAAAGCCGCAAGTGTTTCGTAATCGGCCTGGCTTACAGGCCCACTTTCGTCCGTATCGTCAACCATTTGATGTTCCCCAACGGGGTCAGCATCAACGATGTCGGCGGCTCGGCGTCAAGCGTCTCTATTAGGGCGGGGCACCGCTGACGCTGCATGGACAGGACACGATTTTCCGGATGAAATGAACCCCTACATGCCGGCTCACCATAAGCGAGGCTCGGCCTTCTGGCGGTGTTCGGAATGACCCGAGCATAGGCGTTGCCATTTATGTCGCAACCCGATATTTCTAGCTCGTCGGGCGTTGGGGCGAACAGCCGGCACTTCCATAGGGCTGCCCGCGCCGGGCAGAGGCCTGGCTCGAGTTTGGCCGCAACGCAGGAGTTTTGTCGGACGGTGAGGTCCATCCTGGTCGCTGAGGACGAGCCTCTCATCGGTCTTGTGCTCGAGGACGTGCTGGCTGGAGCCGGCTTCGAAGTGCTCTTGGCCGCTTCATCAGAAGCCGCGATTGCCATCATCGATGCGCGAGCGATGCAATTGTCCGGCCTGGTCACGGATATTCAGCTCGGCGACCGTACATCGGGCTGGGAACTCGCCCGATATGCGCGCTTCTGCAATCCCGAGATCCCGGTTGTTTATATCAGCGGCACGTGTGGCGGGGATTGGTCATCGCAGGGCGTGCCGGTCAGCCAGTTCGTGGGGAAGCCTTTCAAGAGCAGCGAGATTTTGAGCGCCCTGGCTGCCCTGCTAAGTAATTCCGAGCAGAGCGCTGCCTGATGGATCTTGCTGCGGGCAGTCTCCATCCTCTGCACTCAGTCGGCAGAACGCCTGCGCACGACAGACCGCGCAAGCATTTGTGAATGTGCAATGAAAGGGCGTCTGGCCGGGTTCCTCTGGACTAGCGTTCGGTTGCCGAATAGCCTTGCTGCGGCGCGACCGGCTTGCATATCGGCTCCACTTCAGGCTGTGACATGACATGGAATTTTTCGTCCTGCCGAGCCTTGGCGACCACGCCATCCAGCAGGCGCTGGCCGCGGCGCTGATCAGCGTAGCATCGTTCACATTAGCCCAGCTGATCGCAAGAAGACTTGCCCCGCCCCTTGTAGCGCGATGGCCTTCATCGGGTCCTGAACAGGCAGAGCAGGGACCGCCGGCAATCTGCGCCATATTCCGATGGATCATTGCTCTCGTCCTTCTTGCCGGAGCGAGTGCTTTTCGGTTCGAGGAGCTCGCGGCCCAGCTTATCCTGGCAGTGGCCACGGGGTTCGCTGCCGGATTTCTCGTCCACCGCCTGGCCCGCACCGCCGGTACAACCGCATCGGTCGCCGTGCCGCTCGGCATTATGGCATTTATTGGCGCGATGGCGGGAGTGCTGCGAGGCCTCGAGCCTCTGCTCGAAGGATTGAACGCAGCGAGTCTCACCGTCGGCTCGCGCCGGATAACCTTGCTGGGTGTCTTGAACGGCGCCGTCGTCACTGCGCTCTTGTTCGTCGGGACGCGCATCGCGATCCGCCTCATCGGGCGTTCGATCGACCAGGCCGGGGCGCTCGACCGCTATCAACGCGTGCTCATTCAGAAGCTGGTGGCCGTCGCGTTCGTAGTCATCGCCGTCCTGATGGGCATCGATCTGCTCGGCATCGATCTGACGGCGCTTGCCGTCTTCTCAGGTGCCTTCGGCCTGGCTGTAGGCTTCGGTCTGCAGAAAACATTCGGAAACCTGCTGTCAGGTTTGATCCTGCTCATGGACAGATCGGTCAAGCCCGGCGACGTGATCGTGGTGGGGGACACATTTGGCTGGGTCAACAAGATCGGGGTACGCGCCGTGTCCGTCATTACGCGGGACGGAAAGGAGCATCTGATTCCTAATGAGCTGCTGATGACGGAGCGGGTCGAAAACTGGTCCTATTCGAGCCGCGACGTCCGCATTCGCATGCCGCTTGGCGTCGCCTATGACAGCGATCTCGAACTCGCCGAGCGGTTGATGATTCAAGCCGCGACCGAATGTTCACGGGTTCTGTCCACCCCATCGCCCAATGTCTGGCTGCGCAGCTTTGGCGAACGCGGGGTCGAGTACGACGTCCTGGTCTGGATCAGCGATCCCGAGCAGGGCGTCGGCAATGTACAATCCGATATTCTCGGCCGGATCTGGCGATTGTTTCGAGAGCATAACATCACGATCCCGCTGCCCCGGCGCGACATTCATATCAAATCATGGCCCAGAGGAAATGACGGTGATCGCACGGCAGAGAGCCCTTTGGACCTGCCCTAGATCGCTGCGGTGCCGCTATCGGTCCGCTCACCGGGTTGTGCCCTGCCTCCATGCTAAAGCGGACCGGTAAAGCCATCCTCCATTCGATCTTGGCCCGCTCTCGCTCGAGCAGGGTCAATGACGGCCGCCGCCAATTCCAAATTTGGAAAATCCTGCCGAAGTTATCTCGCGAGAAGTAGAAAAATGGTGCCCAGGGGCGGGATCGAACCACCGACACTGCGATTTTCAGTCGCATGCTCTACCAACTGAGCTACCTGGGCACTCGCGCATTGGAGGCGTGCCTATAGAGGCGGGCCGCGCCTGGTGTCCAGCCCGCTTTTGGCTTTTTATTCAGCCTCGGGATCGCGCCCCGGATCCGCCGGAGGACCGGGGATGCGGTAGCCTTCGTCGAGCCATTTCAGCAGATCGCGGTCGCGGCAACCCTGGCTGCAGAAGGGAGCGTGCCGCACCGTTTCGGGCTTGCCGCAAGCGGGGCATTTAGGGGTTTTGCGCGTCGGCATGTCCGGCCGATATGGCGAGTCCGGGCTCGGCGCGCAAGCCGATCGGCGCGCCGATCCGCCGTGCCAGTTCGTCGCGCCAGTCGGTGCGCCGGTCGATCAGGGCGATCACCGCAGGGGCGGCCGTCAACGTCCGCATGCCGGCCCCGGGGGTGCGTTCGGCGCGGCGCAGCAGCGCACGGGCGGCGGCGCCGACAGGATCGCCCTGCAGCCGCTCCGGCAGCGACGCCTGCGCCCGGCGGCGGACGATCTGGAGGAAGCCGAAGCCGTTGACCGCAGTGCGCTCGAACGGCTGGGGCAGGATCCTGTCGACCGCGGCCGCGGCCGCCAGCCGCGCCGCCTTGCTTCCGGCGGTGGGCAGATCCATCCCGATCGAGCCGCCGATGCCCATGCGCAGGATCATACGGGCCGCCGCCGCAGCTCCCGCGATCGCCAACTCGGCCGGCGCGAGCCAGCCGTCGACGTCGATCAGGCTCATTGCTGGGGTCAGCGACAGGCGCAGCGCGCCGCCGTCGAAATCGGCATGGCCGGTCGCCGCCTCATCGAGCAGCTCGGACCAGCCGGCGGCCTCGAGCGCATCGGGCTGATGCGGCAACAGCTTTCGCACCGGATCGCCGCTCGCCTCGATCCGGGCGAACAGGTCCGGAGCGGCGATTGGAATGGCGCCGGGCGCAGCCGGCCGAGCGAGCGCGAGCTTGGCACGGCCCGGCTCGGGAAGAGCGGCGCGGTGGATCTCGACGCGCAGCCGGCCACCCTCCGACGCCGCGCCGGGCACCGGCTCGATCAGCGCTTCCTCCCCGCCATCGAGTGTGACGATCGCGCGGCGACCGGGAATGACGATGCGGGTCAGCCGCGCGTCGGTGACGGTTCCCGCGCGGACCCCGTCATCATCGGCCTCGATGACGGCGGCGGCGATCGCGCCGTCGTCGATCAGCGCGGCGCGCGCCTCGCCGATGCCGGCTTCATAGAGCCATTCACGCATCGCCGAGCAGCCCCGCCGCCGCGAGCAGCGCGCGCGTTTCGAACAGCGGCAATCCCATCACCCCCGAATGGCTGCCAGACAGCATCCGCACCCAGCTTTCGGCATAGCCCTGGATCGCATAGCCGCCGGCCTTGCCCTGCCAGTCGCCCCCGGCGAGATAGGCCTCGATCTCGGCCGAAGTCAGCCGCTTGAAGGCGACGATGCTGGTCGACAGCCGGTGCCGCGCGACGCCCTGGCGATCGATCAGCGTCACCGCCGAATGGACTCGATGGCGGCGGCCCGACAACCGTTGCAGGCAAGCGCGCGCGGCGGCGATGTCGTCGGTCTTGGGCAATATCCGGCGCCCCGCGGCGACCACCGTGTCGGCGCCGAGCACCGCCATCCCCGGATGACGACCCACGACCAGCGCGGCCTTTGCAGCGGCGACCCGTGCCGCATAAGGTCCGGGGCTTTCGCCCTTGAGCGGGGTCTCGTCGATATCGGCCGGGTCGATCGCGGCGGGCCGGATCCCCAGCCGGCCGATCAGCTCAGCGCGGCGTGGGCTGCCCGATGCCAGAACGAGCGAGGACAAGACCCCTGCCCTTATTTGAAACGATAGGTGATGCGACCCTTGGTCAGATCATAGGGTGTCAGTTCGACGAGCACCTCGTCGCCGACGAGCACGCGAATGCGGTTCTTGCGCATTTTCCCGGCCGTGTGACCGAGAATTTCGTGATCGTTCTCGAGCTTCACGCGAAACATGGCGTTGGGCAAAAGCTCAACCACCTGTCCACGCATTTCCAGCAACTCTTCTTTCGCCAAACCGCAGCCTCTTAAGATCTAACGTGGAATCGGCGCCGCCATACGCGCTTGACCGCGAAAAGGAAAGCGGCGCTTGGAGCCGTCAAAACATCGGCTGGTTCGTTGAAGTCATTGCGTGGATGCGAGCATTTCTTTAGCGGTCGAACGATCCGGAGAAGGAGAGACAGGTGACCGAGGACGAGATCAAGGACGGCTTCCGGCACGCCATGCGCAGGCTGGCGACGACGATCGCCTTGGTCACGGCGGGCAAGGACGAGAATTGGACCGGCATGGCGGCGACCGCTATCATGTCGGTTTGCGCCGAGCCCCCCACCCTGCTCACCGCCGTCAACCGCTCCGCCAGCATCCATCCGATCATGTCGGCGGGAACCCATTTCTGCGTCAACCTGCTCTCCGAACGGCACAAGGTTCTGGTGGGCATCTTCAGCGGACAAAAGAAGGGCTTGGCCCGGTTCGAGACCGGCGGCTGGACTGCCGGCATGGAGGGTATCCCGGTACTGGGGGACGCGCTCGCCAGCCTGACCTGCCGGACCACCCGGATGATCGACGTCGGCACCCACACGCTGTTCGTCGGCGAAGTCGAACATGTCGTCAACCACGACGAGATCAGCCCCCTGGTGTGGGTCGACGGCAGCTTCGCCAACGCCACGCGCTAAGGACCGGTCCCTCCTTTCACCAGCCGGCGCCACTCTATTCGCGACATCGCGACGATCCCAGGAACACGACGCCAAGGCTGCCGAACATCGTCCCCGTCTTCCCAGACATGCGGGAGGGAAACCTCCCCGAAACAAGGGACGACAGCTTCATATGCGCCACCTGCTTGCCACCACCTGTCTTGCCGCGATCAGCATCTCCAGCGCGGCCAATGCCGAGACGTCCGTCACCGACAAGCGCACCGCGACCATCCGCACCTCGACGATCAAGGCGGGCGCGGCCGACGACATCCGCATCACCTCGGGCGGATCGGTGGTGCCGACGGCGGCCGGCCCGGCGGTGATCCTCGACAGCAGCAACAAGGTGATCAACGAAGGCACGATTCAAGTCACCAACCAGGACAATTCGGCGGGCATCCGCTCCGGAGCGGGCGTCACCGGCACGATCACCAACACCGCCGGCGGCAAGATCATCCTCGACGAGACCTACGCCCCCGCCGACGCCGACAACGACGGTGATCTCGATGGCCCGGTCGCCGCGGGCACCGGCCGGACCGGCATCGGCACGTCGGGGCGCTTCAACGGCGACATCACCAACAGCGGCCAGATCACGATCGAGGGCAAGGATTCCGCCGGTATCCAGCTCGGCGGCCCGCTCGATGGCAAGCTGATCCAGGACGGCACGATCGCCGTGACCGGCGACCGCTCGGTCGGCATTCGCATCGGCGACGTCAGTGGTGGCGTCCAGCCGCCGGTGGTCGGTCAGTACAGTACCGCCGTCCGGGTGGCCGGCACCGTCAGCGCGGCCGGACAGAATGCCACGGCCCTCTCCGTAGAGGGCGATATCGGCGGGGCACTCGTCGTCCAGGGGGCGATCAGCGCGACCGGCTTCCGTACCTCTACGCCGCCGTCCGACACCTCCAAGCTCGACGCCGACGATCTGCTGCTCGGCGGCCCGGCGGTGCGGATCGCCGGCGATGTCGCGGGCGGCGTGATCTTCGCGGTCCCGCCCAAGGACAACAGCACCACCGACAACGACGAGGACAAGGACGGCATCGAGGACGCCAAGGAGGGTTCGGCGGCGATCTCGTCGTTCGGATCGGCGGCGGCGGTGGAGATCGGCTCGGCGGCCGGCGCGGTGACGATCGGCGCGGTTCCCGGCAATGGCGACGGCCATGGCCTCGTCGTCGACGGGACGATCACCGGCGCGGGCACCTATGCCGGGATCAACGGCAACGGCCTCGTCATCGGCGGGCTCGGCCAGGCGGTGACGGTCGCGGGCGGGATGACAGTCAACGGCAATGTCTCCGCGAGCGGCGCCAGCGCGACAGCGGCGCGGATCGGCAGCGGCGCCAGCGTGCCCAAGGTGAAGAATGCCGGGATCATCCAGGCCACGGGCACCAACGCCACCAACGCCAGGACGGTCGCGCTGCAGGTCGACGCCGGCGGCCTGATCACCGAGATCGGCAACAGCGGCCAGATCAAGGCGAGCGCGGGCGGCACCGCCTCGGCCAATGGCGCGAGCGTGACCGCGATCCTGGACCGTTCGGGCAAGGTCGACCTCGTCAACAACAGCGGCCTCATCTCGGCGACCGGCGCTTCCGCCGGAAACAATGTCGCGATCGACCTGACGGCCAACACGGCGGGCGCCCGCGTCGGCCAGACGGTGGTGGCGAGCGGCGTCGCCGCGCCGTCGATCACCGGGGACGTTCGCTTCGGCAGCGGCAACGACCTGTTCGAGATCGCCGACGGCACGATGACCGGCGACAGCAGCTTCGGCGCGGGCGCCAACCAGCTGCTGCTCACGGGCGACGCGGCCCATAAGGGCAAGGCGAGCTTTGGCGCGGGGAACGACATCATGACGCTGGGCGGCACGTCGAGCTTCACCGGCAACGTCGATTTCGGCGGCGGCGCCGACACCCTGGCGCTGAGCGGCGGGGCGAAGCTCACCGGCGCGCTCGACAATGCGGCCGGCCTCGGCGTCGCGGTCACCGGAGGCACGCTCGACATCGGCAAGACCACCGCCGCGATCCGCAGCCTGTCGGTCGGCGCGAGCGGCACGCTCGGCGTCAGCATCGACGTCGCGAGCAAGACCAGCACGCTTTACCAGGTCGCGGGCGAAGCCAGCTTTGCTCAAGGCTCCAAGATCGCGGTCAGCATCAACGGCGTGACCGGCGCCGAGGGCCGCTACACCTTCCTCAAGGCCGGATCGGTGACGGGTGCGAGCAACCTGGCCACGGCCAGCGCCGTGCTGCCCTTCATGTTCAAGAGCAGCATCGCGACGACTTCGGCGACCGAGCTGACGATCGACGTCGCCCGCAAGACCACCACCGAGCTCGGGCTCAACCGCTCGCAGGCGTCGGCCTACGACGCGATCTACACCGCGCTCGGCAAGGACGCGAAGATCGCTGGCGTCTACCTCAACACCGTCGATGGCGGCGCCTTCCGCAAGCAGCTCCGCCAGATGCTGCCCGATCATGCCGGCGGCGCTTTCGAGGCGGTGACGATGGGCTCGCGCGCCACAGCGTCCTTCCTCGCCGATCCTGACGCCCCTTTCGCCGACCACGGCAGATGGGGCTACTGGATCCAGCAGGTCGGCTGGGGCACCTCCAAGGGCCTCGGCGACACCGCTTCCTACGACATCACCGGCTGGGGCATGGCGACCGGCGCCGAGTACAAGACCAAGCTCGGCAATTTCGGCCTGTCGCTCGCCTATCTGGCGGGCAGCGACTCGGATGGCGGCACCGACAACAAGGTCGACGACAGTCAATATGAGGTCGGCGTCTACTGGCGCGGCAATTGGGGCCCGGTGCAGGGCTGGACGCGCGGTTCCTGGGCGCATGTCGACTTCAAGGGCAAGCGCCGCTTCCAGGGCACTGCGGTGGGTGGCGAGAATGTCGAGCGCCGCACCCGGGGCGACTGGTCCGGCACGCTCGTCTCGGCGGCAGCCGGCGCCTCCTATACGGTTCAGATGGGCGGCTTCAGCCTGCGCCCGAAGGCCGCGGTCGACTATTACCGGCTCAAGGAGAAGGGCTATAGCGAGACCGGCGGCGGCGATGCCTTCGACCTGATCGTCGCCGGGCGCAAGAGCGACGAGTTCGCGGTCACCGGCACCGTCGCGGCGGGCTTCGACTTCGACGGGCAGAATGAGGATGCCGGCTGGTTCCGGATCGAGGCCGAAGGCGGCCGGCGGCAGCTCGTCGGCGGGTCGCTCGGTTCGACCACCGCGCGCTTCGCCGGCGGCACCCCGTTCACCCTCGATCCCGAGAAACGCACCAGCGGCTGGGTCGGCAAGCTCCGCGCGGTCGGCGGCGGGAGCGGCTTCCAGATAGGCGGCGAAGCCGGCGCCGAGGAGCAGCAGGGCCGCGCCGCCTTGTCGCTGCGCGCCAGCCTCATGGTCGGTTTATAAGGTTCACGGCTCCCTCCTTTGAGGAGGGCGGGGGGTGGGTGCTCTCCATAAGGCGGCTTTCGAGGCCCCCCGGCCGCCTACCCACCCCCATATTGTTCCGCGGCGAGGAATGCTGATCCGAGACGCTCGCCACCCTTGTTTCGGAAGCGCATCCTTTTGGGACAGCGATCCGACATGATGCGCGGCGCTATCGCTCGGCTGAACGCAATCTGAAACGCGTGCCCTCCCCCGCGCTTCCGGGGCCATTCGAGCCGCATGCCAGCGACTGGCGCGCATCGGCATCGCTCTCGTCATCGTTATATCCCCAGAAAATTTTTTTTAGCCGCAAATTTCGCTTGCGGATTTGTTTGTTGCGCGGCCGGCACCAACCCCTTGCGCGGATTCGAAATTTTTTCCTCCAGCAATTCGGGACCCGTTTCGCGGATAGGGCGAGTCGAGTCCACGAACTGTCATTTTGACTCTTGCGCTCGGATTCAGATGAGGCACTATAGGTAGTGTAAGACAACAGGGGCAGCGCTAGTGGTGGTGGCTGACGCGCAGGGGCTGGGCTCCGCGCGAACGATCCACAACGGCCTTGAAAGCTGGGGATAAGGGGAAATCGGCGCTGGAATACACCCGCCGAACCACTATCTTCACTAGACGCCTTGAGTCGAACGGATGGGGAACATGGCCTTTGCGGCCGGTTCTGTGTTATTGTGCGCGGGAGACGGGCGATATGGATCTTTCTGGCAGCAGCGAAGTGAGCTCGAACGACGTGGCGACGATCATCGATTCTCCGTCCAAGGAGCCCAAGACCGCGAAACACGCGACCGCTCAGGCGGCACTCGCGGAGGCGTCGGCCGAGTCCAGGCCCTCCTCGGGTAGCATGGACGTTCATGCCCAGCTCTTCCCGATCGAGGTCGATCACAGCCGCGACGCGCTCCTCACCGATTTCGGCAAGGACACGCTGACCGACCGCTATCTCCTGCCCGGCGAAAGCTATCAGGACCTGTTCGTGCGCGTCGCCTCGGCCTATGCCGACGATCAGGGCCACGCCCAGCGCATCTACGACTATATCTCGAAGCTGTGGTTCATGCCCGCCACCCCCGTTCTCTCGAACGGCGGCACCGGCCGCGG